>CALUUY010000027.1 GCA_944324095.1 uncultured Elusimicrobiales bacterium
TTAAAAATGGCAAAAGCCAATTTAAAGCAAGCCCAAAGCAAATACGATACGGTAAAAAATGCCGTTGTATTAAACATTAAAAAAGCATTTTTTAACCTGCTCTACGCTCAAGAACACACAAAACTGACGGAAAAAACAGCCCAGCAAGCACAGGATTTTTATAAAGCCCTCCAGCTAAACGCGTGGGAAAAAGTACAGGCCCGTGCAGAATTGGCCTCTTTGATGGGGGCACGCAATAACGCGTTAAAAGAATTAAAAGACGCTGAACTGGCTATGCTGGTGGCCTTAAATAAAGAATTAAACGCCCACGTTAAAGTGGTGGGCAGCTTTAAACCCGTTAAAACAGATTTGGATTTGCCGCATTTAAACTTATGGTCTATGGAATTTAGACCGGAGCTTAAATCTGCCATTTACGCGTTGGAGCTGGATAGCTTATCCATAGATTTGGCCTTATCCCGCCGCTACCCGGACATTATCCTAACCGGCAGCTATGAACAATTAGGGTATGATAATTTAGATTCCGTTAACCGGCAAATCTCCGTGGCGATGCGCTTGCCTCTTTCTTATAACTTAGCCACCCAATCTGCCCAAAAAAAGGCGGAACAAACCAAAAGCACGCTGCGCCGCGCCGCGATTGAAGACAAAATTCAAGTACAGGTATCTTCCGCCCACGCCAATATGTTATTTTGGCAAACGGAGGTTTTACAACGGGAGGAGGCTTTTTCGGACATTTCCAAATTATTTAACCGCGCCCAAAACACTCCCAAACAAGGGGTTGCACCGCTGCAGGCGCTGGGGGCCTACCTTCAAGCCGGAAGCGATTACTACACCGCCATACGCAATAACTTAACGGCTAAAGCGGAACTGGAATGGGCCATCGGCCGGGATTTATAAACTATATGCTCAAACAATGCCTTTCTTTAACTGTAGCCCTGCTGCTGGCAATGAGTTTGCCGGCTGCAAACGCTTGGGCGCTGGGAAGGCAGACGGATGACGAAATCCTGCGGGATTTTTTATGGGAAGAATTTACCCAGCTACCCAAAAACAAACGTCCGTCCGTAGGGTTGGCTTTATCGGCCGGCGGGGTGCGCGGGTTTGCCCACGTGGGCGTGTTGGAAGTATTAGACAATGCCGGTATGCCTATTGATATGATAACCGGAACGTCTATGGGGTCAGTGGTAGGCTCTTTATATAGTGCGGGGCTGCCGGTATCCAAGTTATGGGAAATCAGCCGCCATATGACTATGGAAAAAATCACGCCGGATTTTAACGTAGGGGGGCTATTGCGTTTTTTACTGGCCAAAAAATTACCGTCTTCCAGCAATTTACAAAAGTTTTTTAACGAGCAAATTGGCGAAATGCGCTTTGAAGACCTGCAAATTCCGTTTTCCTGCGCGGCAATGGACGTTAAAACCGGAGAACGCGTACTGTTTAATTCGGGCCCGCTGTCCATAGCTGTACGCGCCAGTATGAATTTGCCCGGCGTGTTTGAGCCGGTAGAATACCGCCACCGCCATTTGGTGGACGGGGCCGTGGTGGATTATCTGCCCACGGAAACTTTGCGCAAAATGGGGGCGCAATACGTGATAGCGTCGGTTACGCCGCCGGATTTTTCTTCTCAAACGCCGCGCACCATTGCCGAATATTTTTTGCGCGTGGGAGACGTGCGCGGGGCGGCGATGATAGAGGAGTCTTCCAAGAAAGCGGATTTTGTCATTACCAACCGCGTGCTTAATATTTCCACGCTGGAGCTGGACAAGCTGCCCAAAGCAGGGGAAGAGGGCATCCTTTCTGCCACCAAAAGCTTGCCAGCCTTACAAGAAGACATGCTTTTAAAAATGGGGGCCTATGTTTACCAACCGTAAATGTATATGGGGTTTATTGGCTGCGTGCGTAACGGCGGGATGTGCCGGTCAGCCCGGCCTGTTGGGGTTAGACATCACCACCCGGCACGACAAAAAGGAATACGTCCAAGCCAGAGACCTCTTTAGCGCCGGCCAATATCAAGAGGCTATCACCAGCCTTAGCGCCTATATTTACAAAACCAAAAACGTAAAGCGCCGGGAAGTACGCGCCTACCGCTTATTGGGCCAAAGTTACGAAAATTTAGGCAATTTAAGCAAAGCCTTGGAAACCTATCAGGAAGCTTTGGAATTTCACCCCAATGACGTGCCTCTTCTCTTAGCAGCCGCCAGTTTGTACCGTAGAACCGGGTTAAACGACCAGTCCCTGGCGTTATATGAACACACCCTTTCACTGGAGCCCAACAACCAGGAGGTGCTGGCCGGCGTGGGTGAAATTTATCTGGCCACCGGCTATTACGCCAAGGCCCGTGCCTATTATGAAAAACTCTTTCAGCTAAACCCGCAGGCGCCTGCCGTACACCGTGCCCGCTATGCCCAAACCTTCTATCAACAAAAAGACTATGCTAACGCCTTTATCAACATTACTATGGCCCTGTCCGAAACGCCGGATCACCCGGATTTTTGGCTGCTTAGCGCTAAGGCCAACCGCGGATTAGGGCGTTTTGACGAAGCCCTGGCCGACTTGGACGCCGCCCTTTTACTGGCCCCCAACCGCCCTGATTTGGAAGCCTACCGTGCTTTATGGCTGCACCAAGCCAAACGCTATGATGAGTCTGACCGGCAAGCCCGCTTGATTTTATCCCAACGCCCCGGCAACGAACTGGCCCTGTTTGTACTGGCTATGAACGCCTCCTCCCGCGGCCAACACAACCAAGCCAAGGCCTTTTTACAGCAAATCCGCCAAGGTGAAAAAGAAACTTTTATTCACCGCTTTGCTGATACCTTATTTGCGCCTCCGGCTATTGCTATCAAATAGCCCAGGGCCCCCAATAGCCCCCGTACGGTTGGCTAAACGCAAAACACGCTTAACCTCTAAGCCGTTTATGGGGGCATATTTCCCCCAACTATAAGCCCCGTATTTTGTATAGCTGCCCCTCCTTTTTGCGTGCTCTTTCCCCCCACTTAAAGAGAGGGCCGGGCTAGGCTATTAAGAGTAACGCCGGGATGGAACGCCTAGTAGCGCATTTGGGCCCCATATTAGCCCATAAAAATACGTTAAACAAAACCCCCGCTTGCTAACACAAGCGGGGGTTTTAGATATGAATAATACTAAGGTTGAGGGACAAACGGCTTGCGTTCCGGTTGTTTATTTGTGGGCGCTAATTCCATTTCATCCACTAATAAAGAAGGCAATGTGATGGAATGGCGGGGGTAGTTAGAGTCCGGAATTTGAAAAGTTTTTTCATCATCGCCGGCTGCTAAAATATCGCGCAAAGAGCGGGGCGTTAAATTTTTTAATTGGGCGCCATACACTTGTTCTTTCTGTCCGTCTTTTACATAGATGCGCGTGATATTGGGCAAATTGTCCGGGTTAGAAGGCCACTCCTCCGCTATGTATCCATATTCCAACCCCAACTCCCGGCAGCGCTGCAGTAATTTCTGTTCCAGCTCTTCCTGAGTATAGGTTTTCTGCGGAGTAATAAATAAATTGGTTATCCCTGCCCGGGGCCGCTGCCTAGAAGACATACGCGCGTGCCCGTTGCTTTTTTTACGCCCTTGGGTTAAACTGCGGCTGAAAGGCAAATCCAACAATTTGCCGTTTTTTACCAACAGCAAGTTTTCACTCGGTACGCCTTCATCATCCACCGGTAAAAAACCGGCCAAGCGCTGCCCGTTGTACTCACGCAGCAAGGGTTTGTCTTCCACCACAAAACCTACGGAAAATACACGCTGGCCAATTTTGTCTTTAAATCCGCCAGCAGATTGATCCTCCCCCTCACTTTGTAACAACGGTTTAGTGTTAGATACGTTTTTTACAAAAAGGGACTCCACCAACCCCAATGCCGCCGCCGGTTTAAACAGCACGGGCCCTATATACGGCTCTGCCCTTTTGGCTTGATAGCCTTCGCTGGCGCGGCGGTAAAATTCCGAGGCTTTTTTCACTAACTCTTCTTTAGCGGGCAAACCATCATCTAAAAAGAACCATTCTGTTTCTATATTCTGTTTAAACCCGTCTTTATTGCGCATTTGCGTACTCAGCCGGACAAGATGCCACAAAAAAGACACCTGCCTTTTACCGCCTTGGCTGTTTAAATACCAGTGGGTTTGCTGTTGAGGCAAAACCGATGCAGTGGCGTCTTCCAAATAGGGATATTTCTTAGCCTCGGCAGATAATGCCTCCACTAACTCATCATAATACTGCGCTGTAAACGGCTGCGCGGCGGGCTGGCTGTCCACAAAGACGCCTTGTTTGGCAGGAGCAAAATCGGCCGAGTCATCTAATAACTGCCGTTGACGTTTATAGGCTTCTTTTTGGGCATATATTTCCAACATTTCCCGATATTCCATATCCGCCAACCGCCAAAATCCCAAGCGCACAGCATCATAACCATTCCCCAGGCCCGACACTTCGTTAGGGGCATAATAATAACGGGAATGTAAAAAGCCGTGACTGTTTTCCTTCTTATCCCCTACCACCATATGTATCCGCCCCACAAGCCGCGCGGCTTGAGGCTCTTGATTAGCCGCAGAAACCAACTCCCCCCAAGACGAGTGATGCCACCTGCCTTGGGAACTGGTTAACCAGAAAGACGTAAAATAAGGCTTTGGAGAATCAGCAATTTTTAATTGCTTTTGTGTGCGGTTTAATTCATCAGCCATCGCTTGGAAATACACATCTTCCTGCGCCCAAACGCCGGCGGTAGCCAATAACGCCATTAAGGTAAAAAGCAACGCTCTCATTTTTTCCCTCCTTTTGCGTGTTTGCCCTCATAAGGTGGGCGCAAAATAGGCGGTTTGGTGGGGCTTTTTTCCACCTTTTCCACTTCCATTTCTGATACTAAAACGCTGGGAGACACGGCCGACACCGGCACCCAGCCGGATTCCGCCCCGCACACGCCGTTAAATACGGCAAAATCATCTGCCGCGGCGGTTATTTTACTAAAGCTAGTCAGAGGCGTACCGACTAAATCTACTCCGCGCACCACTTCTTTATGCCCGTCCGGATAGATTTTATACACCAAAAGCGGATTGACTTTAAACGCCTGGGGAGCAGAGGTTTCCGTCATCGTAAACCCGCCGGAAATGTCTTCAATAATTAGCCCATAGGGTTTGCCTTGCTTCTTTACTTGCTCCAACAATTGTTTTTCCAACTCATCATACGAAACCGACTCTACCGGTGTAATAATGGTGTTCCCCATACGGGCCACGGCACGTTTTCCTAAGGATTTACGGCCGTGTCCGTTAGACTGTGCAAACCCTTTAATGGGGCTGGCCCCCATTAAGAAGTTTTTCAAAACGCCCTTTTCTATCAAAGTGACATTTTGAGCCGGATTACCCTCATCATCAAATAAATAATACCCGCGAAGCGGAACCCCATTAAAATGCGACAGCAACGGATTATCACTCACGTTTAAAACAGGGGAAACAATTTCCTTTCCTACCCGATTGGTAAAGGTTTGGCCAAACGAATCGCTTTTTTGACGGTGCCCTTCTAGACGGTGCCCCAGTATTTCGTGAAAGAACACCCCGCTGGCGCGGTTTTTCAAAATAACCGGCCCGGTATAGGGTTCTGCCACCGGAGCTTGCAGTAATTGTTTTAATTCGTCCGCCATTTGGGCAAAATCTTCTTTCATTTGCTGTAAGGACGGAAAATCTTCCATAGTAAAGCCGTCATACAACACATTGCGTTCCAAAACCATCCCGTCCGGCGTTTGCGCTTGGATAGCCATCACATACCTAGCCAAAGCAGAAGGCGTACGGATAAGATTGCCCACACTATCTACAAAATAGCGGTCTTTTTCATCTAATACAAAAGAAAAGCTGGAAGCGTCTATAAAATCATAATTTTTAACCAAGGCTGAAAGTGTTTTTAAACGTTCCTCCACTTCTTTACGCTCATAAGCCACCGGTTTTTGCGTTTGGCAAAAAAGTGATTTTTGGGGCAGAACAAAATCGTCCGACGGGTCTGTGCTGGCGGAAGACACCTGTTTGTTGGTTAACACATTATTATAATCTTTCAGTGCCTGCTCCACGGCACTTTGTGTACCCAACCACAAGGTGTTGCGCAAAGCATTGCGGTGTTGCGCATCCAGCGCCGTGCGCAAAGCCTCTTGATCATACGTCATCCACACCCCTTTTAATTCGTGGGTATTATCTGTGTGCATATTACCAACACGCACGGCAATATCCACAAACGCATCGGTAGATACGTCCGACGTTTTCAACGCTCCAGCCACCGCATCCACCACCACTTGGTTCCATACAACCAGCTGATAAGACATATAATATACCGGCGGTTTCTGTTTTTTAAGCGTTTTAAAATTACGCATCAGTTCCGAAGACAGCACAGAAAGCATCGGGTCTTTTTGAGCACTACACTCAGCCCCCCATACTGGGAAGCACAAACTAAAAAACAAACAAAAAAGAATGGCTTTTTTCATAGTTTCCCCTTTTAAACTATTTTACCATAATAGATAAAACCGCTTTTTGTACGTTTTGTTTGGCCTTTGGCGTTAAAAATGATAAAATAAATTGTAATTTTTGCCGAGATAGCTCAACTGGCAGAGCAACGGTTTTGTAAACCGTAGGTTGTGGGTTCGACTCCCATTCTCGGCTTTTTTCTGTTTATCCCGCGTATTGGCGGGTTTTTTTGTGTCTTGAATACCTGTTTCTTTTAGCTTGCGGCAACGGGGCTATAAACGGGCCAATGAGTGGGTGATGCTGGACACTCCGGTGAGGGAAACTCCTCCGTAGGCCCCGGTTGGGGTGAGATTTTTCATAATATAGAAGACACAAAAAGTTCATTTTCCTAAATTGCTATAATGATGTATATCTTAAAAAGTGGAGAAATAAACTAAATGGAACCTGTTAGTACGTCCGTTTCCGTGGCTATGTGGATTGCCTTTTGGGTAATTGTACTGGCCGCGTTATTTATTGATTTAGCCGTGTTAAATAAACACCACGGCAAAGTAACCATCAAAGACGCTGCCGTAATGGTATGCGCTTGGGTATCGTTGGCGGTATTGTTTGGGGGAGCCATCTGGCTGGTGGAAGGCCCTAACCACGCGCTGGAGTTTTTTACGGGATACGTGTTAGAGTATTCCCTGTCTGTGGACAATATGTTTGTGTTCATAATGATTTTTGGATACTTTGCCATCCCCGCGCACCTGCAGCCTAAGGCCTTACTGTGGGGTATTTTGGGTGCGGTGATTATGAGGTTCATTTTTATTTTTATTGGGGTAAAGCTTATTTCCGCCTTTTCGTGGACGATATACGTCTTTGGCGCGCTGTTAATTTTTACCGCGGCAAAAATGCTTTTGCAAAAGGAAGACGACAATTTTGACCCCAGCCAGTCTTTCATTTTAAAGCTGTTCAAAAAGATTATGCCCATTAAAACCGACTATCACGGCGAAAACTTTTTTATTAAAGACGCCGGCAAATGGTTTGCCACCCCGTTGTTTGCCACGGTGCTGGTGATTGAAATGTCGGACTTGATTTTTGCGGTGGATTCCATTCCGGCCGTGCTTTCCATCACGCAGGACACGTTTTTGGTGTATTCTTCCAACATTTTTGCCATTATCGGGTTGCGTTCGCTGTATTTCTTATTGTCCGGTATGGCCACCAAATTTCCGTACCTCAAATACGGTATTTCGGTCATTTTATTCTTTGTAGGTGTAAAGATGTTAATCAGCCGGTTTTGGCACATACCTGTGGTAGCGTCTTTGGGCGTTATTGTAGGTATTTTGGTGCTGTCTGTGCTGGCAAGCCGCTTCTTCCCGCCGAAAGAAGAACCGGCCAAGTAACGGGGTGGACAAAACGTCCCGGATTTACTAGAATATAAAGACCAAATTTAATTCAGTTATAAGGAAGGAAACTATGGCGTATAAATGTGCAGTGTGTGGCAAAGCCCCGGTATCCGGCGGTTCTTACAGCCACTCTAACATGAGAACAAAAAGAAGCTTTAAGCCCAACTTGCAAAAACAAAAAGTGATGTTGGACGGCAAAGCACAGACTGCGTATGTTTGCACCGTCTGCATCAAAAGCGGCCGTGCAGCCAGACCTACCAAATAAGTCATACTTTTTGCGTATTCAATCAGCCCGTGCTTTCTATTAGTGCGGGCTTTTTTTGCTAAACCGAGGGATGCGTGTTGATTAATTGGTATAAAACAGCCTGTGGGTTGGGGGCGGCGTTGTTGCTGGCCCAGCCGGTATTTGCGGCCGAAGAGGTTTTGGAAGAAGTTGACCCTAACGGCCCTTGGATGATTTGTGAAATTGACGTAACCGGTTTAAGAAACATTTCCAAAAAAACGGTTACCAAGGCCGCGCACGCCAAAAAAGGCACTTTGTACGAACGTTACAGTGTGTCGGACGACATTCACGACATTTCCGCCCTGGGCAATTTTGACA
Source organism: uncultured Elusimicrobiales bacterium (assembly GCA_944324095.1). Classification (GTDB taxonomy): domain Bacteria; phylum Elusimicrobiota; class Elusimicrobia; order Elusimicrobiales; family Elusimicrobiaceae; genus Avelusimicrobium. The sequence goes on from CALUUY010000027.1 coordinate 8,433, forward strand.
AGGTAGAGGTGGACATCTCCCGCATACCCGGCACCAAAAAAGACAAGCAATTTTTTCAGCCCTATCCCTGCCACCGCATTACGTATATGGTGGAGGAAAAACCCATTTTTGACCGCCTGACTTACGAAGGACGCAAACACTTGGGCAAAGGTGCCATTACGCAGGCAATGTCTTTAAAAGTAAAAGACCCCTTTAACCAAGCCAAGCTGGATTTGGATTTAGACCGCATCAAAGCCAAATATGCCGAAAAAGGCTACGTAAACGCCCAAATTAAATACGAAGTAACCCCCGTAGAAAAGACCAACACCGTTGAAGTAAAACTGATTATAGACGAAGGCGAACGCACCCGCGTGGAAGCCGTACACTTAAACGGGTTAAAAGAAATACCGGCCGACAAGTTGCTTAAAAAAGCCTCCAACCGCCCGGGCAAAGTGTATAAACCACAAAATTTACAGCGCGATTACGTAAAAATGATGCTTTACGGACGGGACAAAGGCTACGCCCAATTTATAATGAGCGAGCCCAAACTGCAATACAACGACAACAAATCCCTCATCACCATCACTTACGACATTACCGAAGGCCCCAAGGTGGACTTTGGCGAAACCTCTTTTGAAGGCAGCAATGTGTTTACCACGCAAGAGCTGAAAGAAAAGGTGTATTATCGCCAAGGCAAGCTGTACAATCAAAAAGATTTTGAAGACACCGTTGCCGCCATTCAGGAAGCCTATGCCGAAAAAGGCTACCTGCAAGCCCGCGTGTCCCCGCAATACAACGTACAGGACGGGTTGCTGAACATCCGTTTTGACATTGCGGAAGGGAACATTTTTTACATAGATAATGTGGACGTAACCGGCTACGGCAAAACTAAAAAATACGTCTTTACGCGTGAATTATCCATCAAATCCGGCGATTTATACGACGCGGCCAAAATCCGCCGCAGCCAAACCAAAATTATGAATTTGGGCTTTATAAACGACGTGCAGGTGGATTTGCAACCCACGGCCGACCCGCAAAAAGTGGATTTAGGCTTTAATGTGGTGGAAGGCCGCCCGGGAATGTTCCAAGCGGGGCTGGCCATGTCTTCTATGGACGGGCTGTACGGGGAAGTGTCCATCAACCACTTGAACTTTTTAAACCGTGCGCAGCGTTTGTCTTTAAGAACGCTGTTTGGGGAAGACATTTTGGATTACACGGTCAGTTGGTCAACCCCCTGGATTTATGATAAACCCACGTCTTTAGGGGTGGACTTGTTTAGCACCCGCCGTTACCGCTCTTTCTCCACCGAAGACCAAGCCTATACCGAAAAACGCACCGGCGGACGCGTAAAAGTCGGCCCGCGTTTTAATGATGACATTTATCAGTTAAGTTTTGGCTACTCGTTTGAAAATATTGATATTTACGATATTGACGAACAATTTGTCTGCCCGGCCGGAACCAGCGGCGCTAACTGCATAGAAAAAGGCGACACCAATGTTTCCACCATCAGTGCAGATTTTGCTGTGGACACCCGCGATAATATTTGGGATCCCACCACCGGGTGGCGCAACTCCATTGGGCTGGCCTTAGCCGGCGGCCCGATAGCCGGGGATTTGGACTTATGGTATTTTAATGCCCGCTCCGTATTTAACTACACGGTGTTGAATGTGGGAGGGAATTATCCCATTGTGTTTGTATTATCCAACAAAATAGGCTCTGTGCAGCCGTATGGACGCACCAAAGAAGTTCCTCCGTATGAAAAATTCTTCTTGGGTGGGGCGGACACGATCCGCGGTTATGACCGCGCCGGCGAAGTGGGGCCGGAACATGGCGGAGATATGTATTATGTAATGAACGCGGAGCTGCGTTTCCCCATTGCACGGGAAGGGCGGCGCAATATGGCCCAGTTTGCCTTCTTCTTTGACTTAGGCAACTCTTGGAACAAATTTGACGAGATTGACTTTAGTTTAGGGCCGGATCCCAAGCAATTTAAAGCCGGCGTAGGCGTGGGCTTACGCTTTACCACTCCGGCGCTGCCTATCCGTATAGACTGGGGTTACGGTTTAAACCACGAAGACGGAGAAGACCGCTCCCACTTCTACTTTAATATGTCTAATATGATGTAAAACAACCATTTATGAACAAAAAAAGCGGCGTTTTAATTTTGCTGTTGGCTTTGGCGGCCGGAAACACGTGGGGCGACGATTTAGCCTTAACCCCGCAAGAAGCCGCCGTGGTGGAAGCCATTAAAGCGCAAAGCGCTTCGGCTGAGTTTCAAAACGCCGCCCCCGCGCCCGATGCCGGCACTCAACCGGTGGACGAAGACCCTATCACCTTGCCGGAATCCACCAAACAACAGGCTTTTGAGGAAACCCCCTCCCCCCTTCCGCCGGAAACGGGCACCGCACCGGCTGCCCAAACGGCTACAGAACCCAACACCGTGCCAGCCGCTGAGGGGCAAACCAATCCACCAACGGCCGCAAACACGCTAACCCCAGCACAACCCGCAGCCCAAGAAACTCCGGCCGAAGAAACCGCAGAAAACGGGGCTCCTTCCAACGCTTCTCCAGCCGCCCAAACGGAAGAGGATCTCTCTGCATACCAAGACAAATGCCTCACGGTGGCTTATGTGGATATAGATGAAGCCTTCAATAAACACCCGCGCACTGTAGCGGTAAAGGAACAAATCCACCTAAAAATTTTAGCCAAAGAACAGGAAGTAGAAAGCGCCAAACAAATTATAGCGGCGCTGACGGAAGAAAACAAAATGCTTTCTGCCCAGCTACCGCAGTTAAAACCCTTTTATGAGCGTATTGTGGTGCAGCCGCAAGAATTTGAACCGAAAATTGTGGAGCAGGCGGACTCGCTACTGCTGGGCAACATCATCAACCGATTGATTTTTTCCGGGGCGGAAGTGTTGACGACGTCTCCGCTAAATACGCCGGAAGAATTAGACGACGTAACCGCCCGTATTGCCGCCAACAAAAAAATTATTGCAGAAAGAAGCTTTTTTATTGATAATTATAAATATACCACCCGGGAAGAAATTTTGAAGTTGGAAGAAAAAGAAGTAAAAGAAATTTTAAAAGACATTTACACGGAAATAAAATCTTTCGCCAAAAAAAGAAACATTGGCGCCGTGGTGCGTAAAGATGAAGTGCTGTACGGGGATCAACCCGTTAACGTCACAAAAGATTTTATAAACCGGTTGAAAAAATCCAAAAAGTACCGCAAGAAATAAAGCGGCCAAGAGGTTTTATGAACATCACTTTAAAAGAAGCCGCCCGCATTGCCCAATGCCAAGCCGCGGGAGATGAAAATTTTGTACTGCGCCAACTGTGCGCGCTGGACGAGCCGAAAGAAGACGGCATCTGCTATTTAACAGATTTAAAAAAGGCACAAGACCTGCAAAATTTAAAAGCCGGTTGTGTTATTTTGCCGCTGGAAGCCCAAGGGCAGCAAATTCCGTTTAAAGGTAATATTTTATACGCCAAAAACCCGGAATGGGCGTTTATTTTGCTGTTAAAATACGTGGACTCTTTGCGCGTAAAATATACCCCTGGCATTCATCCAACGGCCGTCGTCAGCCCGACGGCAAACATTGGCGCCAATGTAACCATAGGCGCTTACAGCGTGGTGGAAGATGACGCCGTAATTGGAGAAAACACCGTCATTTACCCGCAATGCTATATTGGCAAAAACGTTAAAATTGGCAAGAACTGCTTAATTTATCCGCAGGTCGTCATTCGGGAAGACTGTGTATTAAAAGATTTTGTCATCTTACAGGCCGGGGCTAAAATAGGTTCCGACGGTTTTGGCTTTGCCTTTCACGAAGGCCGCCACCAAAAAATACCTCAAATTGGCAACGTGGTAATAGAAAGCGATGTGGAAATCCAGTCCAACACCTGTATAGACCGGGCCAAAATTTCCAGCACGGTCATTGGCGCCAACACTAAAATAGACAATTTGGTGCAGGTGGGGCACAATGTAAAAGTAGGTATGAGCAGCATTATGTGTGCCCAGGTAGGCGTAGCCGGCACCACAGACATTGGCAACGGGGTAGTGCTGGCCGGACAAGTGGGGTTAGCCGGACACATGAAAATTGGCGACCGCGCCCAAGTGGGTGCTCAATCCGGCGTGATGAACAGCATCCCGGCCGGGCAAACATACTTTGGTTACCCGGCTATGCCGCAAAAAGAAGCCTTCAAACAATTGGCTATTTTGCGCAAAATGCCGGAAATCTACAAAGAAATAAAAGAATTTAAAAAGCAATTAACCCAAACCAAGAAGTTGTCTCTCTTGGGTAAAATAAAAAAATTGGCAGGCAAATAATTTATGAGAAAAACCATTCAAAAACCAGTTTCCGTACGCGGCGTAGGCTTGCACACGGGCGTTGCGTCCGTGATGACCTTCCGCCCGGCGGAAAATGGCATCTCTTTTTTACGTACCGACATACCAAACGCCAAGCCCATTGCGGCCCTGGCAAATAATGTTAGCTCCACCCTGCGCGGAACCAATTTAAAAAATGAAACCGCCGAAGTGTGGACAGTGGAACACGCCCTTTCTGCCCTGCACGCTTTGGGCATAACGGATTTACTGGTGGAAATGGACGGCCCCGAACCGCCGATTATGGACGGATCAGCCCTGTTGTTTGCCAAGGCCATTCAAGAGGCGGGCATAAAGGAATTAGAAAACGACCGCCCCACTTTAAAAATCAACCGCAAAATTACCTATTCCAGCGGTAATATTGCCTACTCTGCCGAACCGGCCGAACAGTTAACCATCAGTTTTGAATACATTCACAAACATCCTTTGGTGGGGCGGCAAACCTACACGGTGCACTTTACGCCCGAAAATTATTTGGAACAAATTGCCCCGGCCCGCACCTTCGGGTTTGAAGAAGAACTGGAATTTCTTAAAAAACACGGCCTGGCCAAAGGCGGCAGCTTGGAAAATGCCGTGGTGGTTGGCAAAGACAAATTTTTAAACGAACTGCGCTTTCAGGATGAGCTGGTTCGCCATAAAATATTGGACTTAGTGGGTGATTTAAGCCTTACGGGCAAAAATTTACCCGCTTTAAAAATTACCTGCTCCTGCGGCGGGCACAAACATAATGTGATTTTTGCTAAACTGTTACTAGAGAATTCGGAGGACAAATGAGCGAAAGACGTGACACGCTTAAACATTTTTTAGATTTGCCTGTTCTTAAAACATTGAGTAAAGCAGACATAGAAGCCAATATTCCCCACCGGGATCCGTTTTTACTGGTGGATGAAGTACGAGTATTGGAAGAAAGAAAAAAATATGTAGGTATTAAATACGTTCGCCCGGACGAATATTATTTTAAAGGGCACTTTCCGCAAAAGCCCGTTATGCCGGGTGTATTGATAGTGGAAACTATTTCCCAGGCATTTGGCGGAGCGATTATGAGCCAAATTGCCACCAATGGCGGGCTGCCGTTATTTTTAAGCATAGATAACGCCAAATTCCGCGGTATGGTTGTACCGGGGGACACGCTGGAAATGCCTATAGAAATAATCCGCCTTGGGAAAATTTCCAAAATTTATGCCGAGGCTTACGTCAACGGCAAATTATGTACGCAAGCCAGTCTTACTTTTATATTAGGAGAAAACCTTCATGCCTAACATTCACCCCACCGCAATTATAGACCCCTCGGCCCAGATAGACCGTTCCACCCAAATCGGCCCTTTTACCATTATCGGCCCGAATGTAGTGATTGGCAAAGACAATATTATTGGCCCCCACTGTGTGATAGAAAACACTACGATGGGAGACAAAAACCGCATTATCGCCAGTGCGTTTATTGGCGTAATGCCGCAGGATTTATCTTATAACGGGGAAGACACCCGCGTGGTGATGGGAAACGGCAACCAAATACGCGAATGCGTCACCATCCACCGCTCCACTAAGTTGGACGTACCCACCACGATTGGAAACAACTGCTTATTAATGGCCAACTCGCACGTAGCGCACGACTGTCACTTAGGCAACAACATCATTGTGGCCAACAGCACCGGTATTGCCGGGCACGTGATTGTGGAAGACCGGGTAGTCATGTCCGGTATGGTAGGCGTGCATCAATTTGTACGTGTGGGCACGATGGCTATGCTATCGGGCGGGGCTATGTTACCGCTGGACATTCCGCCATACTGCATTGCCCAAGGGGAGCGCGCCCGCTTAGTAGGCATAAACATTGTAGGTATGCGCCGGGCTGGCTTATCCCGGGAAACCATTTTAGAAATCCGCCGCGCCTTCAAAACGTTGTTCCGCGGAACCAAACGCTTGGAAGAGGCTATGGCCGAACTGGAAGCCGCCAACCCTTGCAAAGAAGTACAGCATATGATTGATTTCTGCCGTGCATCTACCCGCGGGGTGGCTTTAGCCAAACACAAAATAAACGAAGACGATAATGACTGAAAAAATTGGCATCATCGCGGGTGAAGGCAAAATGCCCCTTTACATTGCCCAAAAAGCAGTGCAAAAGGGGTATGAAGCCGTTGTGGTGGGTATAAAAGGAAACGCCCGCGAAGAAGATTTTAAAAATATAGCCGGGGCCTTTCGTCTGCTGCGCTTAGGGCAGTTGGGGGCCGGGCTGGAATTTTTTAAATCGCACGGTGTCAAAAAAATATTGATGGCCGGGCGTGTGCAACACACGTCCATTTTTGCCAATTTAATGCCGGATTTGCGCGGAGCCAAATTTTTAGCCTCGCTAAAAAATATGGGCACGCAGTATGTATTGTCCCGCGTGATAGAAGAATTTAAAAAAGAAGGGATAGAGTTTACCAACTCCGCCTTATTTTTGGAAGATTTTATGCCGGGCAAAGGCGTGTTAAGCCGCCGAATCCCCACTGAACAAGAAATGCAAACCGCCGCCTTTGGTTTTAAAATAGCCAAAGCTATTTCCGCTTTGGACATTGGGCTGACTTGCGTGGTGAGCCAAAACGCCACTATTGCGGTGGAAGGAATGGAAGGAACGGACAAATGCATTTTACGGGCAGGGGAGTTGTACAAAAAATCAGCTGATAAAGACGTACCCGTAGCGGTGGTAAAGGTGGCCCGCCCGCAACAGGATGAACGGTTTGATTTGCCGGTTATTGGCAAAGGAACCATTGAAAGCCTAAAAAAGGCCGGGTTTAAGCTGCTGGCGTTTGAAGCCCAAAAAACTTTAGTGTTAGATTTGGAAGACGTCACCCGCCTGGCGGACAAATACGGCATAGCGGTAGTAGCCATTTAACGCAGGCAGAAGAAGGATTTTATGGTTTATTTTACCCGGCCCAAAGGCCGGGTTTTTTACTGCATAAAAAACATTTTTTCAGGCTTTTCAAAAAGCCCCTTATTTGATAGTATTTAATAGGACGCTTCCCCCTTTTTATGGGAGAAGATTTTGCCGTATTTTATTAACGAGGGAAAAAAATGACCAAAAGAACACCTATCATCGCCGGCAACTGGAAGATGCACAACACGCTGGCGGAATCTGCCGCACTTATTGAAGGATTAACCAAAGATTTTGAAAATAAACAAAATGCTGAAATTATTGTAGCTCCGTCTTACACCTCTTTAGCCAAAGTGGCTGAACTGTGCAAAGGCACCGCCATCCAAGTGGCCGCCCAGGACGTACATTGGGAAGACAAAGGCGCTTTTACCAGCGCAGTATCTCCCGTGCAGGCTAAAGACGCCGGCGCCACCCACACCATTATTGGCCACAGCGAACGCCGCAGCGTATTTGGCGATACGGACGAAATTTTGAACAAAAAAGTAGCCGCCGCTTTGCGCCACGGTTTGAAAGTAATTTTCTGCGTGGGTGAAACCTTGGAAGAACGCGAAGCCAACAAAACCATCAGCGTCATTGAAGGGCAATTAGAAGGCGGTTTAAAAGGTTTTAGTGCCGAAGAATTAAACGGTTTAATTATTGCTTACGAACCGGTTTGGGCCATCGGCACCGGAAAGACAGCCACCCCTGAACAAGCGCAGGAAGTACACGCGGCCATCCGCAAATACTTAGCCGGCAAATACTCCGAAGGTTTTGCCCAAGCCACCCGCATTTTGTACGGCGGCAGCGTAAAAGATTCCAATGTGGATGAAATTATGGCTAAAGAAGACGTGGACGGCGCGCTTGTTGGCGGTCAGTCTTTAATCGCGGAAAAATTCCGCCGCATTATCAATTTTAACTAAAAGAGGCTTTTATGATGAACCTTGCCAAAGTAATAGACCATACCCTGCTTAAACCCACCGTCACCCGGGCCGATATTGAAAAACTCTGCCAGGAGGCCAAAGAACACGGCTTTTTTAGCGTATGTATTAATCCGTGTTGGGTGTCTGCAGTGCGTGATTTATTAAAAGGCAGCGGGGTAAAAACTTGTACGGTAATTGGGTTTCCCCTAGGTGCCAATACTACGGAGGCAAAGGTTTTTGAAGCCAAAAACGCCTTGGAAAACGGCGCCGATGAACTGGATATGGTAATCAACATCGGCGCCTTAAAAGGCAAAGACTATCAAACAGTTTCCCAAGACATACGCCAAATACGTGCTTTGGGGAATGATTTTGTATTAAAAGTTATTATAGAAACATCTGAATTAACAGATGAAGAAAAAGTAAAAGCCTGCCAATTAGCAGCCGAAGCAGGTGCTGATTTTGTAAAAACCTCCACTGGTTTTTCCAGCGGAGGGGCCACCGCACACGATGTGGCATTAATGAAAAAATCCATTCCCGCCAATATGCAAGTAAAAGCATCCGGCGGGGTGCGCACGCGGGAAGACGCCCAGGCTATGCTGGCTGCAGGGGCAACCCGGCTGGGCGCCAGCAGCAGTATCAAAATTATTGAGGGAAAATGATTAATAATTGGGATATTATTTCTCGTATTGATCCACAAACCAAAAGCCTGCTTTATTCCTTGGTTATAGACGGGACAGAGCACGACGCGCGGTTAATTGCCAAAAAATTAGCCGGCTATGCCCAAGAACCCACTGCCGCCGTAGCGCCTTTTGTGTACCAGTTTGAGCTTCCGGCTGATATGGATGAAGGCCTGTTGGAAAAAATCCGCACAGCAGTAGCAGAAGGGGTCGCTCAAACCAACAAAGTAAACCAATTTATACCGGGCGGCGTATTGGGGGAACCGCTGTTTAACCAAGATACACCCAAAGAAGATAAAGACTTCCCCTCTTTTTTAACTTTAGACTCCTCGTCAGAAAAAGGCTCCATTAATTTAGATGATGCTACCCGCTATTTAAATTTAAACGCTCCGCAACCTCCCGCTCCGCCGGCCTCAGCACAAGCGCCAGTAAAACCCGTGCCACCCGCGCCGGCAGAACTGGAAGAGCCCAAACAGCCGGAAGTAACCCAAACCCAAGACGAAAAATTTTTAACTTCACCCGATTCTTTTGAGCCTTGGCCGGATGCGCCTGCCCCGCAAGCAGTGCAATCCGCTTCTCCGCAAGCGCCCGAACCGGTACTACCGACACAGGAGAATACTCCCCAAGCGCCCGAGCCTCTGTTGCCGGAGCAGAACACCGCCCCGCAGCAACCCACTCCCACTGAGCCGCAAACCGGCAACCCTATTAACGATAAAGATATGTTAATCAAGGATATGGAAGGGACGCTGCTTGGGCAAATGCCGTTGGAAGACATTTTTGACGCCAAAACCAAATACGATATGTTCTTGGACATCAACAATGCACAAACCGGCCAGCAAGCACGCCAAATGCGGGAAGAAAAAATGAATAATTTGGCGGACGGGAAAGCCAGCTTAGAAGAAACTTTTAACGTATTTGAACAAAAAATAAAAGACGAAACTGCGTTTATGGACATAAACGACCTTTCCGAACTGGAGCGAATGCCCCGTCATAAACCGGAAGTGTCGCTTACGCACATTTCATCCCAACCGGTCACGCCGGACAAAACTCCTCAAGACGCAAACAAGGGGGTTTCCCCGGCGGAAAACACCGCAGGGGAAAACGAAACCCTTAAACTGCGCGCCAGAACTACCGAACAGGAAGGCACTATACAAATGCCGGCAGATATTTCGGCCCAGGCACCGCAGGAGCCTACCCAAACAGGCAGCACCTTAAAATTAAATATCCGGGTGGATGACACTAACCAAACAGTGTCTTTCCCTCAAGAGGGCACTGATCTCTCCTCTTCACAAGAGCCTAATGCGGCTATGCAGGAAGGGGAACAAGAGGTTGCCCTGTCTTTACCGGAAGAGGTTGAAATTTTAAATACGCAGCCTCCGTTGCCGGGGGTTAGTGTCCGGCATTTTAACGCGTCAGAACATCCCCGCCCGCCGCAGAGTAATGCGCAAGAGGCGGACTTGCCGGAAATTACCGTGCGGGAAAAAATAGACGCATTGGATAAAACATTTAATTTAGAAACTACTATGAATCCGGAAATGTTGCGCCGCACTTTTCAACAGACCCTTAGCGGCACACAATCTCCGGCTAAACCTGCTTTGGAAGAAACTCCCAAGCAACAACCGGCGGAAGCCACTCCCGCCGCTTCTGAAACTGAGCAAGAGCAAGCTGTATTAGGGCCTGAGGCAAAGACGCCCTCGTTAACCCCACTGGAAACGGCCTCTGGCAGCAACCAACAAATTCCCGTATCCCCCCGGCAGACATTTCGCATTCGGCTTAAAAAGCCGGCCGACGGGATTACGGCTCCTAAAAATTTACAAAACGATAAAAAGGCGGAACAAAATATGGAAGAAAATCACGAAGAAAAAACTACTTTTCGCATTCGGCGCAAGATAACGGCTCCCCAGCCGCAAGCGCCGCATCAGCCCCAAGCACCGGTTGCCCCGGTACGTCCGGCTCCACAACACCCGCAAATGCCGGCACGCCCGGCTACGCCGGTTAATCCGGCGCCAGCTGCGGCTTCACCCGCGCCGCAACAGCCTGTTCAGCCGGCTCAACCCGTGCAAAAGCCCGGTATGTCTTTAGGGCCCAATTCTTCCGGCTCTAAAATTGAAAAGACCAAAACCATAGACCATTCCATAGAATTGCCTTTGTCTGAACTTAAAAAACACAATTGGCCGCTGGAAGTTCCGCTGGTGCCTACATTTACGCTTGAAAATATGGTTATATCCGTCAATCGTTTTGCACACGCCACGGCCATATCCGTTATTGATTCCCCCGGCAAGCTATACAACCCGTTGGTGCTTTACGGACCGACCGGCACCGGTAAAACCCACTTTTTAAACGCCATTGGCTATGCGATGAGTCAAAAACTGGGGCAAGAAAACATTTTTATGACCAACGGTGTACGCCTTTCCCGCGGTATTCAGCGATATGTAATGGAAGGCAATATTGAGAAATTTGAAAAATTTATGGATTCAGTGCAGGTTTTATTAATTGACGACATCCACTTAGTTGCCGTTAACGAACAAAACCGCGTCTATATCTCTAAAATACTCAATAAATTCTTACGGGAACAGAAACAAATTGTTATTACTTCTAAATACCCGCCGGAATCATTGGCTAAATTAGAGGAGCTGATTAATTTTAAGTTGGATTCTGGCTGGATATCTGAACTAAAGACAGCGCAAGGGTCTGCACATCTAAAAATTGTCAAAAAAATGCTGGCGGACAACGGCGTAGATTTAACCGACAATCAAGTGGATGCCTTCTTTGGTGCGCCGAATATGACGTTAAGCACGGTTTCACGCAGCATACGCCGCATTAAAGTGTTGGAAAAAGTAATTTTCCCCGGGCTGACGGACGTGGATCGTTCCCAAGCGATGATTCTGGAAAAACTGCTTGCCACCAAAGGTGAAGACAAGACCAGTATGATTTGCAAACGGGATATTGACGAAATCACCACCTTGCCGCCTTTTGGCAAAGGGGAATGGGGCCGTATTGGGTTCTTCTATCCGCATAATAATTCTGAAATGATGAACTGGATGGTGTACGCCCTGTCAGAACGCGCCAAAGAATTAGGCATAGAAGGCAGCTTTGAAATAGCGGTACGTTCTTCTTACGCAACGGAGAACATTATTTCTTCCGCCTTTAAAATTGCCAACCTGTGCGATAATAAAAAATTAAAAGGCGCCGTCATTTTAGGCCCGTCTTTACAAGTGTGTGAACCTTCCGTGCGGGAAAATTTCTACGATATTTTAACGCATATGCTTGAAGTAATGCTTATTCGCTGCGGTATTATTAATATGGAAGACGTAAAATTGCCCAGCACCTACGTCAAGCTTATTTCTGAATTATTGAGGTAACAGATGAAACGCATTTTATTGTGTATGGCCGCGGCCTTGGCACTTTGTGCGTGTGCAAGCGGAATGAAATCGGCCGTAAAGGACGGCAAAATCGCCCCGGAATTTAATGATACACTGGTGGACAGTGAATATTTATGGGTAAGAGGTTTTGGTGCAGCAAATCCGGCCCACAAAACCGAATCCCAACGCCGTATTATGAGCCGGGAGGCCGCCATCGCGCACGCCTATCAGCGCGCCATTGAGGTTATTTACGGAGCCAATTTAGACGCGGATGTAGAAGTGGTGGACGCGGTGTCTTCCGGTTCCACTATTCGTTCCTCGGCTGAAGGCTTGGTAAACGGGATGGAACTAGTGTCTACTGAATATTTATCCGACGACGGCTGCGCCGTCATTATGCGTTTGGATCGCAAACGCTTAAGCGAGGCCGGTTTTAATTTAAAGGAAACTAAATAATGAGAGCATTTATTTTTTGTTTATTAGCAGCCAGTGTATTTACAGCGGCTTGCGGCTCTATACGCATAGGGCCCAAAGGGGAAGGCGAATATGTAATTGCCGAATCACTGGTTCCGTATGATGAAAACAACATCCGCCAAATGAAAAAAGACGGCGAACTGGAAGCCCAAAGACAAGCCGTAGAAAAAGTGGCCGGCGTGTTTATTTCTTCCACTGCCACGGTGGATCAAGCCCAGCTGGTGGAGGACAAAATTACCTCCAAATCAGCCGGTTTTATCCGCCGTTACCACACGCAAAAAGCCTACCGCAAAAATGATCAGTGGTACACCCGCATTAAAGCGATGGTATTGGTAAAAGACATTGGAGACATTATCAAACAGTCCGAATCTGACGCTTTTGCCAAAAAAACCACCATTTTGGTAGCCTCGCGCGAAACGGTGGGGGATACGGTTTCTTTAAAGCAGGACTGCAAACAAGCTGTGTACCGCGCTTTAAAAGAACAGCCTTTTGGTTTGGTAAACGGGGATAATTTAAGCCAAAACAACTTAGACAACCCCAACCAAACGGTTGATAAAGCCCGCCGGGAAGGCGCCCGCTTTATCATCTTGGCAGACGTGGAAACCAAGCCGTTAAACGCCTTGGCTACCGGGCTCACGTCGCCGTTTAAAACGTACCGCGCCAGCGTGAATATGAAGGCGGTATCCACTAAAAATTATGAAATTGTGGCAGAAGCGTCCCAACAGTTAAGCGGTTTAGACCCGCTGGAAGACATTGCGGCGCAGAAATCCATTTCTGCCGCTTGTGAAGCGGCCGCCAAGCAACTGGCCGAACCGTTAAAAGCGGCCATTAATTCTGCGGCCACCTATCAACTGCGTGTAGAAAATGTAAACAGTATTGAACGGCTGCGCCAGTTACAGGACATCTTAAAAGAACTGCGCGAAATTGAAGATTTTAACTTGGTCAAATACGCCAATTCGGATGCGTATTTTGAAATTTCCGCCAATATTGCCTCCGGGGAAGAGTTGGTAGCTAAAATTCTGCGCAAAT
>CALUUY010000028.1 GCA_944324095.1 uncultured Elusimicrobiales bacterium
TATCATCTTTTACTTCCCAGGAACCGTCCGGCCATTTGTCTATGCGGTCAATTTTACCGCGAAACGTCCACGGAGCTATTTCAAAAATAAACTCACGCTCGGTAGAGTCCACCGTGGTTTTACGTTCATACTCACGCTGGGCATATACTTCCAACATCCGTTTGCCCTTTAAATACCATTCCATCTGCTCGCCGGCGCTGGAGTATCCGGCCCCTAGCCAGCAATCATCATAATAGGACAAAAGTTCCGACGGGTCGTTACTTTCTTTATGATAAGCTTCTAACGCCCGGTGAATGGATACCCCCAAAGAAGAAGCCGGTACTAAGCCTTCCCGCTTTTCTTCTATGTATTTTAATTTATACAAAACGGGGCATTCCTGGTAAGTTTTAATTTTTGAAAAATTTAATTCGTAAACGTCACTGTACATACGTCAGCCTTTTTGCTCTTTATGACGGAAAAAATGCACCAACGTATCGCCGTATTTTTCCTGGCGGTACATTTCAAATTCTTCCGGAATGGCAAATTCCTCGCTCTTATGCGTTTGCAAGATAACAATGCCCCCAGGCGCCAACAACCGTGCCTGCGCTACATTCTTTAAAGCCGGCTCGGACAATGCCAACATCTTGTTGTTTTGATCCCGATACGGCGGGCCCATAAAAATAATGTCATACCCTTCATTATCACTGTACGGAAGCAGCCAATCCAACGGGCGCAGGATGTCACCTTTTAACACTTTGGCCTTTTCGGTAAAGCCTAAATGCACCAAATTGCGGTGAATGTTTTTAATACAGGCGGGTTCTCTGTCCACCATAACCGTTTTTTGCGCCCCGCGCGAAAGCGCTTCCAAAGAAACATTGCCCGTTCCGGCAAATAAATCCAACATAATGGCAGCCGGTACGCGCGGGCGGATGATGTCAAACAAAGACTGTTTGATACGGTCAGAAATAGGTTTTACGGGCAGATTTTTAGAAACAGAAAAAATCCTGCGCCCTCTGGCAGAGCCTGCTATAATACGCATAAAAGACGTCTTTCTCCTTTACAGTTGGGCAATACCTTCCTTAATGGCGTAGCGCACCAGCTCCGCCTGTTTGTGAATGGAAAGTTTTTTCATAATATTATTGCGGTGCACGTGTATGGTGTTTAAAGACAAATTAAACGCCTTGGCTATTTGCTTGCTGCTGTAACCTTCCGCAATAAGCTGCAGCACTTCTTTTTCCTTAGGGGTTAGGCCGGTTACATCACGTTTGCGGCCCGAAGTTTTGCCCAAAAACCCCTGTACAATGTATTTGGAAACTTTGCTGCATAAATAAAACCGTCCGGCGGCTACTTCGTGTATGGCTTCTACAATTTCATCCGCCGTAGAAACTTTAACAATAAAGCCTTTTGCCCCCGCTTTAAGCGCTTTTTCCACCGCCACGCGGTCAT
Organism: uncultured Elusimicrobiales bacterium; assembly: GCA_944324095.1. GTDB lineage: Bacteria > Elusimicrobiota > Elusimicrobia > Elusimicrobiales > Elusimicrobiaceae > Avelusimicrobium. The sequence continues at coordinate 1,426 of CALUUY010000028.1, forward strand.
CATACATACTAAGCATAATTACCTTAGCGTCCGGTTTGATTTTTACCAAGCGCTGTACCGCTTCCACCCCGTTTAAAAGCGGCATAGAAATATCCACCACATATACATCTGCATCGTGTGAAGAGGCCCAATCCAACAGTTCCTTGCCGTTACCTACTTCGGCCACAACGCTCAAGTCTTTGCCTTTGCGTTCCAACACTGCTTTCACACCGTCACGCACTATAATATGGTCGTCCGCTAATACAATTTTGATAGTCATGGTCTGTTACCTCCATACACAACCCGCGGACAGGTAACCGTTATTTGGGTTCCTTTTCCGGGTTCGCTTTTAATCTTTAAGGTGCCGCCCAAATACGCGGCACTGTCTTTCATAGCCAAGAGCCCCACCTGCCGTATGGAACGCTGTTTAGGCGGGACAAAACCCACGCCGTCGTCCTCTAATTTTACAGTAACTGTTGTGTTTGTTTTACGCAGCAGGAGTTTTACGTGCTTGGCGTGCGCGTGTTTTACCACATTGTTCAACCCTTCTTGTATAACGCGGTATAACATAATTTTTACATTATCTGTAGAGGGTTCTTCGCATTGATCATCCACCACTAATTCGTGTTCAATGCCGGTAAACGCGCTAAAATTTTCCAATAATTCACGGGCGGCCCCTTCCAAACCCAATGCTTCCAAATGAGGGGGACGCAAATTAACAATAATATTTTTTACTCTTTCTATGGTGTTTTTTATTTGTTCGTCCAACCGGGCAATGTCTTGCAAAGCCTGTTTCTTGTTGTTAGAAGAGACACTATCCTTTACCAACGCCAAAATGGACGTTAACGTAACGGCTGAAGAACCTATTTCATCGTGCAGTGCTTTGGAAATTTCCCGTTTTTCATCTTCCCGCACGGCCAGCAAAATTTGAGAAAATGTACGGGCGCTGGCATCGTGCAGGGCTTTATTTCTGGCCAAGGCAGACAAGCCTTCCAAACTGCGCACCAACCCTAATACCGTGGCCACTTTTTGCTTTTCATCAAACAACGGGATTAAGGTGGAATGATAATAATAGGTATTATCCTCTCGGTCAACGCTCCACGCGTAATTGACCACTTGGCCGGACAAGGCCTGCTGGAAAGATTTTTCGTGCAACGCAGAGGCTGCCGCGTCCTGTTTACTGGTGCAAAAACCTTCCGCACTGCCAAACATAAACACCTTTTTGTCTTCCGGACGGGCTACATACACCAAATCATAGCCATAGGTTTTTGCCTGCTGCGCAGCCGAAACGGACTGCGGGCTGTTTACGTATAAAGCGGCCTCCGCGCAATGTTCTTTGCACGGATAAACGCAGGTAGGTTTCTTCTTTTTTTCGCAGGGCATAAACACCTCGGAAACGACTTAGTAAAATTTTACTATTTTTACTCGTCCTTTTGCACAAAAAACGGCAAAATAAATTTTCCTTTCCCAGCCCCGAAACTATGCCTAAGTTTGATATAATTTGAATAATATGAAGAAATCCTTAAGAAACTTTATTTTTTCAAGACCTTTTCTTTTCAGCTGTTTAGCCGGACTTTTTGTGCTTATTATCGGCTCGGCAGTGTTTATGCGTTATATTTTCTCCGGGCTGCCCCCCGTGTATGAGATGGAAGAATACACCCCCTCTCTAACCACTAAAGTATATGACCGCAACAATAAACTAATACACGAATTTTCCATCGAAAAACGCAGTATGGTTCCGCTTTCGGAAATACCGGTGGACTTACAAAACGCCGTGGTGGCTATGGAAGACCGGGAATTTTTTGAACACGCGGGGCTATCATTTCGCGGTATCTTTCGCGCATTGCTGCACGATTTAATCCACGTCAGCGCCAAGCAGGGTGCCTCCACGCTTACGCAGCAGCTTTCGCGCGGGGTGTTTCTCACACAGGAAAAAAAGATAATCCGCAAAATACGCGAAGCTATTTTGGCCGTACAAATTGAACATCAGTTCAGCAAACAGGAAATCTTACAACTGTACTTAAACCAAATTTATTTAGGCGGCGGGGCTTACGGTGTAAAAGCCGCGGCAAAACGTTATTTTAATAAAGACCTGGCCGACTTAACCACCGGCGAAGCGGCCCTTATAGTAGGCCTTGTTCCGGCGCCGGAACGGTATAACCCGTTTGTAAACCCGGAACGTTCCCGCCAGAGAAGAGACCTTGTGCTTTCCGTTATGAAAGGACAAGGCTACATCACCCAGGAAGAGTACGAAGCCGCCACACAAGAACCGCTTCCCACCCGCCAAACCGTTACCGAGAATTACAAACCCGGTTTGTATTTTATTGAACACATCCGCCGTATGCTGGAAGAAAAATACGGCACAGAAACTTTGTGGAAAGGCGGCCTAAACATTTACACTACCGTTGACATAGACCAGCAAGCCGCCGCCGAACAAATTATGAACGACCGCCTGCAAAAGCTGGACGAACGCGTGGCCAAAAGTTTAGGGATAGACCTTACCCCCACAAAACCGGAACCTAAAGAAGGCGAAGAAGACGCAAATGCCGAAGAAGAACCTGCCGAGCCGGACTTTCCCCGTTTACAGGGTGCGTTTATGGTGCGTGACGTAAAAAGCGGCGCCGTGCGCGTGTTGATTGGCGGACGGGAATTTGACGAAAGCAAATTTAACCGCGCCACACAAGCCAAACGCCAACCCGGTTCTTCCTTTAAACCGTATGTGTGGATGGCCGCTTTACAAAAAGGCTACACCCCAGCCACTTTGGTGAAAGACTTGCCCACTATGTTCTATAACGACGGCAAAAACTGGCGCACGTTTGATGAAACGTCTGACCTGTACTCCTTGGATTTAGCCAAACAATCTTTCATCTCCTCCAAAGATTTCAGCGTTTGGGTTCCGCAAAACTATGGCGGCCGCAACGAAGGCTGGATTACGCTTCGCCGCGGATTGGAAAAATCCAAAAACTTGGTAGCCGTCAACTTGATTGACGCCGTGGGCGTTCCCGCGGTGGTGCGTGTAGCACGCAAAGCGGGCCTTACGGCGGCACTGCCCCGCGTGCCCGCGCTGGCCTTGGGCGTAAGCGTACTGACGATGGATGAACACCTGGCTGCTTTAACCACTTTTGCCAATGCCGGCATCCATACCGATAACTACTATATTGAACGCGTGGAAGACGCCAACGGGCGGATTATGGAACAGCATATTCCTATGGAACAGGCGGCGTTCTCCCCGCAGGAATCATATTTACTCATTAATATGATGAAAGGCGTGGTACAGCGCGGAAGCGGACGGTATGTTTCGCGCTTGGGGCGCAATATTGCCGGCAAAACCGGAACCACCCAAAGCCACCGCGATATGTGGTTTGTGGGGATGACGCCCCGCACGGCAGCCATTTCTTGGATGGGATATGATGATGACGCTTCATACGCCGACAAAATACGTTTGGAAGGCAGCACGGCCGGGCACTGGTGGAGCGACATTATGGAAGTAATTTTAAAAGACGAACCGAACGAAGATTTTGCCGTACCGGAAGGGATTTCTTTTGCTTATATCAACCCCAACACCGGTAAACTGGCTATGCCCACGGAACGCAATAAATTTTGGGAAGCGTTTATTAAAGGAACCGAACCCAAAAGTTATTAATCCCGCCGGCCCGAAAGGTTATGAAAATGAACACACCTAACGGCCAACAAACTCTGCCCTGTTTTTACGGGCTGCCCAATGCGGCAGCCCGGGGTTATTTTTTGTGTCAACAATATTTACAAAAAGGCCAATCCGTTGTTTTTGTGCACGGATCTCAAACAGAAGAAGACGCGCTGCAGGCGGCTGTTAAAGAATTTGGCCCCCAAAACACGCGTTTTATCCAGTTGCCGCGCCAGCGGGTAGGCCAAATGGCGGCGCTGTATCAATTGTTACAAAAAGACTCCCCTTATATCCTGGCGGTACACGCGGAAGATTTAGATGTGTTATTGCCAGACGCTAAAGAATTTCAACAACAGATTTTTGAAGTACACCGCCAGGCTTCTCTGCGCCGGCAGGAACTGCTGGACGTTTTGGAAAAAGCCGGCTACCAGCGGGAAGATTACGCCGAAACCCCGGGCCAGTATGCGGTACGCGGCAGCGTGGTGGACGTTTTTTGTTTGGACAATGCTCTCCCGGTTCGTTTGTATTTTGCCGGGAATACGGTGGAGTCCTTGGCGCTGTTTGATTTGGACACGCAAAACACCCAGCAAACCGTAGATAAAGCCGTCATCATTCCGCTTTCTTTAGAACAGGAAAACACCCCCTTGCAGGCCTATACTGCCGGCGCGGTTTATGCTTTTGAAGAAACCCTGCCCCAAGTTTCTTATCCCATTACCCGGGCTGTTATTTTATCCACTCTGCCCAGCGCCAATGCAACGGACTGTGGTCTTCAGGCCAATATTCGTTTTGGGGCAAATTGGCCGCTTTTGGAAAAAGAGGCCGCCCAACTAAAAAACCGGGGCATTGCATTAACGGTATGCTGCCTTAACCGCGGCGAATTGGATCGCCTTAGCGAGATTATGCAAGATTATCCCACCCTATCCCACACTCCGCTCAAGGTCTCCCCGCTCATACAAGGCTTTGTAAACCCGGCCCAAAAACAGGCTTTTATCACTTCTTGCGAAATTTTAGACCGCCGCTACAATGCGGCCGGCGTATTAAAAAACTTTACGGTGGAAGGCGCCAAACGCGTACGTTTTAAAGAACTGGCCCCCGGTGACTATGTAGTACACCAAACCCACGGCATAGGCAAATACCTGGGGCTGGAAATTATGGATAAGGAAGAAAACCCCACCGATTGCCTCATCATAGAATACCGCCGCGGCAGCAAGCTGTATGTGCCGATGTACGACTTTAAAAAAGTTCAAAAATACATTAGTGCAGGCGGCAAAATACCGGCCCTTTCAGCACTTGGAGGAACCGCCTGGCGGGACGTAAAAAAACGCGTTAAAGAAGAGGCCCAAAAAACCGCCAAAGAAATTTTAAAATTAGAAGCTCTTCGCCAAGCGTCTGCTGCACCCCTTACGCCGGGAGACCCACGTATTGAACAAGAATTTGCAGACTCTTTTCCCTATGTGCTTACCCCCGGCCAGGAGCAAGCCATTAACGACGTGTTGCGTGACTTGAACCTCTCCCGCCCGATGGACCGTGTTTTAGTGGGCGATGTAGGTTTTGGCAAAACCGAAGTAGCTATGCGTGCTGCCCTGCGGGTAGCCGTATCCGGCAAGCAGGTAATGGTACTTGTGCCCACCACCATTTTGGCAGACCAGCATTATAAAACATTCTCCAAACGTTTGGCGGGGTTCCCTGTCAATGTGCGTATGCTGTGCCGTTTCCAAACGCCCAAAGAACAAAAAGAAGTGGTGGAAGAAATAAAAGCAGGCGTGTGCGACATCATCATTGGCACACACCGCCTGATGAGTAAAGACATTGTATTTAAAGATTTAGGCCTGGTAATTATTGATGAAGAACACCGCTTTGGCGTAAAACAAAAAGAAAAAATTAAAGCCAAAAGCGCCGGGGTGCATACCTTAATGTTAAGCGCCACCCCCATTCCGCGCACTCTCAACCAATCTTTATCCAGCCTAAGGGACATTTCTTTAATAGACACCCCCCCGCGGGGACGCACGCCCATTCAAACGGTAGTCACGGCTTGGAATAACGACCTAGCCGCCGCAGCCATCACGCAGGAACTGGCCCGCGGCGGGCAAGTGTATTATGTGTACAACAGCGTGCAGAGTATGGAAAGCCGCTACTTGTTTTTAAAAAAATTGGTACCGGAAGCCAAAATTTGTATGGCACACGGCCAAATGGACGAAAAACAACTGGAACAAACTTTATGGGATTTTAACCAGGGTAAGTATGACATTTTACTGGCGTCCACCATTATAGAATCCGGCATAGACATCACTAACGCCAACACGCTGATTGTGGAAAACGCCCACAACTTTGGCCTGGCGCAGCTGTATCAGTTGCGCGGGCGCATTGGACGCGGCAGCACAAAAGCTTATTGCTATTTATTCCACCCGGACTGGCTGTTTAAAAAACCCTCCCCGCAGGAAGAAGACAATTTTGCCCAACTGGCCGCCGTACACTGGAACCCCAAACCGGAAAAAGACCCTACCGAAGAAGCCCAAAAACGCTTGGCTGCATTAATGGAATTTGGCGAACTGGGCAGTGGTTTTAAACTGGCGCTTAGGGATATGGAAATACGCGGTGCGGGCGAACTATTGGGCGTTAAACAGCACGGCTATGTAAACGAAGTGGGCTTAAGCCTATATTGTGATTTGGTAGCAAACGAAGTCAAAAAGCTAAAAGGCCAGCCTGTTAAGCGCGAGCTGCGCGCCACAGTCAACCTTCCGCTGGCGGCTTATATTCCGCCTGATTACCTGCCCGACGAAGCCGAGCGGCTTAAATATTACAAAGAGCTCATGAGCGCCGACGAAGCCAAAACCAAAATTTTACTTACCCGCCTGGCCGACCTATGCGGCCCGGTTCCGCCGGAAATACAAAACTTAACGCGCGTGTTTGCTTTATCGGCCCAAGCGGGCAAATTGAATATACAGCACTTGGACGGGGCGGACGGACGACTAGAGCTTTCTTTCACGCGGGATTTTAAAATGCCGCCCAATTTACCTCAAGAGCTGTTTAAACGTTACGGTGCCGAACACATAGAGTTTTTAAAATCCAACTCGGGCGACGGCATACGCCTGCATTTGCTGGACGGGGCAGATTTGGTAAAAGAGGCCGAAAACGCCATTTGCTTTTTTCAGTCCCTGCCGGCCGGCGCGTAAAATGGTATAGTATGAATATGCGTAATATTTTTGTCATTTTTATTCTTTTCACGCTGTTTGCGTCCGCCTGCCAAAAGACGGACAGCCAATCCCCGGCCCCAGAAACGGCCGCACCGGACATTGCCGCTAAAGTGGGGCCTGCCGTCATTACCGAACAAGATTTAGAAAACAAACTGATTTTCCTGCCCGAAGAAGACCGCGATTTTGCCAAAACCTCACTGGGCCGCACCAACTTTATTAATGCCCTCGTACGGGAAAAACTGGCCGAGCTTGCCGCCAAAGACGCCAAGTTGGATGAATCCGACGCTTACCTAAGCACCTTAGAGGACAAACGCGCCCAATTAAAAGAAATTTATGAAGACTTTGCCCAACAAACTCTAATCCGCTCTTGGTATGAGCAGCTGGAAGAATCCGGCGTTACGGCCGTTACGGAAGAAGAAATGAAAGATTATTTTGATAAATATCCTTATGAAATGACCATCAAACAAATCATCATTTCCAACGCCGAAACGGCAGACCAAGTGCTGCGCGCGCTTAAAAATTCTCCTTCCCGCTGGAAAGAGCTGGAAAGGCAATATTCCGTTGCGCCGGAAGAAACACGCGGGAAAGAATTTTCGTTTATGCCGGGCGAGTTTATACCGGAAATTGAAGTCATTGCCGCCAACTCCGCCTCCGGCAGTGTGCAGGGGTTTGTCAAAACGTCCCAAGGATTTCATATAATAATGAAGACGCGCGAAAAACGGCTTTCTTTTAAAGACGCCAAAGAACGTATCGCACAAATTTTGCGTATGCAAAAAGAAGACGCCGTATTAAACGATTTGAAAAATAAATACGAGGTGTTTGTGTATGAAAAAAACTAAACTAACAGCTTTATTGGCCCTTGCGCTGGCCTTAGGGGTGGGCGCGCAGGCCAAAGTGATGGAATCGTCCGTCGCTACAGTAAACGGGCAGCCGGTGCTTGCCTCCGAGTATGACTCTTACCTGCAAGGGGTGGTGGAACAGTATAAAGTGGCGGCCCCGCAGTTTTTGGAACAACCCTACGCGCAAGACGTATTGGGGCGTGAGGTATTAAAAGAATTAATCTCCAAAGAACTGTTGTACCAAGCGGCCGATGAAGCCAAAATACAAGTAAAAGACAGCGAAGTGGATTCCGGCATAAACGAAATTAAAGCCCGCTTCATCATTGATGAAAAAACCGGCAAAGAAGACCCCAAAGGGGCCGACAAACGCTTTACCGAAGCATTAAAAAATCAACACATGAGCTTAAAAGCGTATAAAGAAAAAATCAAAAAAGACATTGCCGTACGCAAACTGATGGAACAGCGCATAACCTCCACCGTAAAACCCGTGGAAGAAGCGGATGTAAAAGCCTTGTATGAAGATGTAGAAATTTGCATGAAAGGCAACAGCAAAAAAATGAAAGCGCTGGAGAAAAAAGACCCGGCCCGCTTTAAAGAAGCCAGCGCCATTGCCGCCAAATTAAAACAGCTCACGGCGGAGCAGGTTCGCATTGGGCACATCTATTTGGCCGTAACCAAAGACATGACGCCTGAACAAGTAAAAGAAAAAGAAAAACTGGCCGTCAAAATTAAAGGAGAAATTGACGGCGGGAAAGATTTTTCTGCCGCAGTTAAAGAATATACCGAAGACAAAGCGGCCTTAGCTTCCGGCGGGGACATGATTTTAATTAAAGGCATCGCCCCGAAAGAAATTGACAGCAAAGCCTTCTCTTTGGCCGTAGGCAAAGTGAGCGACCCGATTAAGACCGACTTGGGTTACCACATTATCAAAATCAAAGAAAAACGTGCCGAACGCCAGATTGGCTATGACGACGTTGCCAAAGATTTGGCCCAATACGAAGCGCAGAAAAAAATCCAAACCGCTATGGGCGAATACATTAACGAACTGTATGAAAAGGCGGACGTAAAAGTTACCAAAACTTTTGAGTCTGACAAGCTGCTTGAACAAGCCGCCAAAGAACAGGCCAAAGCGGATAAAAAAGAAGTAAAAGCCGAAGAAAAAGCGGCCAAAGAAGAAGCTAAAGCGGATAAAAAAGCCGCTAAAGAAGAAAAAAAAGCTGAAGACAAGAAAGAAGACAAAAAATAATTTTCGGCCGGCAGTTAAATTTATACAATAAAGAGGAAGCCAAAAGCTTCCTCTTTATTTTTACCGGAGGGACAAAATGTCTGCCAAACCGTTTATTGTACTTAGCGCGGGAGACCCGCTTGGGATTGGGCCCGAGGTTACCGTCAAAGCCCTTAAAGACCCGGCCGTCCAGCAAGCCTGCCGCGTGATTGTAGTGGCAGAGCCGCAGTCTTTATACGCAGCCGGCTTCACGCCGGATTTGGCAGAACTGCTTCCCATAGAACACCCCGGCGCCATAAAAAAGCAAAAACACGTCCCTTGCAAATGGGCGGGGGAAGTTTCTTTTAAAGCCTTACAAACAGCCTGCAAATTAGCCGCCGCCCAAAGAGCGGACGCTTTGGTAACGGCACCCATTTCCAAACAAAGCTGGGGGTTGGCAGGCATCAACTTTACCGGTCATACGGAATTTTTACGCCAATATTATGGCAAAACCGCTCTAATGATGTTTGTAAGCGGCCCGCTAAAATGCGCCTTGGTCACGGAACATTTTGCTATTAAAGACTTGCATAAAATCATCACGCAAGAACGTATAGAAAAAGCCTGTATAGACTTCCACCGCGCCCTTAAACAACTGGGCATTAAACGCCCGCAAATAGCATTGGCTTCGCTCAATCCGCACGGAGGAGACAACGGCCGTTTTGGCAAAGAAGAAGGCCAAACCATTATTCCCGCCTTGGCGCAGCTTAAAAAGCATCACATTAATGCGCAAGGCCCTTACCCGGTGGATAGCTTATGGCTGGCACACAAACACGGCAATTTTGACGGGCTTTTGTGTATGTACCACGATCAAGCCCTCCTGGGCCTTAAACTGGCGGCCAAAGAGCCCATCGTACACGTAACAGCTGGGCTAGATTTTTTACGCACCTCCCCCACCCACGGAACCGCGTTTGACATAGCCGGCCAAAACCGGGCGGACGCGTCCAGTATGACGGCCGCCATTTTATTTGCGGCCGGCCATAAGAAAGCCGCCTCCACACAAGCTTAACCCCCATCCTGCTACCCCAACAGGGGTACGCAACGGCTCTAAATTCCGCTTTTATTTATCGGCGGTTTATTTCTGCTTAAGCGGGCTATTTTTTACGTTTAATTTGATAGAATAATTACATGTGGAAGATTACCCGTTTTGACACGTTGGATTCCACCAACACATACGTCAAAAAACATTATGATGTTTTAGATAATTATTCCGTCATCACCGCGCGCGTGCAAACAGCCGGCAGAGGAAGATTGGAAAGAAAATTCATTTCCGATGACGGAGGGCTCTACTTTTCCCTTCTTTTAAAAGACACGCATTTACAATATCTTGCCAACTTAACGCAATTAATGGCCCTTAGCGTCTGCAAAACATTACAGGAAATGGGCGCCGACGCTTTTATCAAATGGCCTAATGATGTGTATGCAGACGGCAAAAAAATATGTGGTATGCTTAGTGAAGCCGTGGCGGATTTACACGGCCCGCAAGCCTTAATTATTGGCGTAGGGGTTAATGTATTGCAGGAGAATTTGGATGTAGGGCAACCGGCGGTTTCTTTAAAAATGTTAGGCATCCACGCCAAACCGCAGGAAGTATTGGAAAAAATTTTAACTTTATTTTTTAAAGAATACCACGCCGTGTTGGAACACGGTTTTACAACTATTCGCAATGCCTATTTGGAAAGGTTCCCTTATATAGGCAAAACGGTAGAAATAAAAAACGGGGTTATTAATACCCGCGGCACAGTAGAAACCATTTCTCCCGAAGGCACACTGGTGTTGCAAACACCGCAGGGCCGGACGGAAATTTCAATAGGAGACATGAACGCATGAACCTTGCAGAAAGTACCTCCTTGATGGACAGCGTAAACTTAACAATCATAGGTATGGTTGTGGTGTTTGCGTTTCTTTTCATCATGGTGTTTGTGATGAAAGTGCTGGGTTGGCTGGTGGAAGTATTGGAAAAATATTTTCCGCAGTCTGCTCCCGCGCCGGCAGCCGCTGCCGCCCGCGCGGATAATTTGGCGATAGCCGCCGCCGTGGCCGCCGCCAAGAGATTTACCGGTAAATGAGAGGAAGCCAAAAATGAAAAAAGTTGATTTTATGTTAACCGCTTTCCGCGACGGGTTTCAATCCGTCTATGGGGCGCGTGTGCTTACCAAAGATTTTATGCCTGCGGTGGAGGCTGCACGCCACGCGGGTATTACCCATATGGAATTTGGCGGCGGGGCCCGCTTTCAGGCGCTGTTCTTCTATTGCAATGAAAACGCTTTTGATATGATGGATACTTTCCGCAAGACCGCCGGGCCGGATGCCAATTTACAAACCTTGGCCCGCGGCGTAAACGTAGTGGGGTTAGACAGCCAGCCTTCCGACGTGATTAAAGCCCACGCCCAACTGTTTAAAAAACACGGCACCACCACCATCCGCAACTTTGACGCGCTTAACGACGTGAACAACCTTATTTACTCCGGCCAGTGCATTCACGATGCCGGATTAAAACACGAAGTCTGCGTGACGATGATGTCTTTAGCGCCGGGATGGGACGCAACAGGCAAAATCCATACCGAAGAATTTTATGAAAAAGTACTGCGCGATATTTTAAAATCCGGCGTACCGTTTGACTCCGTTTGCTTTAAAGACGCTTCCGGCACTTCCACCCCGGCCACCGTGGGCAAAACCATCGCTATGGCGCGGCGCATTTTGCCGCAGGGGATAAAAATTGTGTTCCACACGCACGAAACGGCGGGCAATTCCATTGCTTGCTGCTTGGAAGCCATAAAAGCGGGGGCGGACTCGCTGGATCTTTCTATGCAGCCCGTATCCGGCGGCACCTGCCAGCCCGATATTTTAACGATGTGGCACGCCTTGCGCGGCACGGAATACACGTTGGATATTGATTATAAAAAAATCCAAGAGGCCGAAAACGTATTTAAAGATTGTATGAGCAAATACTTCCTGCCGCCGGAAGCCACTGCCGTCAATCCGGAGATTCCCTTCTCTCCCTTGCCGGGCGGCGCTTTAACGGCCAACACGCAAATGATGCGCGACAACGGCACCTTTGATAAATTCCCCGAAGTGGTGGACGCGATGGGTGAATGTGTAAAATTGGGTGGATTTGGCACGTCTGTCACGCCGGTTTCTCAATTTTATTTCCAGCAAGCATACAGCAACGTAATGTTTGGCCGCTGGAAAAAGATTACTCCCGGCTACGGCAAAATGGTGCTGGGCTACTTTGGCAAAACCCCGGTGGAACCGGCCGCTGAAGTGGTAAAAGCCGCCAGCGAACAGCTGGGCCTGCACCCTACGGCTAAAACGCCGCTGGAAATTAACGACGCCGACCCCAAGAAAGGTTTAAAACCCGCCCAAGAAAAGCTGGAAGCGGCCGGACTGCCGGTAACGGATGAAAATGTATTCATCGTAGCCACCTGCGCCGACAAAGGCTTAATGTACTTAAAAGGCGAATCCAAAATTAACGGTATCCGCTGGGCTAAAGACGCTAAACCCGCCGCCGCGGCCGATGGCGCCAAAGCCTGCAAAGTAACGGTGGACGGAACCGCTTATAATGTGTCTTTTGAAGGCGACAACGTGGCAGTGGTAAATGGCAAACGCTTTGCCATTTCCGTAGGCGAGGCTGATGCCAATGCCGCCGCTGCGCCGGCTGCTGCTTCCGGTGCTGCACTGGAAGTAAAAGCACCCGTACCGGGCGCCATTTTGCGCTTTAGCGCCAAAGAAGGCGACGCGGTAACCGAAGGCCAGGAAATATTGGTAATGGAAGCAATGAAAATGGAAACCGCCATCAGCGCGCCCAAAGCGGGTACGGTCAGCTTCCTGGTAAAACAAGGCGACCAAGTGCAAACCGGTCACCCGATTGCGCTGATTAAATAGGGGGCGTTATGGACATAACCGTTGCATTAACTAAAATATTGCATACCACTTCCCTCTACGCCATTACTTGGCAGCAGTTGGTAATGATTGGGGTATGTTTATTCCTGCTGTGGCTGGGTATTAAAAAGCAGTTTGAACCGCTGCTATTAATACCTATTGCCTTTGGCGGGTTGCTGTCCAACATTCCCGTGGCGGATATGGCGGGCCCGGCCGGCTTTTTGGGCATTGTGTACAATGCCGGCATACAAACGGGGCTGTTCCCGCTGTTTATCTTTATGGCAGTAGGGGCTATGACGGACTTTGGGCCTTTGATTGCCAACCCCAAAATGGCCATTTTGGGCGGTGCGGCGCAGTTTGGTATTTTTGCTACGTTAATTGGCGCTATTGCTATGACCAATATGCATTTGGGAGACCTGTCTTTTACAATGAAGCAGGCCGCTTCCATCGGCATTATTGGCGGGGCAGACGGCCCAACGGCTATCTTTTTAACCAGCCGTTTGGCGCCTGAACTATTAGGCGCTATTGCCGTGGCGGCGTACTCTTATATGGCGCTGGTGCCTATTATCCAGCCCCCCATTATGCGCTTGCTGACCACGGAAGAAGAACGCAAAATCAAAATGCAGCAGCTGCGCCCCGTAAGCAAACGGGAAAAAATCCTGTTCCCGCTTACGCTCTTACTGCTGTGCGCCTTCCTGCTGCCAGACGCCGCCCCCTTAATCGGCGCGCTGACGTTTGGTAACTTGATTAAAGAATCCGGCGTGGCGGAACGCTTATCTAAAACCTTGCAAAATGAGTTTTGCAATATTGTAACCATTTTGTTGGGCCTGTCGGTAGGTTCCAAATTACAAGCCAGCCAATTCTTAACCGCGCAAACTTTGGGTATTCTGGTGCTGGGCGTGGTGGCTTTCTCCATCGCTACGGCTTCCGGCGTATTAATGGCTAAAATAATGAATATGTTTAGCAAAACCAAAATCAACCCGCTTATCGGTTCGGCCGGGGTGTCGGCCGTGCCTATGGCGGCGCGCGTTTCCAACAAACTGGGCTTGGAATACGACAAAACCAACTACCTCTTAATGCACGCTATGGGGCCAAACGTGGCGGGTGTTATTGGCAGTGCGGTGGCAGCCGGTATTCTGCTGTCTCTGCTTGGAAAATAAATATTTATTTACAAAAACCCCGCCAAACGGCGGGGTTTTTTTATGTTTAAAATCATCGGCCAGCGTCTGCGGCGTTCTAAAAAATCTTTCATATTTCTCCCTTTTAAAAGGGGCGGCCGTGTCTAGTCAAAACGTCCTTGGCCCTCGGCTTTGGCGCGAGCTTCCGCCCCCAAGCAAACCTTTTCAATATCCGCTCAGGTAATGCTGCCAAGCATCAAAAGCACACGTTTTATTAGCTAGCGTAAAGAAATAAAAAACCCCCGCATAAACGGGGGGTTATAGATAAACAAACAGATTAAGCCGAAACTTTTACCCCGTTTTTGGGGCACAACCCGCTAAGCGAGCAAGACGAACACGCCGGTTTGCGGGCATTACACACTTGGCGTCCGTGTAAAATAAGCGCAATAGCTATCCAGCCCCAGTATTCGTACGGGATTAAATGCGTCAAATCCTGCTCCACTTTAACGGGTTCGGTTTGTTTCGTAAGCCCTAAGCGAAACGCTAGGCGCTTTACGTGCGTATCCACCACAATGCCGGCCGGTTTTTTAAAATAGTCCCCCAGCATTACATTGGCCGTTTTGCGGGCCACCCCGCGTAAAGAAAGCAAATCATCCATATTCTGCGGCACTTCCCCGCCAAACACCTCGCAAATGCGTTTAGAACTTTCTATTAGTGAAATAGCCTTGCTGTGGTAAAACCCGGCGGAGTGGATAATTTCCTCCACCTCTTTGATATTGGCGCAGGCCAAATCTTGCGGGGTGGGGTATTTTTTAAACAAATGCGGGGTAATGGTGTTTACCCGCGCGTCTGTACATTGGGCCGACAAAATAACCGCCATCAGCAACTGCCAGGCATTTTGATGATGAAGCGGAATAATGTGCTCCGGATAAAGCTTTTTTAATTCTTTAATAAGCGGTAAAACATTTTTTTTATTCTTTACAGGCATACGCATTTTTAAGCCGGTTGTACACATACGCACACGCCAGCAAACACAAATTAACCAAAATAATGGTGGCGCCGGAAGGAATATCAAATACAAACGACAGATACACCCCCGCCCACACGGCCGCCAAGGCTAATCCCGCCGCCCAATATAAAACCTGTTTAAACGTGCGCGCCAGCATTAAGGCCGCCACCGGCGGAATAATTAATAAAGCGGAAATTAAAAAAATCCCCACCACTTTAAATGCCAGCACCACCGCGGCTGAAGTAATCAGCGTAAGCGTCAAATTTACCGCCCGCACGTTGATGCCGCGGGTGTGGGCAAAAGGAGCATCAAAAGAGGCGGACACCAAATCCCGGTAAAACACAATAATAAAAAACAATAAAATAACCAGCAGTACCGCACAAAGAATAACCTCATCCATTCCCACCGTTAAAATACTGCCAAACAGATAACCAAATAAATCCGTATTAAACCCGCCGGCCAGGCTGGTAATAAATAAACCAACAGCCAACCCCGCCGCACTGATGATGCCGATGGCCGCATCCCCATAAATGCGAAACTTCTCCGTCAATTTTAAAATTCCCAAAGAAGAAGCCATCACCACCGGGATAGACACATACACCAGCGACGCCCCCATCAACAACGCCGCCGCTACCCCCGTTAAACACACGTGGCTTAATCCGTCCCCAATTAAAGAAAGCCGCTTAAGCACCAAAAACACACCCAACAGCGCACAAATAACCGCCGCGAGCGACCCCGCCAACAGCCCGCGCTGCACAAACCCATAGCTTAAAAATTCGCTAATCACTTACGCCCTCCCCGGGGCAATGGCCCAACGGGCAATGCCCTGTATTATGCAGGTGGTCTATGGTATGCTGGGCAAAAGCCCCCAGCTTGGCGGCCACTTTTTCGGAATGGCAGAACTCCTGCTTGGTGCCGTAAAAGACCAGCTCCTTATCTACATACATAAATTTAGAAATATGTTTGCCCACTTCGCCTGTATCGTGCGTAATAAGCAGAATGGTAACGCCGCGGCGGCTGTTAAGTTCGCCCAGTAAATTAAAAAAATCTTCGCGGCTGGAAGCGTCCAACGCGGCAGAAGGTTCGTCCAAAATCAATACTTCCGGCTGGCTGACTAACGCCCGAGCCAACAACACGCGCTGCTGCTGCCCCACCGATAAATCGTGAAACACCCGCTTGGCATACGCCAGCGTATTGGTTTGGGAAAGTGCTTCATACACTTTTTTTAAATCTGTATGGCTGACCCGATTGTGAAAACGCTCAAAACCCAACCCCATAAAAACTACTTCTTCTACCGATATGGGAAACCGGCTCTGCGCTACCGGGCTTTTTTGCGCCAAATAGCCTATTTTTTGCCAATCCTTAAACTGGCCCAATTCCTGCCCAAACCACCGCACGCTGCCTTCGGCTTTTTCCAGCCCCAATAGCACCTTAAGCAGGGTGGTTTTCCCGCCGCCGTTGGGGCCGATAAGCCCCACATAATCGCCGGATTCTATTTTAAATGACACATTGTCCAATACCCACGCCCGCTCATAACGAAAGCGTAAGCGGCTAGCTTCTATTACAGTTGGCATTCAAGCCCCCTTTGCAAGCTGGTTAAGTTACGCCGCATTAACTCGGCATAACTTACATTGTCCTGCGCGTCTTGTACGCTAACGTGTTCCACGGTGTATAAAGGCAGCAGTTTGGCGCCGGTTTCCTGCGCCAATACACCCGCTAAATTTTGGGACAGTGCCGGCTCCGTAAACACATACGGCGTGCCGGATTTTTTAATTAAATCCACCACTTGGGCCAAGCGTTTAACGGAATGCTCCCCATCGTGCGAGGTTCCCGCCAGCGCAGTAAGCTCTAACCCGTAGCGCGAGGCTAAATTACCAAAAGCTAAATGCCCAACGTGCATAATACGGCGGTATTTGCAGTTTTCCAACCCGCGGGCAAACTGCCGGTCAAGCTCTTCCAATTGGCTATTAAACGCCTTTAAATTGGCGGCATATTGTTCCTGATGAGCCGGGTCTTTTTGTGTTAAAGCTTGGGCAATAGCTTGGGCAAAGGGAATCATATTATCAAAATCCATCCAAATATGCGGGTCTTTGGAAGGCTTAGCCGAAGCCGCCGCATCTACCGCCAAGGCATTTTTGTCTAAACTGGGCAAAATATCCGTTACCCACGGCTCCAACCGCGGGGAAACATATACAAACACGTCTGCATTGTGTACAGATACAATCGCCCCGGGCGTAGGCTCAAAAGAATGAGGTTCTGCGTTTGCAGGCAGCAACATAGAAACATCAGCCGCATCCCCCGCTATTTGTTTGGCTACAGTATAAGGCACATAGCCGGAAGCGATGACCTTAACTTGCCCGTTTGAAGCGTCTTGGGATTTTTGCTTACGCGTCAAAGACAAAAAAACGGCACCTGCCGCTAACAAAATAATAAGTAAAAAAAGTGTTTTTTTCATATTTTTCCTTTAATATATTATACTTTTTTGCTTAAACTGTTTTATGCACGCTTACTAAATGCCCTCTATTTCCATTATTCACCTTATAAAAAACAGCTGCCAAAACAAGTTCGCCTTATATCATTTTCCCCCGCACCAAGCCCCTGAAACGGCCTGCCCTTAAAATACCCTAAAACGGCATAAACCCAACAATTTACTATAATGTTATATACGGAGGTTTTACACAATGAGTTATTTTCTAGCAGTTTGTTTAGCCCTGTGTTGGGGTACAGCCTTTTTGGCTTCCAAAAATATGGTGGAAGCCCTTCCGCCTTACTGGAGCACGTTTTTCCGCGTGGCCGCCGGTTTGGCTTTTTTTATTGTACTGTACGGCGTGCAGCGCAAGAGTTTAAAAATCAACCCGCGTGAATTATGGCGCCCGTGGGTCATTGGGTTTTTATTAATTTTGTTCCCTTTTGCCGCTATTTCCTGGGGGCAGCGCTTTGTGGCACCCACCATTGGCGGTATTTTTAATGGCACCGTGCCGATATGGTCTTTTATAGCCGGGGCCATTATTTTAAAAGGGCAAGACCGCTTTACCTGGCGCCGTGCCATCGGGGTAACCATTGGTATGGTGGGGTTATTAATCATCGTGTGGCCTTCTTTAACTTTAGGTAATGATAAGCTGGCGCTGTACGGTTGTTTTGCATTTTTACTGATGGCGTGGTCTTACAGTTTGGGCAATGTGCTTACCAAACTGATTATGGTAGATAACACGTCCGTCACGCACGAAGCAAACACCTTCCACCAATATTTATTTTCTGCCGTTGTGCTGGTGATTGTGGCGGCTTTGGCGGAACCGTTTCCCCCGGCGTCGGCCTTTAGCTTAAAGGTGATATTATCCATTTTAAGCGCGGGTATTTTTTCTTCCGCGGTTGCTTTCCTGTTGATGGTAGCTTTAATTAAACGCTGGGGCGCTACGCGTATGGCTTCAGTAACGTATTTTACGCCGGTAGTGGCTATGGCAAGCGACA
Organism: uncultured Elusimicrobiales bacterium; assembly: GCA_944324095.1. GTDB lineage: Bacteria > Elusimicrobiota > Elusimicrobia > Elusimicrobiales > Elusimicrobiaceae > Avelusimicrobium. Next base: position 19,819 of record CALUUY010000028.1, read on the forward strand.
TCATCGCCCGCGGGCGTATGCCGTCGGGTATGGAATTGGTGGGCCTGGGGATTATTTTCGTCAGCCTGTTCTTAATTCAAAAACCGGTAGATGCCAAATAATTAACAATGAAAAAGATCTTAAACCTGCAATGCATTAACTGCGGCAAAGAGCACAAAACCAGCGAAACGGATTTTGTGTGCACGGCCTGCGGCGGAAACTTGGAAGTGAATTATGACTATAAGCTCATTTCCAAACGCTTCAGCATAGGCAAGTTAAAAGACAACCGGGAATACAATATGTGGCGTTATATGGACTTGTTGCCCATTGATGACCACGACAAGGTGCCCAACGTCCACGTAGGTTGGACGCCGCTCTACCGCTGCAAAAAGTTGGCCAAAGAGCTGCATATTTCCAACCTGTTTATTAAAGACGAAGGGCGCAACCCCACCGGTTCCATTAAAGACCGCGGAAGCGCCGTTGCCGTAGCCCGTGCGGTGGAACTGGATAAAGAAATTATTGCAGACGCTTCCACCGGCAACGCTAGCGACTCGCTGGCCTGCTTAACCGCCAGCCTTCCTATGAAGAGCGTAATTTTTGCCCCCACCTCTGTACCGGAACCCAAACTGGTACAGCTTTTGGTATATGGGGCGGAAGTGATAGCGGTGGAAGGCTCTTACGATGAGGCCTTTGAACTGTGCAAACAAACCGTGGAGCAATATGGTTGGTATTCGCGCGCAGCCGGGTTTAACCCCTATACGCGCGAAGGTAAAAAAACCTGCGCGTTTGAAATTTGCGAACAGCTGGAATGGGAAGCACCGGATAAGGTTATCGTGGCGGTGGGAGACGGCACTATTTTATGCGGTTTATGGAAAGGTTTTGTGGATTTTGCCAAATTGGGCATTATTGAATCTATGCCGCAGATGATTGCCGTACAGGCGCAGGGCAGCGCAGCCATTAAAGAAGCGTTTGATGAAAAGCGTGAGGTACGCTCCGTTAAAGCGCATACGGTAGCAGACAGTATTTTAGTCAACTACCCGCGTGATGCGGCCTTGGCTATGCAGGCGTTGGAAGAATCGCACGGGTTTGCCGTATCTGTAACGGATGAGGAAATTATTGCCGCCATACCGGAATTGGCCCGCAAAGCCAATATCTTTGCCGAGCCGGCCGGCGCGGCCACTTACGCGGCGTTAAAAAAGCTGGTGGCTGAGGGCAAAATAGAGCACGATGAATCCGTCTGCCTTATTATAGGCGGAAACGGCTTAAAAGACACGGACTCTGCCTTAAAAGCCGTGCAAACGGCTGACGTCATCCCCGCTAATATGGACGCGGTACGCCAAGAACTAAAAAAGAAAGGCTTGGTGTAAAAATGGTTTTACCCAAAAAACCCGGGGCAAAACCCCGGGTTTTTTTGTTATCTATATACAATTAAGAAAAATGTATGCAAAAACAGGGCACACCACTCTCCAAACGGGGCCCCTACTCCGGCATACGGGTAGCACATTTCCCTGCTTCCACACAAGCGGCCTCTTCCTGGCGGGCTGAAGGGCCTTGCAACTGGTTAAGCGTATCCT
>CALUUY010000029.1 GCA_944324095.1 uncultured Elusimicrobiales bacterium
GCTAAAAAAACCGCGGAAGACAAACCCAAAGCTCCGCGCAAAACGGCTGTCCGCAAAACAACGGCTAAAAAAACCGCGGAAGACAAACCCAAAACCCCGCGCAAAACAACGGCCCGCACGCATAAAGCAGTAAAAGAAGAAACCCAAAGCGTGCCCGCCCAAGAAGCGGCAGCTCCGGCGGTTCAGGCTCAGCCTGCACAAACGGCTCCGGAGGCAGAACCGGTACATACAGAAACCCCTGCCCCTAAACCGGCCCCTGTGCAAGCAAAACCTCAAGAGGTGGAACCTAAACCGGCTCAACCCGTTCACACAACGCCGCAAATACAGCCGCCTGCCCAGGCGCCCAAACCAGCGCCTCAGCCGGTTGCCGCGCCCAAGCCGGCACCTGTGCAGCAGCAGGCGCCGCGCCCCCAGCAACATTTAGACAGACACGGCCACGTTAAACCGCAGCAAGAAGCGGCCCCGGTAAAGGATTCCAAAAAAATCCGCATTGTGGGAAACCCTACCGTAAAAGAATTGGCCGAAAAGATGAATTTCAAAATTAATGATTTCATCAAAAAATTAATGGGGCTTGGCGTATTTGCTACCATCAACCAACGCTTGGAAAAAGACATGATTGAGTTGATTTTAAGCGAATGCGGCTTTGAAGCGGATATGGCGGAAGAAGATTTAGACCAGGAAACCCTGAATATTATGGAACAGCAGGATGACCCGGCCTCTTTAAAACCCCGCAGCCCGGTTATTACCATTATGGGCCACGTGGACCACGGTAAAACCAGCTTGTTGGACGCTATACGCAGTTCCCACGTAGTGGATGGAGAAGCAGGTGCCATTACCCAGCATATTGGTGCATACCGGGTGAAAACGCCGCGCGGTTCGCTGACGTTTTTGGATACTCCCGGCCACGAAGCTTTTACCGCTATGCGTGCCCGTGGGGCTCAGGCAACGGATATTGTGGTGTTGGTGGTGTCTGCCACGGACGGCATCATGCCACAGACTATTGAAGCTATGGAACACGCCAAAGCCGCCGGGGCACCCATTATTGTGGCTATTAACAAAATAGACCTGCCCGGCGCCAACCCGGATAGAGTAAAACAAGATTTGGCCTCCCGCGGGCTGGTACCCGAAGAATGGCAGGGAAATACTATTTTTGTGGAAATTTCCGCCAAGAAAAAAATTAATATTGATAAACTCTTGGAAATGATTTCCCTCCAAGCCGAAATAATGGAATTAAAAGCCAACCCGGATCGCTTAGGCGTGGGTGTTATTTTGGAATCCAAGCGTGACAATAAACGCGGCGTAGTAGCCACGGTGCTGGTACAAAAAGGCACCATGAAAGTGGGTGACCCGTTTATCGTGGGCACCAGTTATGGGCGCATACGCGCGTTAATTGACGAAAATTCCCAGCGCTATCAAAAAATAGGGCCCAGCGTACCGGCTGAAATTTTGGGTATCAATGGGGAACCTCCACAAGTGGGTGATACGCTTTATATTATGGAAAGCGAAAAAGAAGCCCGCTACGCGGCAGAAAAACGCAAATTGGCCCAGAAAGAAGACTCCCAGGCGCACCGCAAACAAGTTTCTTTGATGAACTTGGGCAAGGATAGCGACGGGAAAGTAAAAAAACTGCAAATCATTTTAAAAGCAGACGTGCAGGGTTCTATTGAAGCCATTAAGGACGCGCTTTTACGCATCCCGTCCGACGAGGTGGAACTGGACATTATTCTCTCTGCCCCGGGCAACATTAACGAGTCCGACATTCTGCTTGCCAAAGCCAGCAACGCCGTGGTGATTGGGTTCCACGTAGATGTGGAAAACAAAGCCCAGGCCGAAGCAGAACGCGAAGGCATAGAAATACGCCTTTACACCATTATCTTTGAACTGCTGGAAGACATTAAAGCCGCTATGGAAGGCTTGTTGGAACCGGATGTGGTGGAAACGTTAATCGGCTCTGCCACTATTAAGAAAGTAATGAAGTTAAGCTCCGGCTTGATTTCCGGTTCTTTGGTGGACAGCGGTAAAATGGTGCGCGGTTATGAAGTGCGCATTAAACGCGGCACGGAAGAAATCGGCCGTGGGCGCATAGAAGGCCTAAAACGCTTTAAAGACGACGTGAAAGAAGTGGAAAAAGGATACGAATGCGGTATTCTGGTAGCCGGCTTTAAAGGCGTAGCGGAAGGCGATGTAATAGAATGCTTCCGTAAGGACCATATTACAAGACGCATTAAAATGTAAGTTTAAAAACCCCGGGTAAACCCGGGGTTTTTTATATACAGTTACCCGATTGATAATAGCTCTTTGGATGTTTCCCCTAGTCACAAACGCATCCCCCCTTATGCTCCTTTATTCACGAGAAACAATACTAGGTAAAACAAATTATTAAAAATCCTTTTTACAAACACGTTTTTTATCCGCGCTTTTACCAACAGCAAAAAAATAGGCCCTTACGCTAAACTCCTGGCTAGAAAACAAGGCTAACTAACAGAAAAACTAAAAAAGTTTAGGATACATTTACGCTTAGTGTTTTCCGTTATACACGGAAAAGGTATTTTATTATATTGATAGTGCAAAGAAAGACTCTTTACTGCTAAAACAAAACTGCACAAAACATCGCCAACGACGGTAAATTCTGTTATAATACGAAAGAGGGATACTTTCCCTGGGGGTATTGTTTATGCAAAGCAAAAAAATGAAGTTATTAAAAGTTTATCTTAGCAGCAGCGACCGGATAAACCACGTTCTACTTTATGAAATTATCGCCAAAAAAGCCAAAGACTACGGCTTAGCCGGCGCCACTGCCAGCCGGGCTATGCTTGGTTATGGCCCCAGCAGCATTTTACGCAACACCCGGTATTTTGAATTAGTGGAAAAATACCCCGTTGTAATGGAAATGGTGGACGAAGCGGACAAAATTAACGGTTTTATGGAAAAAGAACTGTTGCCGTTTTTAGAAAGCCAACCCAAAGGATGCTTGGTTTACTCTTTAGACGTAGATGTGCATTTATCCAAAATGGGAGACACCAAAAAACAAGCCGGGCAAAATTAACAAACTTTTTGTACAAAAACCGCCGTTTCATACGGCGGTTTTTTGTATTTATAAAACTATACTACTAAACTCAAACCATCCCATTAATGCCTACCCAAGTGGTTTTAATTAATTTTTTTCCCCTCCCCAGGTAGCAGCGTGATGGGTTTCAAAAGGGGTTCTTTTTTCCCCAAAAATACGCAACCGGGCACTCCATACACTTTTCTACATTCACCCCGTGGTAAACATCTATCCATAAAAACGCCCCGTCCAGCGGGGCGTTTTTATTATGCGGACTTATTTCATAATGTAACCGTTTGCATCGCCATTAGCAATGCTTTTACACATCTGCACAGCCTCCCCAGTGCCGCTTAAAGCCGGGGGAGAATTGGGCACCGTTGTTACGGCGCCGGTTTGGCACCACATCTGCAAAGAGCCTCCGGGCACCAAGCGGGCCACAATGGTGTAACTATAGGAAGGTGAGCCCGAAGTTCCTCCGCGGGTAGCCGTAGCCCCAAACAGGGACGACGTTGCATTGCGGATGCTAATGGTAAACGCATTGGTTTGTACGGAACTAACGGATCCGCTGGATGACAAGTTAGGCATTTCTATGTCTAAGGCGGTCATATCGTTGGTATAGGTGTTGCTGCCTAAGTAATAAATTTCCTCCCCTTTAGCCAAACTGCTAAGCAAGGTTATGGCTTCCGTAGCGCGGGACTTTTCTACCGCTTTGGTATATTGCGGCAAAGCCACGCTGGCTAAAATACCAATAATAAGAACCACCACCAACAGTTCAATTAAGGTAAAGCCTTGTGTTTTCATAGTTTTCTCCTCCTTATAACTTAAGCGAGCAAGAAGAAACGATAAAGAAATTTCAAAAAACTTCCTATTTAATAATATACCTCCAGTTAACCGAAAAAACAAGCATTTTTACCCCAAAATACGCCCCCCAAAATGCTATAATATGCGTATGATAGACAGAATTAAACGCTTGGAAACCCTTTTTTTAGAAGAAATTAACACACACGTAACCAAAATGTCCGCCGATGGCGAATTGGGCGGATTTGTTACCATTACTTCGGTACACGTATCTAAGGATTTGGCCTCTGCCAAAGTATATTTTTCCGTATTTGGCAGCCCGGAAGACAAGAAAAAAACCCAAGAAGCCTTATCCTTGCTTCGTAAAGAAATTGGCGCCCTTTTGCGCCACCGCTTGCATTTAAAACGCATTCCTTCTTTTAGTTTTGAATACGACGACACCCCGGAAAAAGCCTCCCGTGTGGAGTCCATCTTCCAAATTATAGAGAAAGAAAAAAATGAAGCAGGAAATTAGAGAAAACATTTTTGCCTCTATCTGGCAGGCTATTCACAACGGGCAGCATTTCTTTATCGCCGGGCATCAAAACCCGGACGGGGATTCTTTGGGCTCCACGCTGACTATGGTTTCCCTTTTGGGGCGCTTGGGCAAACAGTCGTACGCATACGCCACCCCGGCCATCGGGAACGATCTGCAATTCTTGCCCGGGCTCAAGAACATTCACGTAAACGAACTGCCCCAACAACCTGATTTTGATACCGTTATTCTGTTAGAATGTTCCGACCGTACCCGCGGGGGCGACCTGGAAAGTGTATTAAAAAACGCCAAAACCGTTATTAATATAGACCATCACTTAATAAGCGACGAATACGGCGACATTAATTACATTGATTCTTCTGCCAGCTCCACGGCTGAAATCATCTTTCAGCTCTTTGAAGCCAACGAAGACGGCCTTCTCCCCACGCCTGAGGAAGCCACCTGCCTTTACACCGGGCTGGAAACGGACACCGGCCGTTTTTTGCACAGCAACACCACGGCTGAAGCGCTGCGTGTAGCCTCTGCCTTGGTAGCGCTGGGGGCCGATATTGCCCAAATAAACCAGGTGATTTATTTTACAAAGCCTTATATTGATTTAAAATTATTGGGCCGCGCCTTGGAAAAAATGGAGCTGCGCTTTGACAATAAATACAGCCAAATCGTGCTTACCCGGCGGGACTTTGAGGCCTTGGGTGCCACGCCTGCCCAAACGCAGGGAATAGTTAGCCAGCCCACCATGATACCCGGGGTAGAGGTATCGGCTTTGATTAAAGAAGAAGCGGATAAAATCTCCGTCAATTTACGTGCACGCAACGCGGTGGACGTAAGCCAAATTGCCCAAAAATTTGGCGGCGGCGGGCACGCGCGGGCGTCCGGCTTTAAAGTAACGGGGAAGGCTTTGGAAGACGTAACCAGCGAATTGGCTGAAGTTGTGAAAAATGTCGTCAAAGAAATTCGGTAAACCGCTAATCAGCGGGTTGTTTTTGGTGGATAAACCCAAAGATTACGCGTCCCACGATATTATTATTTTGACGCGTAAAGCGCTTGGGGTCAAAAAAATAGGGCACAGCGGTACCTTAGACCCTATGGCCTCCGGCTTACTCATACTTTTAGTGGGGCGCGAAGCCACCAAACAGCAGGATTTCTTTCTTAAACAAACCAAAACCTACCAAGCTACGCTTCAGTTGGGAGAAGAGACGGACTCTTGGGACGCTTATGGCGAAATAACTCAAACAGCCCCTGTTCCCCCCATTACGTTAGAACAAGTCCAGCAGGCAACCCTTTCTCTAACGGGAAAAGTGGAACAGCCTATTCCTTTTTTCAGCGCTAAAAAAATAGCCGGCGAACGTATGTACGACTTGGTTCGCGCCGGGTATGAACTGGAACGCCGCTATAATACCATAGAAATTTTGAAATGGAACGATATAACCCTGCTCCCTAATAACCAAATTTCTTTTACCTTAACCTGTTCCTGTGGTACCTATGTGCGTTCTATGGGGTGGCTGCTGGCGCAAAAATTGGGAACGGTTGGGCATATTTGCACCCTCAGGCGTACCCGTATTGGGGAACTGGATGTAAAAAACGCTTTTGACGGAGCTTTGATTAAAGACAGCACCCCGGGGGCCATTTATTCGCATTTTATGCCTGTTCCAGCCCAGGAGCCTAAAGTGGAGCCTTGCAATGAAAACTAAACATTTTATTACCATTGGCACGTTTGACGGCGTACACGCCGGACATCGTTTTCTGTTTAACCGGTTAAATGTACTAGCCGCTAATTCCTTACAGCAGCCTTTGGTGTTATATTTTGCGCTGCCGCCCAAAACATTACTTTCCGCCCACCCGGAAATGACCGTTCTTACCACTGCTGAAGAGAAAAAAACCCTTTTGCAAGAGGCCAGTGCCGCCAAAACTATTGAGTTGGATTTTGATAAAATACACAACCAATCGCCGGAAGAATTTTTTAATAATCTGTTAACCCGTTATCAAATGGGCGGGTTGTTGATTGGAAAAGACTTTGCCTTTGGAAAAGACCGCCAAGGCTCGGCCGAATTTTTGCGCAGTGAATGCCTAAAAAGAAACATCCCTTTTGAAGTGCTGGACTTTTTGTCTGATAAAGAACAAAAAATATCCTCCTCCCTCATCCGCAAAACCTTAGCCTCGGGAGACATTGCCCAAGCAAACGCCTATTTGGGCCGCCCCTATCAAGTAACCGGAACGGTAATTGTAGGCAATAAACTGGGCCGTACGCTGGGGTTCCCTACTGCCAATTTAGACACCGGCATCTACAAAATCCTCCCCCTTGGGGTTTTTGCGGTAATGGTAAACGTAGAAGGACGGTTATACCAAGGTTTCTGTAATATTGGTTTCCGCCCCACGGTTAACACCATTCAATCCCCCATCCCGCTGGTAGAAGCAAATATTTTTGACTTTAACCAAGACATTTACGGCAAACAAATTACCGTATTTTTCTACGAGAAACTGCGTAACGAAACCAAATTTAACGGGCTGGATGCCTTGGTGAATCAATTAAAAAAAGACCGCACCCAAGCACGCCAAATACTTACACAAATCGTTCCACAATAGCACCTTTCTTTAATTACGCGCAAAAAAAACGTACAGGCGCCGTTTTGTGTAACATTTACCCCCAAACACCTCAAACAAACCCAAAAGGCTGTGCTGGTACCTACCCCAAATGTATGCACCGCCAGAAAGGTCCCCATTAAAGGGCCTATTTTCCCCCTTAACGCGCTTTTTACCACCTTGCACAACTTGGTATCAATAACTATAAAAAAGCGCCCCACGGCTTTTCTGCCCCCTTGGGCGCTGTTTTCTACCTGTTACAGCTTTAGCTGGCTTGTATTGGGGCAGCTAAAAGATTTACCCTGTTCCAGTGTCAGTGCCAAATACGCGTGTTTGTACCATAAGCTCCATTTTGTTTTGCTATACAACACTTATTGAGAGAGAGAGAAGCAGGCAATAAAAAACGGCGTAAAGCCAATGCTTTACGCCGTGAGCTACTATAAAAAGCCGTTTAGTCTTCTTCTTCGTTATAAGAGCGCACAAACAATAAAATATACGCCAATAACGTGGCTCCAAAGAAAATTAAAAAGCAATACGAAAACCACCACAATTTAGTTAACGGGTTGTAATCCACCATTAACGAAGTAAAAAACAACGAACATAATACCACCGTTAAATACCCCCACACAAACACGGTAAGAGCCTTTAAACAGCTGTCAAAAACACCAATAACCAAACCTTTTACTTCAAACGGTCTTTTTAAATAAGTTACAAATTTTTGCATAAACAAGTTTATAAACCTCCGCAAAAGAAGTTCTATTTAGATTTTGAAGAAAAATACGGGTTTCCTTTATCCGTGGATAAATTCACAGACGGCCGATAAGCCGGCTTTGCCGTACGGGTATTAGTTTCGTGGGTAGGATCGTAAGCAAAATACCCCGTTAACGGAGCGCCGGAAGCATCTTCCACCCCGGGTACGGAAAAAGTGCCGTCCCCATTATCCGTTACAGCAATTTCCTGCCCGTTATACAAAACCGTTACCGGGCCTTTATACGAGCCGTCCCGGCCGTTGGGATACATAATAATACGCGTAGCCGTAGGCGGCGGGACTAAAGTGGAACCGGGAAATAATTCCATAACCGCACAGTTTACTTCCTGCTCGTCTTGGGAAGATAAAACATCATTGGTAAATAAAGGATAAGACTTGGCTTCCCAATATTCTCTGTTTTTAGAAAGGGCTTCCTCGTGATACACCACACCGGGTTGTACAATTTCTAACGGAATCTTGCGTTTCACCGGGCGCGGCGCGCGGGAATCATAGGCGGAGAAATACACCACCTGCGGTTCAGGGCCTGGGTCAGGCTCAGCCTCTGGAGTTAAGCAATAGTGCACTTTTTGCATAGTGGTTTTATCCAAATTGCTGTCCACACGCGTCTCACAGGTGGACTGGGCACACACAGGCACACCGGCTGCTAACAATAAAAAAAGAATAGAAAGTTTTTTCATAAAATTCTCCGTACTATATATAATATAATACATTTTTTGGTTTTTTGCACTGCTTTTTACGTTTAAAACTTCCTCCTGGCACTAAACCCAAGCCCCGCTTGTTATGCTTTAACTGCTTGCTTACTAAAACTTTGTAAAATACCCTTAAAAAATGCCCCTTCAAAACGGATGCCGTGCATTAAAAAGGGTTGAAAGAAAAAGAATCGTTAGATATAGCTTAAAATCACACTTTTTAAATTTTCTTACCCACCTACCGCTTTATACACCACCTACCTGTGCGGCAATATGATGCTGGGCTACGCCTACCTAAACGGTATTTATAAAATAAAAAACCCTCCGTTTAAGCGGAGGGTAAAAAAATGTCACCGGGTGGGCTCGAACCACCGACCTAGCGCTTATGAAACGCTCGCTCTAACCAACTGAGCTACGGTGACTTAAATCTGACATAAATATTATAACAAAACAACACGCACTTGTGCAAGAAAATTTATTTTATATTAATCTATCATTGAATATTCATTTAATTTTTCTGGTATATGTGCGTTTTTAGCGGTGTTAAAATCAGCCTCGGCTTTTTCTTTTTCACCTTTTTTCAAATAGGCAGCTGCGCGGGCATTATACACTTCTGCCGCCGGAGCCAACAAGATAACGGAGCTGTAATCCGCAATAGCGTTATCATAATCGCCCAACATAAAAAACACACCCCCGCGGGAAAAGAAAGTTTCCGGCTTGGAAGGTTTTAAGCGAATGGAAATTTCAAACATTTTTAATGCGTTGCTATAATCCCCGGTAGCGGCCAGGGCGGAGCCTAACGCCGTGTACGCATCGGCCTGATAGGGGTTTTTTTCAAGCACGGTTAAAAAATCGTTTTGGGCGGAAACATAATCCCCTTTAAAAAAGTAAGCGGCCCCGCGGGACGCATAGACATCGGTCAAATCCGGGTTTAATTTAGCGGCTTTGTTATAAGATTTTAAAGCTTGTTCTATTTTACCGTCTTTAAAATAGCCGTCCCCCCGGGCTAAATATTCCGAAGAGGTGGGCAAGGTTTGACACCCCGCCGCCAACACCCCGGCCAAAAATAAAAAAATAATTTTTTTCATAAGCCCCCCTTATCAAAAGTCCTATCAAATTATACAACAAAAGACCCAAATTCTTCTAGGTACAAAATATTTTTATTTTTAGGCCCAATGGCCCTGTTTACAAACGCTTAAAAGTTATATTCTAATAATATAGAAAACAAAGTTTCCCTTTAATCCCCCAAACCCCTCTGGTCCCAAACCCTGCCAGGGGGGTTTCCCTATTTATTTTAACCAGGGTAAATGATAAAATGAAACTATGACGACGAAAATAACCCTTTTCCTTATTACCCGTAACGAGGCCGATAAACTGGCCAAATGCCTAAACAGTGCCAAAGACATCGTGGACGAAATAGTAGTGGTGGATGACTCCCAAGACAATACCGCCCAAATTGCCCAACAATTTGGCGCCCGCGTGGTTACCCACCCGTTTGAAGGTTTTACCGCCCAAAAAAACTTTGCCTTGCGCCAAGTAAAAACGGAGTGGGCCCTTTCTCTGGATGCTGATGAAGTGCTTACCCCTCAACTGGCGCAGGAAATCCGCCAAGCCGTTGAAAACACGCCCTTTGACGGGTTTGAACTTACCCGCGTAAATTGTTTCTTGGGCCAGCGTATGCAACACGGCGGATTAAAAGAAGAACACATCTTGCGTTTAGTACGCACCCAAAAAGCCCAATATGAAGGCGGGCTTGTGCACGAAAAATTTTGTGTACAAGGCCAAACCGCACGCTTAAAAAATGTTTTTATGCACTATTCTTATAATGACATAGAAACCTATTTTGAAAAATTTAACAAATACACCACTTTAGCCGCCCAAACCCTGCACCAAAACGGCAGAAAACGCTGTTTTGCGGCCGTGTTGTGTATCATCCCTTTAGAATTTTTGCGCCGCTATGTATTAAAATTGGGATTTTTGGACGGCATACGCGGGTTTATTTGGGCGTCTTTTTCCACCTTTTACATCTTTGTAAAGTATATGAAACTGTGGTTATTAAACACCCGGGACGCTAAAAAATGATTTACGTTTTTTATGCTTTTTTACTCTTAACGGCAGCTGGAATATATTGTGCCTTATACTTCCCGTTTTGGAAGAAAAAACAACCCGTTTTGCCCGTACTTAGGTTTGGTAAAATAGGCCGCGCGCCCCAAGGCTCCGCCTTTAAAAACCAATGGCTCACCCGCCAGCAGTTTATACAACGCCTGGATTGGGTGCTAAAACTAGGCTTTACCCCCGTCACGCCGGAAGACGTATTGGCCGCCCGCCAAGGTGTAGCTTTGCCGCCCCGGCCGGTAATACTTGTTTTTGAATACGGGTTGGCTAGTTTTTATACGGAGATTTTCCCCCTGTTGCAAGAACGCGGCCTTAAAGCCTGCGTCTGCCTGTGCACAGAACAAATCGGCCAATATAACGCCTGGCAAGACCCCCGCCAAGAACCTTGGCAAAATACCCTCAACGAAGGCCAATTGGCTGAATTAAAAAAGAGTAAATTAATCAGCTTTGTCCTGCACGGTTTATCATACATTAATTTAAACACCCTGCCACAGCCGCAAGCCCTGCAACAAGCGCAGGAAAGCAAAGCCCGCTTGGAAAAAGTGCACAAACTAAATACCGCTTCTTTCTTTTACCCGCAAGAGGCTCCTTTGCCGGCATTGGACACCTCCCTGCACGCAGCCGGGTTTGAAGTTACCTTCTCCCCCCAATCAGGCAATAATCCTCTTGCCAAAGAACCTACATACCCTTTAAAAACCTTAAATGCAGCCCAACTGGGATTATGGCGTTTAAGAGCTAAAATAACCCGCCTCTAACTTTTACCCCGTTTTAAAACGGGGTTCTTTTTTGACTCCACCCCCTCCACTCCCAAAGTTTCTTTTTAAATAAGAAAATTAGAATTTTTTAATATTTAAAAGCGGCTTTACGCCACTTAACCCCCAACTTGTCTAGAAGGGTTTCACGTATTATTGCCCTACTATGTATGCCGTTTACCCGCAAGCGCCCTATGATTAGGCTTTTGTGTTTTAAAACCGTGGTATTAAAAAGCGTTGTTGTTTTATCGGAGTGCTTGCTTGGTTGCCTTTCCTACAATGTTTGCCCAAGCTGCCGGGCATAGTTCTCTGTAAAGGATTAGCATAGCTGTTGGGTAAAATGTCAGTCGTAGGGAAAAAGCCCCCTCATCTGGTCTAGGGCAAACAAAAACCGGGCCTGCATTTTTAGCAGGCCCGGTTCAAGCAGTAACAGAAATATTAGGCTTCTTCTTCCTCGCTGGCACGCTCACTGCGTTTGCGGAGCAAGTGGGAAAGAATTTTCTTGCGAAGACGAAGCGAAGTGGGCGTAATTTCCACCAGCTCGTCCGGCGCGATGTATTCCACAGCCTGTTCCAAGCTCATCACACGGGGAGGCGTGAGGGTATAAGACTCATCGCTTGCTTTACTGCGCATATTACTTAAATGCTTGGCTTTACAGGGGTTGACCACCAAGTCATTATCGCGCGAGTTTTGGCCCACAATTTCCCCCGCATACACTTTTACGTTAGGCCCCAAGAATAATTCGCCATTGTCCTCTAAGGCGTAAAGAGCGTAAGGGGTTGTTTCGCCGTCTTCTTTAGCAATCAGCACCCCGTTGTGGCGAAGAGGCGGCAAGTTAACCTTGGGGAAAAATCCTTTAAAACTGTGGTGCATAATACCGGTGCCGCGGGTATTGGTTAAAAATTCATTTTTAAACCCAATCAACGCACGGGACGGAATCAAATATTCCAACCGCAAGCGGTCTTCCCCTTCCGCCACCATATTTTCCAGCTTGGCGGCGCGGGTGCCCAACATCGTAAATACGGCGCCTTGGAACTCGCTGCGAATGTCCAAAATAAGGTATTCCATAGGTTCCAAAATTTGGCCGTTTTCTTCTTTATAAATAACTTCGGGCGAAGACACCGCCAGTTCAAAACCTTCGCGGCGCATATTTTCAATTAAAATAGTCAGGTGCAGTTCCCCGCGGCCATACACTTTAAAACGGCCCTCGCCTTCCAGCTGTTCCACTTTAAGCCCCACGTTGGTTTGGGCTTCTTTTTCCAAGCGGTTTTTTAAGTGGCGGCTGGTAACAAATTTACCTTCTTTACCGGCAAAGGGGCTGTCGTTCACCATAAAGTCCATAGACATTGTCGGCTCGTCAATAGACAAAGGCGGCAGCGGTTTTAAAGCGTCCGGCTGGCAGATGGTGTCCCCCACGTCCACGCCTTCCAACCCGGCGATAGACACAATGTCCCCCGCGGCGGCGCTTTCCAAATCCTGTTTACCAAGCCCCATAAAGCGTTCAATCTTTACGGCTTTGGCAGGGGTGGTGGAACCATCGTGGTGGATAAGCACTACATTTTGCCCGCGGGTTACTTTACCCGCCAAAATGCGCCCAATACCCACGTGGCCTAAAAAGTTGTTGTAGTCCAGCATTGTTACCTGCATTTGAAGCGGTGCGTCCGGCATAGCCACAGGGGCCGGCACGTGGGACAAAATAGTATCCAACACCGGGGCAATATCTTTACCGGGCTCTTCCATTTTTAAGCTGGCCCAGCCGGCGCGGCCGGAAGCGTAAATAATAGGGAAATCAAGCTGTTCATCCGTAGCGCCCAGTTCCATAAAGAGGTTGAACACTTCGTCCACTACTTCACTGGGGCGGACGTGGTCTCTATCCATTTTATTGATTACCACAATCGGGCGCAGGCCCAAAGCCAAGGCTTTGCGCAACACAAAGCGGGTTTGCGGCATAGGGCCTTCTACGGCGTCCACCATCAAAATGGCGCCGTCCACCATACGCAGGACGCGTTCCACCTCGCTGCCAAAATCGGCGTGGCCGGGAGTATCTACAATATTAATAGTATGGTTTTTGTATTCAATAGAAGTGCATTTGGCCAAAATAGTAATGCCGCGCTCCCGCTCCAACGGGTTGGAATCCAATACGGTTTCCTGGGCTTGGCCTTCTTTTACGTTAAATTGGCCGGCAAATTTTAATAAAGAATCCACAATAGTGGTTTTGCCGTGGTCAACGTGGGCGATAATGGCCACGTTTCTTACGTCCTGACGGGTATTGTTCATAATGTATATTAAACGTCCTAAAAAATTTTCCCATACGGTGTTTTATGCATCCGTATTGCGGGATGTATATATTTTAGTATTTTTTGGGCATTCCCTCACAGGGCCTAGAAAAAATATAGGCCCAAATATCCTTTTTAAATAGGTCTTTTGGCCCTTTTGCCCCCATAGTAAAAATATTAGATTTTTGGTATGTTGTTTTATTTTTTACACTAAGGAGTAACCCTATGAAAAAACAAATAACCGCTGTTTTAGGCGCCCTGTTTTTTACCTGTGCCGCCTATGCCCAGCCCGCCCCTATAACCGAAGTTACCCCCTTGCAAAAAGCGGCTTTGCAAGCCACCAAAACGCTTCCTAAAGACTATACCTTTTCCGCTCTTTATCAAGCCGTTGAAAAAATTTTAGAAGACAATGCCAAAAACGCCTTGGCAAATTTTGTAACTAAAGACAATACCGTCCCTTCTTTTTTGCAAACGTCTGAAGAGTACGCCGTGTCCCGCTTGGGCGAAGTAATCACTGCCCGCCGTGCTTACAAAAAAATACAGCAGCGCAACCAACAATTATTGCAAGCTTTTGCTAAAACCGGCGAAGCATTAAACAAAAAAGGCATTCGTTTTGACGCTTCCAACCACGGGCACATTAACTTAGTGCTCACCCAGCTGCGCCAAATGCGTAAACAAGAACAGCAGGCCGCGGCCAAACGCTCCGAAGCTATGCTTAAAGTATGGCTGCAAGGCGTACAGAATATTACGGACTACGGTATTAAATATTAATACCCTTACTCCTTTTAAAACCCCGCTTAAAAGCGGGGTTTTTTATGTATATAACACATCTATCCGCCTGCGCGTAACCCCATAATTAAGGCCATTCATCTTTTTAAATCTAATCTGCCCCACACACCACACATTGAATATAAACAGCCAACCGCTACTCCTTTCTTATAGGCAAGCGAAAACGGCCTTTTTAGACGTACGGGCCTAGGCCAAAAATAGGCCTAAAGGCCCTTTCCCCGCCGGCAGGATTTTATATATTCTATATAAATAAAACAGGAAGGAAGCGTATGCGCAAAACTGTACTTAGCGGATTTTGTATAGGATTATTGTTTACGGCTTCTCTTACGCTAAACGCGCAGGAGTGGCACGCCCTTATTTTGCAAAAAACTAAAGCGGCCCAAACCATTGAAACCATAAAAGCCAATGTATTGCCTTCCAAAACGTCCGCTATTGCAAACACTTACACCAAACAACAACGGCAGGAAAAGAATAAATTTTTTAAAACCGTCCGCCAATTTTATCCGCAGCCGCAATCCCAAAACCAAATTATAGACAATTACAATCACATCAGCGCCGTACTGCGCAACACCCCCGTATTAAAAAATTACGCCTTAACCGTACAGCACCCGGCGGATTTGTATTCCATAACCCCGAAAGAAATGTCCCTGTTGGAAAATATTTTGCTTTCTTTTAAGAACCCTCAAAAAAACACGGCCTACACCCCCGCACAAATGTTACAATTTCCTTCAGGGGCGATATTGCTTTCTTTTAAACCTGAAGAAGGGAAAGAAATTCATTTCGCTTTTAAACCCCAGGAAAACATTTTAAAAATTGCCGTGGGAGACTTCCCCATTTCTCAACAGGAATTTGGCCCCTTCCCGGCAGAGATATATGACAAATAAAATTTTTGCACCATTTGCTTTTGTGTTGGGTATTCTTTTATGCGGCGGGCCTTGGGTAGTTGCCACGGAAACGACCGGGGTCTTTCTGTCTGAAGAAGAACAGAAAAAAGCCGATTTTTTTGACCAGTTTTTTGATCAACACCCCAGCGATACCCGCGCCCAAATCCGCGAAAATTTAAAACAACAAATTCAAGAAGAAATCAGCAGCATCCGCTTTGCGCCCCAAGTAATGGGAGGCCTTACCCCCAAAGAACAACAAATGCTAGACCAGCTAAACTCTTTAGCCCCCCAAACGGAAAGCCCGGTAAAACTGGAACTTTTTAGGCTAAAAATGATGCGCCGCTTAAGCCGCCCGTGGCTGTTTTTTCAATCCAAGTTGGACAACAACCCTTCTTTAAATGCGTATGTCTTTCGCCCCACGCTGGAGGCCTTGCACACCAAAAAGAAATTTGTGGTAAGCACGGATGATTTCCCCCCGCAAACCGCCACCATACAAGAAATTTTAGGCACCTTGTTTGAACAAACAAGCCCCAGAAGCGCACGCAATACCTGGGATATGACGCCTATGTTCATAGAAAAAAACAACACGCAGGCGGTGTTATGGTTTTCCCCCGCGATACACGGGGATTATTGGCTGGAAGTAAAAATCAATTTTTCCACCCATTTAATTTTTGCCGATTTAACCTCCGCCCCTTCATTTTTTTAAATTGCTATAATAAACCTATGGAAAAATGGGTAGATTTTATAGTAGTTTTCGGTGGGCTTTATCTCATTTATTTTTTCACGCTTCGCCGCTGGGATTACACCAGCCAAGCCAAACAAAAAGCCGAACGGGAAGTTTTAAAAAAACAAGGTTTAAGCAACTCCTTTTATTTTATAGGGGAGTGGAAACTGTTTGCTTATATTTTTATTACCGGCGGCCTTTATGTTTTTTATTGGCTGTATAAACAGTGGAAAGCCGTACTGAAAGGCTACATTAGTACAGACAAAAAACCCTTAAAAGGGGGCCCTTTTTTGCGCGCCTTAGGCGGGCTGGGCACCTTTTATCAATTGGCCTCCATTATAAACCGCACTTGTACCTATATGCACAAAAAGCCAGCCGCAGCTGCTTGGCTTAGCGGAAGTTTTTGGCTGGCCAGTTTGGGGGCCATAGCCGCCCTGCCAGGCACAATCTACAAAATATTGGCGTTAGTTGTATTTGCAGCTATTCCCAGCCGCTTACAGCACCGGTTAAATGCGCTTCCGGGGCAAGCAATACCCAATACTTTTCAACTGGCAGACAGCGTACCGCTAGTGCTCACATTACTAGCGGGTATTTGGCTTTGGACGGCCCTGCTTTTAAAAATTTCTTTATAATCCCTATACTTCTAAAACCCCGTTTTAAACGGGGTTTTTTATGGGGATTTATGCTCAAACAAAGAACCTTTTATTTATCACCTACCACCCCCTCTCGTTTTTATCTTTTTAATTTAACTTTCTATACAAATACAACCCGCCTGCTGACAGGCAGGCGGGTTGTACAAGGCATTAAAGGCTTTTATTTTTTCTGCTTTGATACAGTTTTTAAAGCCTCCCGGGCAGCTTTTTTGCTCATTTCCTGCGCGCGAGACTGCGGATTCATCCGCTTAGCCAACCCCACTACGGCAGACAGGGAGGCATCATCCATATTGGCTAATTCGTCCACGGTTTGGAAGGTTTTTTCCACTCCGTATTGCTCCTGCGGGGCAGAAGCTAATAGTTTTTTGAATTCCGAATCCCGCACCTTCTGCATAGCCAACGGATTGGAGGCGTTCTCAATGGCGACCCCCATCAAAATACCCAAAGAACGCTTTTGCGCATAATCCTGATACGCCAGCACCGTGCTGGATACCGCTAATGCTTCTTTGGATTTAACCGACAACACAAACGCCAAACTTAAATTTTCCCCTCCTAATTTATCCAGCCGCTCCCGTAACCCATCCAACTTAGAAGCAACTGCTTTTTGCTGCGCTTTAAACGCCTGGGCATTTAAAGCGGGCTCGGCCGCCAAAGGGCCGGCTAGTACCGCCAGCATACCCGCCAGCAAGACACTTCTATATAATTTATTGTTCATAAAATTCTCCTTTCCTACTCCTTCTTACTAATAGTATGGTGAACCAATCCCCCTTTTTCAATCCCTAAAAACATACTAGGCTTTTAGGCCTTGTTCTGTTCTAACTTTTGCCTACACTGCCATAAAAAACCCGGTATGCGCTAACGCATACCGGGGCAAGTAAAAATATTTAATTTTACAATAACGGCAGCCAATAAGGCACTTTTTGCTGAAGAGGGCCGCCTTTTACTTCCCCAAAACCTTCCACTTCCCAGCTGCCGTGCTTAAATTGCACATACCAACCCTGCAGCCAAGCGTATTCTAAATTGCGGCGTATGTCCCCGTGCGGTACGGGAGCCCAGGTGATACCGTCTTTGGTAACCAACCAGTTTTTGGTGTCTAAAACAAAACCTTGCTTAACCAAACGCTCAGCCAATTTGGGATGTTGCTCTCTCCAAGCTTGGCGGCGTTCAAAAGCCAACCGCGCCAAGGCTTTGCCTTGGCTTTGGTTAAGGGAAATAACCCGCTCTTTTTTAATATCCAAAATCAAAATATCCCGTAATTTTTGGCTCTGCCCATACACCATTACCGCAGCATAACCCGGCATACGCAAATAGGCTAAATCATCTAATCCTTTTTCCACAGCGGTAGCCAAATCAGTAGCTTTCATACGGGGGCTGCGGGCTAACAGCAATACTTCATCAAACGACGCTACAAACGCAGCCGAAAACCCTGCCTGCGGGTACATAAGCGCAATTTGCTGTTGAATGTCTTCAAAAAAATTGGCCCCGTTATGGGCGTTTTCATACGCGTCTAAGGCTCTGGGCCAGCTGGCTACAAAACCGGGCATATCTGTGGCCAGTTTAGACCAGTCTTGTATGGTGTTTGGATACAACTTGCCGGCTAAATGCCCGTTTGTTTTGATGCGGGCACCTTTTATTTTTTTATCTAAAATTTGGTTTAGGCGTTCTTCCCGGCGCAAGAGCTCCCGGTGCGCTTTATTAGACAAAGCCGCTTTACCTATTTTTTTAGGCAGCGCCGCCGCTTGACGGCTTGCTTTGGCAGAAAGTTGTTTAGCGCCTTGTTTGACCACATTGCCCTGCCCCCACAGCCCCGCTGAACAAAAGGCTAAACAACAAATCAAACCCAAGTATTTTTTATACATATCACACCTCGCAAGTTGCATTTTTTATATTGTAAAAAAAAAGCTCCGTGGCCACAAGTAAAAATTAATCCTCCGCACAATCTTATTTTTTACCCACCAAAAAAGCCGCCCCTTGCGGAGCGGCTTTTTGACAGATAAAACAACTTTTTATTTGGCTTCGGATACGGCCACTGCAACGGCTACCGTCGCACCGACCATCGGGTTGTTACCCATACCGATAAGGCCCATCATTTCCACGTGCGCAGGCACGGAGGAAGAACCGGCAAACTGAGCATCGCTGTGCATACGGCCCATCGTATCGGTCATACCGTAAGAAGCAGGGCCGGCGGCCATATTGTCCGGGTGCAGGGTGCGGCCAGTGCCGCCACCGGAAGCCACGGAGAAATATTTTTTGCCGTTTTCGGTAGCCCATTTCTTATAGGTACCGGCTACCGGGTGCTGGAAGCGGGTGGGGTTGGTGGAGTTACCGGTAATGGATACGTCCACCCCTTCGTGGCGCATAATGGCTACGCCTTCGTTTACATCATCAGCACCGTAGCATTTTACTTTAGCGCGATCCCCGTCGGAGAAGGCTTTTTCGCTCACGATTTTGAGCTCGCCCGTTTTATAGTTATATTCCGTTTCCACAGAAGTAAAACCATTAATGCGGGAGATGATGTAAGCCGCGTCTTTACCTAAACCGTTCAAAATTACGCGAAGCGGGGTTTTGCGCACTTTGTTAGCCGTGCGGGCAATACCGATGGCACCTTCAGCCGCGGCAAAGCTTTCGTGCCCGGCTAAAAAGCAGAAGCATTTGGTATTTTCGGACAACAACATAGCGCCCAAGTTACCGTGGCCCAAACCCACAGCGCGCTGATCGGCTACGGAGCCGGGAATGCAGAAGCTCTGCAAGCCCACGCCGATTTTTTCGGCCGCTTCAGCCGCGGTTTTTACGCCGGATTTAATGGCAATAGCAGCGCCCACCGTGTAGGCCCAGACGGCGTTGTCAAAAGCAATGGGCTGAATGCCGCGCACGATTTTTTCAACATCAATGCCTTTTTGAGTGCAAAGTTCTTTGGCTTCTTCCAAGGAAGCAATACCGTTTTCTTTCAAAACGGAGTTGATTTTATCAATTCTTCTTTCGTATCCTTCAAACGTAATCATAATAATATTCTCCTGGGCTTACTCTTTGCGGGGGTCAATTTTCTTGACGGCTTCGTTAAAGCGGCCGTAGGTGTTGACGTTCTTTTCAAACGCGGCTTTCGGGTCTTCGCCTTTCTTAATGGCGTCCATCATTTTGCCCAGGTTGACGAATTTATAACCGATGATTTCGCTGTTTTTATCCAGGCCGATTTCCAACACATACCCTTCTGCCATTTCCAGGTAGCGGGCGCCTTTGGCTTCGGTGCCGTACATCGTGCCGATCTGGCTGCGGTGGCCTTTGCCCAAGTCTTCCATACCGGCGCCTATGGGCAAACCGTCATCAGAGAAAGCGCTCTGGGTGCGGCCATAGACAATTTGCAGGAAAAGTTCGCGCATAGCGGTGTTGATAGCGTCGCACACGAGGTCGGAGTTCAAGGCTTCCAAAATGGTTTTGCCGGGCAGGATTTCGGCAGCCATAGCGGCGGAGTGCGTCATACCGGAGCAGCCCAAGGTTTCCACCAACGCTTCTTTAATTACGCCGTTTTTGACGTTAAGCGTCAATTTGCAGGCGCCCTGTTGCGGGGCACACCAGCCTACACCGTGGGTAAGACCGCTAATATCGGTAATCTGTTTTGCTTTGACCCATTTGCCTTCTTCAGGAATCGGGGCCGGATCATGCTTGGCGCCTTTGCAGACGCAGCACATATTCTG
>CALUUY010000030.1 GCA_944324095.1 uncultured Elusimicrobiales bacterium
AGCTTCTTGGAATACGACGCGGAGAAAATGACCGGAAAACTTTTAAGATGGCCCGACAGAGCGGAAATGTCCTATCCTGTCAACGAGCAGCTCATCGTCGAATACTATTCTAAATAGTTTGGAGGCTTTACATGGCTTTGAATGAATTGGTTCTTCCCCAAAAAATTCAGTTAGAAGAAAAAACCGCTTCTGACTTTTACGGCAAATTTATTGCGGAACCTTACGAAAGCGGCTATGGCCACACGGTAGGAAACTCCTTGCGCCGGATTTTGCTTTCCGGTATGGAAGGGGCCGCTGTTACCGCCGTTAGAATTACGGGTGCGGTGCACGAATTTAGCACCATTCCCAATGTGCGGGAAGACGTTATCAATATTCTGCTTAACCTCAAACGTTTGCGCATTAAGATGGAAGGTAAAAACCGCGAATATGTAACCTTGCATACCGAAAAACCGGGCGTGGTTACTGCGGCCGATATTGAAGAAGTGGACGGCGTGTCCATTATCAACAAAGATCTTCAAATTGCAAACTTAGAGGCAGGCGGCAGCCTGGAGATGGAAATTGAAATTTCCCGGGGCAAGGGCTATGTACCGGCCGAAGATTTGGCTAAAATTCAGCGCCCTGCCGGTTTTATTCCGGTGGATGCCTTGTTTTCTCCTATTGTGAAAGTTCACTATGACGTGGAACCTGCCCGCGTGGGCCAGAAGACGGACTACGACCGCTTAATCCTTGAGATTACGACGGACGGAACGTTGGAACCTGCCCGTGCGTTGCACCGCGCCGCTGTGTTGCTTTCCAACTCTTTGCATATTTTCACGATTGAAGGCGAAGAAGACTGCGTGGCCACCACCAGCGATGAAGCCGTAGAAGAACCTGTTTCTTCCACCGGCAGTGTAGCGGGTGCCAGCGTGAACTCTAAATTAGATGAACTGCTCAACCAGTCCATTGAGTTTATTGAGCTTTCTTCCCGTTCCATTAACTGCTTAAAATCTGAAAATGTGAACACCGTTCGCGATTTGGTAAAAATGACTGAAGATGATTTGAAAATGATCAAAAACTTTGGTGCCAAATCTATGGACGAAATCAAAGAAAGACTGGCCGAAATGAAACTTTCTCTCGGCATGAAAATTTAAGGATAGGATTTTAAACGTATGATCAAAAATACAGGATACAGAAAGCTGGGCAAAACGGCCTCTCACCGCAGAGCTATGCTTAAAAATATGGCTACCAGCATTATCCTTCACGAAGAAGTGAAGACCACCTTGCCCAAAGCCAAAGAAGTTCGCCGCGTGGTGGAAGGTTTGATTACCTCTGCTAAAGCTAACGACCATTTGACCGTAAAAGACACCTTGAAAGACAAAGCCGCTTTCAAGAAACTCTTTGATGTGTTGGTTGCCAGATATGCGAATCGTCCGGGCGGTTTCTGCCGCATTTACCGCGCGGGTATACGCCAAGGCGACAATGCACAAGTGGCTATTATCAAATTGGTGGAATAAATGGTAATTGATTACTTGGGGGGCCTGTTCTCGTCTGACTTAGGTATGGATCTTGGCACAGCCAACAGCCTTATCTATGTGAAAGACAAAGGCATCGTTTTACGCGAACCGTCCGTCGTCGCCGTTGACCGGGAAACCGGTGAGGTGAAGGCGGTCGGCTCCAAGGCCAAGCAGATGCTGGGCCGCACCCCGGCTAACATTATTGCTGTTCGTCCGATGAAGAACGGCGTTATTGCGGATTTTGAAGTTACGCAAGAGATGATTCGTTATTTTATCCGCAAAGTGCATAGCCGCAGCAGCTTGCTGCGCCCTCGGATTGTGATTGGTATTCCTTCGGATATTACCGGAGTGGAACGCCGCGCGGTGGACGATGCTGCCCGCCAAGCCGGTGCCCGCGAGGTGTATTTGATTGAAGAGCCTATGGCTTCTGCTATGGGGGCCGATTTACCTATCGCTGAACCGCACGCCAGTATGATTGTGGACATTGGCGGCGGTACGACGGAAGTGGCTGTTATTTCCTTAGGCGGTATGGTGGTGGCCAAATCCATCGACGTAGCTGGCGACGAATTAACGGAATGCATTGTACAGTATTTCCGCAAGAAATACAATTTGATTATCGGTGAAACTACCGCCGAAGAAGTAAAGATAAATTTGGGTTCTGTTTATCCGCTCAAAGAAGAAAAGAGTATGGAAGTAAAAGGGCGCGACCAGACCCAAGGTTTACCTCGTACCTTAACGGTAACTTCGGAAGAAATCCGGCAGGCTCTTATGGAGCCGGTGCGCTTGATTATTGATGTAATCAAAAGCACGCTGGAAGAAACCCCGCCTGAACTGGCTGCGGACTTGGTTGACCGCGGTTTAGTGGTGGCCGGCGGCGGCAGTTTGTTAAGAGGCATTACCGAGCTGATTCGCAAAGAAACCGATATTCCCGTCCACCGTGCGGCTGACCCGCTTAGCTGTGTGGCATTGGGTACCGGTAAATTCCTTGAACAATTAAATGAAAAAGGAAATAAATTTTTCGGTTCTCGTGGAAAATCGTATTAAGCATTTTCCTTGTGCCGGATGATTTGCGCGGGCACGGTTCTTGCAAAGAGGACAGTGCCCGCTTTTCTTTTCATTTCCGCCTTAAGTTGTATTCGGGCGTATGCAGGGCCGCGGCGGCTTTGCAGAAAAAGCCCCCATTTATGGGGCAACCGTTTTTGTTTTAGTTATGTTACATTCTAAAAAGAAAAGAAAAAACGCCGCGCCGGCGGGCTTTTCCCGCAAGGCGTTGCTGCCTCTTTTTTATTTAACATTTTCTTTTTTACTGATGATTTTACCGCTGGACGGGTTGGTCAGTTCCGTTAAAGCGGTGTTAGGGTATATTTTCATTCCGCGAATACGTCTCTTCCACTCGGCTGTTAATTATGCAGATAATGTGTCTGCCACCGTGCGCGAGTTATTGGATACTCATCACGAAAACAGGCAGCTTCGGCAGGAAATTGAAGCCGCTAAGATTTTGGGCGCCCAAGCGGAAATGGTGTTTGAAGAAAACGAACGCCTGACAGAAATTTTAAACTTAAAACCTTCCCGTCCTTGGAAAGGCGTTTGGGCGCAGATTGCGTACCGTGAGCCTAGCCAATGGAATACGGTTATTTTGGATAAAGGTTCCCGTGACGGGATAGAACCGCGTTGCGCGGTTATTGCCGTGGAGGACGGAGTGGAGGGACTTGCCGGAGAAGTGGTGGAGGTATCGGAAAACACGTCTAAGGTGCTATTAGTGCGTGACGAAGAGTTTTCTGCCGCGGCTAATTTAAACCCCAGCCGGGACGAAGGCCTTCTGGTAGGGGGCGGAACAGGAGCGGTTAAACTGAAATATGTGCCGTTGATGTCTTCTGTAAAAGAAGGAGACCGCGTCTATACTTCTGCTTCCAGCAGCATTTTCCCCGCGGGTATATTGATAGGGGAGGTCTCTTCCGTTAAAAAAGGCAATTCCTTCCAAACGGCTTTAACGGTGGAAGTGGCCCCGGTTATTAGTTCTACGGCTATTAAAGAAGTGTTTGTGATTTTAAATGATAAAGGTAAAAAATAATGTGGTCTTTAGTTAAACTTTTTATTGCTTTTATTGGTGCAACAGTTTTCCATTGGGCGTTTGCCACGGCTTTTGCCAATATTGGCATACAGGTTAGTGTGATGTTGGTTTTTGTGGTAGCGGTATGCACTTTGTTAAAACCGGCCTACGGGTATCCGGTAGCGTTTTTATGTGGGTTGTTTTTGGATTTTTTTGGCACCAAACTGTTTGGAAATAATGCGTTTACATTTTGTATGGTGGCCTTGTTCGTGTATTTAATAAGCGAACGTTTTGATTTTGAAAGTATTTTGCCTCAAATGGTAACTGTATTTTGCTTAAGCGTGTTTGCGGTGGTGTTTAATGCGTTGTTATTGCGTATTTTTACGTCATCGGCTATGTGGCAGGGGTTTTGGAGCCTGCTGGCAGGGAGTATGATAAACGCGCTGATGGCGCCGGTGTTGTTTATAGTGTTGAGGCTGATGCTTTCTAAAGGGTTTATCAGTAAAGAAGCTTAGGTAAAGCTAGAGGAGAGGGTGTATGCCCGCTACCAAGATTTTTTTTAACGCGCGTTTAAAGATTTTATTTTTTATTGCGTGTGCGGTGTGTGGTATTATTGCATTGCGTTTGATGGACATACAGGTGGTGCGCCACAGTTATTATTTGGATATGGCTGAGCGCAACCGGACGCAAGTTTTATATCAAACGGCGCCACGCGGGCGTATTTTTACGTCAGACGGCATTGTGGTGGCCAGCAATGCTCCGTCCTTTAGTTTTTACTACCTGGCCGCCGGCCGTAAAGACGTTCCTTATTTGCAGCAGCTGGCGCACGATTTTGCCCCTAAACTAGGGGTAAGCGAAGAAAGCCTGACCGAAAAACTAACCGAAGGGTTAAAAAGCGGTAAAGCTGTTTTGTTGGCTGAAAATCTCTCCCCTAAAACCACTATTGCTTTGCAGGAGCTGCAAATTTATTATCCTGGCGTGTATTTGTTGGAGGAAACCAAGCGGGACTATCCGTACGGCAGCTTTGCCAGCCATTTAATTGGTTATTTAGGCAGTATGACAGAAACCCAATGGCGCCGCAGAGACCCGGCTATGAATTACCGCCTTAACTCTAAAATAGGCAAAAACGGGATAGAAAAAAAATACGAAGCGGAGCTGAAAGGGGATGATGGTGGCGCGTATTTGGAAGTGGACTATCGTGGACGCGTCCGCCGTGTGATTGAAGACCGCAAATGGCAGCCCGGCAGCGACGTACACCTTACTTTAAATTTTGCCGTACAGCGCGCAGCGGAAGACGGCTTAAAAAACACTTCTACAGGGCGCGGCGCTGCTGTGGCGCTGGATACGCGTACAGGAGCGGTATTGGCTTTAGCCAGCGCCCCGGCGTATGACCCCAATATTTTTGTGTCGTATAATGATACGGATTTGTCTAATGTGTCTAAAAACATTAGCGAGTATAATTTAGCGGTACAAGGTACTTATCCGCCTGCTTCTACCTTTAAAATTATTACAGCAATTGCCGCATTGACGGATCCGGACTTTGATCCGTCTGCCCACGTCAATTGTCCCGGTCATTATGATGCCGGTTCCCGTATTTTTAAATGCTGGAAAAGGACGGGGCACGGTATGATGAACTTGTTAGACGGGCTTGCCAATTCCTGCGACGTGTATTTTTATGATGTAGCGGCGCGGGTGGGGGCTTCTGCCATAGAAAAAGTGCAGCGTGCCTTTATGTTTGGCCGCCCGACCGGAATTGATTTGCCTGGGGAAAGATCCGGCAATATGTATGGCCCCACCAAACGGGCGCGCAATAAATCATATTGGTTTATTGGAGATACGCTTAATTTGTCTATCGGGCAGGGGGAACTGTTGGTCACTCCGTTAAAGTTGGCTCAGTTTGGGGCGGCTATTGCCAGTAAAGGCAATGTGTATCGGCCGTTTTATATAGACAAATTAGTCAGTAATCATGCCGGCAAAGAAACCCAAGTGGGCAAAACGGAAGTTTTAAACAAAGCCGAGTATCCGGCTTCTACTTACGATTTAATCTGGACGTCTATGAAATACACCACCGATACCGGCACCGCCCGCTGGGCCAAAATACCAGGGCTGGACGTGTATGCCAAAACCGGTACGGCGCAGAACCCGCACGGGGATGACCACGCTTGGTTCTTGGCTTTTGCCGGCCGGCCGGGAGAGGAACCTTCTATAGTAGTGGTGGTGTTTGTGGAATACGGCTTGCACGGTTCCAGTGCGGCCGGCCCCATCGCGCGGGAAATGTTAAAAGCGTATTTTGGGGTGGATGATATGGGAAACCCGGTTGGGAAGCCCAAATCTCTCTTAGCAGAGGAAAATTATGAAGAACTGTTGGAAGAGGCAGCGGGAGAATAGCGTATGTTAAAAGAAGCCGTTGGACGCAATAAATTGGATTGGATTTTATTTGGGGCAATGGCCGGGCTGGTGCTGATTGGGGCGCTGTGCATTATGTCTGCTATGAACAGCGTTTCTTTGTCCAACGGGGTAGTGCGCACACATTTGTTGGCTTTGTGTGTAGGTTCGGCCGCATTTGTGGCAGGGTGGAGTTTTAATTATCAAATTTATGATGAACAGTGGAAAGCCCTGTACTCGTTTATTTTAATGTTGTTAATAGCGGTATTGCTGTTTGGGTCTTATCAGCGTGGTTCAAGGTCTTGGTTTGTGCTGCCGTTTTTTTCTATGCAGCCTTCGGAAATATGCCGCGTGCTTACTTTGTTGGTGGCGGCTGCGTTTTTAGACCGGCGCGGCCCGCGCATCCGTGATAATAGCACATTGGTGGGGCTGGGGTTGTTGTTGGTGCCGATTTTTGGGCTTATTATGATGCAGCCGGATTTTTCTTCCATTGTTATTTCTTTCCCGGCCTTGGTTATTTTGCTTTATTGTACCGGGGTTAATATGTTTTATTTGGGGATGCTTTTACTGTTTGGTGCCGTGGCGGGGTTTTGTACCATTGGGTGGACGTATATTTATTTACATCCGGACTTAACCCAATATACCCTGGTAAAAATCTTCCAGCAGACGGGCTCCAACATTATTTATATGGGCGGTGTGTGTGCCGGGGTTGCTTTGCTGGGATACGTGGCGTGGTGGTTTTTTAGACAGTTGCGCATTTTCTTGCCCTCTTTTTATTTTGTATTGGCCACGATTGTGGTGTTGGGGGGATTTTTTGCCGGGGTGTTTGTAGATCATCAGATGAAAACGTATCAGCGCAAACGCGTGGAAGCCTTTTTGGCCCCAAAGTCCGACCCGCAAGGTGCCGGATACAACGTATTGCAAGCGCAGATTGCTATGGGGTCTGGCGGAGTATTTGGGAAAGGTTTGTTTTCGGGGACGCAGTCTCGTTTAGGCTTTGTGCCGGAAAAGCATACCGATTTTATTTTGGCCGTAGTGGGTGAAGAATTGGGCCTGTGGGGAACGCTTTTGGTGTTAGGGTTGTATTTAGTTATTTTATGGCGGCTGGTGATGATAGGTTACAGTGCCGCAGACCGATACGGTTATTTGGTGTGCGGAGGTATGTTTGGTATGTTTTTTACCTATATGCTCATTAACTTTGGTATGTTGATAGGCATAGTGCCGGTGGCCGGCATACCGCTGCCGTTTATTTCGTACGGGGGGTCTAACCTGGTGTCCAGTTTGTTTGCGCTGGGGGTGGCTCAATCCGTATATGCACGGCGCATACGTTCGTAGAGGATATATGATGGACGCACCGAAAATTTATAAAATGCGTATAGAGTTTACTGTACCCCGCGTGGCGGACAATAAACGTATTTTTGGTGCGTTGCGTAATGCCGTTTTAAAGAGCGGGCTTCCGTTTGAGCCTGCCAAAATAAACAAAAATTGGCCCCGCTTGGCTTATGGCCCGGTGTTGGGGTACGGACAGGAAAGTTTAGGGGAGTTTGCAGACATTTATTTATTGCAAAAAGTTTCCCCGCAGGAAGTATATCAAGCCTTAGTGCGTGCGGCCGGGCCGCAAGTGAACATTAAACGGGTGGAGCGGGTGCCGTATGCACTGCCGTCCGTGGTCAATTTGGCGCAGGCGGCCAAGTATCAGGTGGAGGGGAATTTCTCTGCCTGGGCGCCGGCACAGAGCTTGACGGATTTTTTAAAAGGGCACGAAGCGGAAGTGGTGGTAACTTCTTCCAATAGTGCCATAGCGCAGCACATACCGCTGGAGCCGTATGTGGTTGCGTGTGAACAGCCGGAAGAAAATAAATATTTTCTTACCCTGCAAACAGTAAACGGCAAAACCCTTAAGCCGCAATATGCGGTAGCTGCGTGGCTGGGGGAGCCTGTTTTACAGGGGGAGGAGTTTACCGTTCCGGGTGTACGTTTTATAAGAGAAGGCTTATTCTGGCGAGACTCGCAAGGCGGGTTGCATCGCATTTAACAGGCATAAGCCTAAGAGAGGAATTTTATGAGTAAAAATTTAGAAACCAGCCCCAAAGTGGAAGTGATTGTAAACACTTCGTTTGAAGAGACACGCATTGCCATTATGGAGGATGGACGCATTAATGAACTGATTTGGGAGCGCCGCGGTGCGTTAAACATTGTGGGAAACATTTACAAAGCCACGGTGGAAAATGTGCTGCCTGGTATTTCCAGCGCGTTTTTAAACATCGGTTATGAGAAGAACGCCTATTTGTATATTTCTGATATTATCGGCGGGGACAAAAAGAACATTGATAAAGTGCTTAAAAAAGGCCAAGAAGTGATGGTACAGGTGGTAAAAGACGCTATCGGCACCAAAGGGATGAAGGTAACGATGGACGTAACCTTGCCGGGTCGGTATTTGGTTTTAACGCCTAACCAGAGCTTTGTGGGGGTGTCTAAAAATATTGAAGACAGCGAAGCCCGCCATAAATTAAACGAAATTATGCAGGAACTGGCCGATAAACATTTAAACGGTATGGGCTGCATTGTGCGTACGGAAGCCGAAGAAGCCAGCAAAGAAGAGCTGGAACGGGAAGTAAAATACCTGTATCGGCAGTGGCAGTCTATTTTAAAGAAGTTTGACAGTATGCGTGCGCCTCAGTTATTGCACGAAGATATGGACGCTGTGCTGCAGGTGGCGCGGGATGTATTGTCCGAAAATGCCAGCGTGTATTTGCTGGACAATAAAAAAGATTATGAACGCGTATTGGATTTTGTAAAAAAGAACTCTCCGGAATTGGCTGACCGCGTACAGCTTTACAAAGGCAAAACCCCTATTTTTGAAGCTTATGACATTGAACCGGAAATAGACAATTTACGTAAAATTAAACTGCCCTTGCCCAATGGCGGCAGTATTATCATACAGGAGGCGGAATCCCTGTGCGCAATAGACGTAAACACCGGCAAATTTACGGGTAACAAATCGCAGGAAGAGACCGTTACCCAAACCAATATTGAAGCCGCCAACGAGATTGCCCACCAGCTCCGCTTGCGCAATATTGGGGGGATTATTGTGATTGACTTTATTGATATGCGCAAAGCTTCCAGCCGCCACCGGGTGGTGGAAGCGCTGTCTAAAGCGGTGCGCGGAGATAGAGCCAAAATACGTATTTTACCCATTACCCGCTTAGGCTTGGTGGAAATGACGCGCGAACGCAAACGTGAAAGCACCGGCAGCTTTATTAGCGAAGAATGCCCGCAGTGCCACGGTTCCGGGCGTGTATTATCGGCCGAGAGTATGCGCATTAAAATCCAGCGTGAGATTTATGATTTAACCAATGGCCGCCCGGGCGGCACCTTGCGTGTAGTATTGCACCCGGTTTTGGCCGAAGCCATTAAACAGAAGCAGGCGGATATTGAAGAAAACATACACCGCACGCTTAAAATCCAGGCGGATCCGCAAATTGCCTGGGAAGACTATAAAATTGTACTGGAATAAAGGGCTGTATGCGCTTTATGCAGTCTAGACGCGGTGTATTATGATAAAAAAACTGCTATCTATTGGTTTAGCGGCCTTGTTTTGGCTGGGGGGATATGCCGGTGCGCACGCACAGGGTAAAACCACCGTCAAGATAATTGGCAAAGACAAAGGCTCCGTGGCGTCCATTCAATCAAACGGCGTTACTTATTTGGACGTACAAAAAACAGCCAAAAAGTTGGGGGCCAATGTGGAGCTATACGCGGCTGCCAAGCAAGCCAAAGTAACTTTAAAAGGTTTTTCTTCCATCTTAACAGCCGGTGAAAGCGTGGCTGTGGTAAACGGGAAAAGCGTCCCGTTGGGGGAAAGCGTTATAGCGTACAAAGGGGACATTATGGCCCCGGTGGTTTTCTTTACGCTGCCGGCTTTGCAGCAGGCGTTGGACAGGCAAATAGAGTTTAAAGACAATGTTTTATGGGTGGAAAAGAACTTTAATTTAGCCTTGGAGCAAAAAGTACAAACCGCTAAAGGAGACCAGCTGGTGTTCTTTCACAGCGGCGGGGTGGAGTATGTGCTTCACAGTGTGAATAAACACACCTTGGAGGTCACTTTCCCTAAAGCGGTGGTCAAGCGGGAAGATTCCTATCGTTTGAAGGACGACTTTATCCAATCTTTTCACATCACCCAAGAAGAAAGTAAAGTAGTGTTGCGGGTGATATTGGGAAAAAAGGGTAAAAACTGGTCTATGGAAGAAGCCGGCGGCAAATGGTATTTGCGTGTAGCTCAAAACGAAAATGATATGCTGCCCGAACATTCCCCAGCTCAAGCGCCCGGGCCGCAAATGACGTCTGCTTCTTCTGCCCAGCCTAAACCGGCGTTTTTGTTGCCTGCCCCCAGCGTAATTGGGGAAGAGGATGAACCTTCCTCTGTGCAGGAGGCCAAGCCCGCTGCTTCCAAACCCAATAAAGAATTAAAGCCCGCCATTGTGCAGCCAGCTCCGGCCGTTGCGCACAAAAAAATGCGCATTATGGTGGACCCGGGCCACGGCGGTAAAGACCCCGGGGCCGTCCGTAAAGGACACCGGGAGAAAACCTGGAACTTGGCCGTAGCCAAAGAATTGGCGGCCTTGCTTAAAAAAGGCGGTTTTGAAGTGAGAATGACCCGGGACAACGATAAATTTATAGCCTTGTCTGAACGCTCTAAGATGGCCAATAATTTCAAGGCGGATTTGTTTGTTTCCGTACACACAAACGCGTCTAAAAATTCACGTGCCAATGGCTTTCAGGTTTATTTCCGTTCTGAAAAAGCTACCGACAAAGAAGCCGCCGAAGTGGCCGCCTTGGAAAACGAAGCCTTACAGTATGAAGAAGTTCACTACAACTTTGTAGATGCGCTTTTGCAATCTCTGGCTAAAAATGAATACATTAACGAAAGTTCCAAACTGGCCGGTTATGTGCGTAACGCGGTGTATAAGCAGCCTGGTATTGGCATTGCCGTTAACCGCAACAGCAGCGTGCGCCAAGCCAACTTTTATGTATTAAAAGGCGTTAACAGCCCTGCTATTTTGATAGAAATGGGCTATATTAGCAGCACCAAAGACCGGGGCCGTCTGTCTCAAAAAGCCGTACAGAAACGTATGGCGCAAGGGATTTACAACGGCATTTATAATTACGCCAAAAAAGAAGGTTGGCTGAAATAAACTTTTAAACCCCGGTCTAAAGCCGGGGTTTTTTATGTGTAGCGCAAGCTTCCGCCTAAAACAATGTTCCAGCTCTTTTCTGTTTTTGCGGTGGAATAATCCGTTCTTATCTCTTGCTCTACCCTGACCGGACGTTCGTTTTAACATTTATTGGAGGAACTTTGGGTATGAAGAACCGGGTTGTATGCGAAACGCTTGGTGGGGGACGAGGCTAATTTACCAGGTTTTGGCGGGGTGCTATAAGAGCGGCCTTGTAAATTGATAAAATAACAAATATGGCAACGTATTGGAGTTTATTTTTAATTTTTTCCAAAATAGGTGCGTTTACGCTGGGCGGCGGGTATGCAATGTTTCCGCTTATCCAGCGCGAAATAGTAGATAAACGCCAATGGATAGACCGCCGGGAGTTTTTGGATTTATTGGCCATTGCCCAATCCGCCCCCGGGATTATTGCGGTCAATATTGCTATTTTTGTGGGTTACAAATTAAAAGGCGTAAAGGGCAGTATTGTTACCACCCTGGGTACGGTGTTGCCTTCTTTTTTTGCCATTTTGCTTATAGCGGCGTTCTTTCAGGAATTTAAAGACAATGTGCACGTACAACATTTTTTTATGGGCATACGGCCGGTGGCAGTAGCGCTTATTGCAGCACCGGTTCTTCAAATGGGCAGAGCTGCGTGTGAGAAAAAAATTTTGTGGCTAATTCCGTTAGTGGTGGCGTTGGCTATTTGGTTAGGGGGAGTGTCCCCTGTGGGGATTGTGTTAGCGGCCGGCTTGTGTGGCTGGCTGGGCGGGCGTATTAAGGAGCGTAAAAAATGATTTACTGGCAGCTGTTTGTTACGTTTTTAAAAATAGGCCTGTTTAATTTTGGCGGCGGGTACGCTATGATCTCTTTTATTCAGCACGAAGTGGTGTTTAAACACGCATGGCTTTCCACGGCGGAATTTACCAATGTGGTGGCTGTTAGCCAAATGACGCCTGGGCCAGTGGGTATTAATTTGGCTACTTATACCGGTTATACGTCCACCGGTAACGTATGGGGCGCGGCGGTGGCCACGATAGCGGTTTGTTTACCATCCTTCTTTTTAATGTTGTTTGCCAGCCGGTATTTTTTAAAACATCAAAATTCTTCCGGGGTAAAATCTGTTTTTTACGTTTTGCGCCCGGTGGTAGTTGGTTTGATTGCCGCTGCGGCGCTGGTTTTGTGCAACAGCGAAAACTTTGTAGATTACAAAAGCCTTCTCCTTTTTGCCGGCGCATTTGCCGCTATGTTTTTTAAAAAAGTAGGCCCAATTGGGCTGATTGTTTTAGGGGGGCTTTGCGGTTTAGTGTTGTATTAGATCCCACAAATGATTGCTTTTATTTTTATAAACGCCCTGCTTGGCAGGGCGTTTTTGTTTGGGTATTTTACTCAGTAAATATACCAAAAGAGTGGGGGCGGAATGTTATTTGTGGCGTTATTGTATCCGTTCTTGGCGGGTAAGCGTGGTTAAAGGGCGTGGTTGATTATGCGGCTGGGGAGGGGATAAACCCGTATGGATGTTTGCAGTAAATAGTATTTAAGGTGCAGGGTTAGTTTCTTTTGCTCCACTAGTCTAAGTATGGGAATGGTTTAGATTTTATTTTAAAAAACGGGGGATGTAAAAGACGGAAGAGGCCGGGTAAACGGTTTATAAGGGGTAGGTGAAAATAAGATAAAGCTAGTAAAAAGAAGGCAAAAGGAGGAAGTTGTCGTCGTCTTAAAAGTTAGGTAAAACTAAAAAACGCTTGTTAGCCCTGCCTAACTTTTGTTATAATTTATTCATTCAAGTTGTACGAAAGGAGAAATAGATGAAGCAATCCGTAGTATTACCTGCTGTTTTTATGCTGGCTTGTGCCCCTGTTTGGGCGGCCCAGCCGGAACAAAAAGTAGAGCAGGCCTTGCAAAGCAAAGTAAATGTCGCTCGCCAAGCGCAGGAAGTTAAAAGCCCGGTAGTTTCTTTTACTTTAAACTGGGAATGGGACGGCCGGTATGTAGAAGAATATTCCTTCCGCAACCGCAAAACCCCCGGCAAGCCTCTTCGTTTTGGCATAGAGAAAGGTTCCGTAGAAACCAAAACCACCACTTGTTTAGGTGCGGTGGTAACCGGGGCAAAAGCCATTACACATAAGAGTTGTTTTCAAGCCCCCAATAAAAAAGAAAAAGAGGATTTCCAGCTCAGAAGCCTAACCCTTACCCTTAAAAACGGCCGCAGCTTATTGGTTAAAGCCCAAGCCGTGCAACACAGCGGAGAATTTGGTTTCGTTTCGCTGCCGGCTGATTTTGTACAGGGCATACAGCTGGCCCAAATACGTATGTTGCCTAAAGGCAAAACCTTAGAAGACGTTTACGGTGAAAACTTTAGTGCCGTTCGGCTTTCGTATATGTTAAAAAGAGCGGGGATGACTCGCCGTACTCATGTTCGCCGGCACAAAAACTACCCCAGCCGAATGTTTATTGCTGTAACGCCAGGTGAACCGTTATTTTTACAAGGCCGGTTGGTGGCACTGGGGTGTGTAACGCCTGCCACTGTTTGGCAAAAGATTAAAAGCGGGGGGAGAAACTTCGTTTGGACGCCTTTTTCTTTTCAAAATGGCGCCGCCAAACTGATTAAATAACAGCAGGCGTTAGCCATGGCGTTTGTTGTTTGTAAAACACGCAATACAGTCTCCTAGCGTGTGCAAAAAAAAATTCGCGCCGCACCGGGCAGGGTGCGGCGCGGTTTTTTGTAAATGTTTATTAGCGTCAGTTCCTGGAGTTTATGATGTTGATTTTTTAGGGTTGTTTATTAATAGAGCCTTGCTTTGTTTTTTTTTTGATATAGTGGGTTTTGTGCTAAGGGTAAAGGGGGGTACTGCTTATGAAAAAGAATGCAGGATTTACGCTTATAGAGTTGTTAGTTGTGGTTCTAATTATTGGCATATTGGCATCGGTTGCTTTGCCGCAGTATGAACGCGCGGTGGAAAAAGCACGTGCAGCAGAAGCCTTTGTGTTGCTTAAAAATATAGCAGATGCCAACCGGGTGTATTATATGGCTAACGGATTTTATGCTACGCATATAGATGAGCTGGATATAGAGATTCCGGGGGAGGACACTGTTTATAATGGCTGGCGGCGCAAACAAACGGATAAATTTATGTTTGGCACGAAGTCGCAAGGAAGTGCAACTAGTATAGCTTTGGCGAATCGGCTTCCGTTTGGGCAGATTTATTTTTTATATATAAATCACAATACCGAAGGCGTGTTTTGTCGGTTTTATAATGTGAAAGGAGAAGAAGTTTGTAAGTCTTTGAGCGGCGGAAATAAAGAAGGGGGCTATTATGTTATCCGCTGACGGAAAACGTCGTTTTGTAAACGGAAGAGCGTTGTTAAGAGGAGTCTTGATTTAAAACAGAAAAGTGTATAGTAGGCGTAAGTTGTTTTTGTCTGTTTAATAAAAACCCCGGGTTTTAGCCCGGGGTTTTGTCAAACTTAAGTAGAGGTTATGGACGGTTTGTTCCTTCTTCGGCTTGTCCTGCATCGGTATGGGCGGGGGCTGCGTTTTGTGGAGAATTCTCAAGCGCCGGCCGGGGTTGCTCTTTAGCTAAAGAGGCTAGCTCTGGGTTTGGCGTTGTATCCGCCGGTTCGTTTGAGTGGGTCTGTTCCGGTTGGGTGACGGCTGTTTCTGCCGGCTCTTTATACATTAATTCTACCTCGGAAAAAATAGAACCTTTATTTTCGTTTAACCATTTGCGGTGGTGGTTGTAGTCCGGGCAATATTGAGCTACCAGCTGCCAGTATTCCTGCCCGTGGTTCATATGCACCAGGTGGGAAAGCTCGTGCACGATTAAATAATCCTGCACGGCCAACGGCATTTTAATAATGCGGTAAGAATAGTTGATGTTTTTTTTGCCCGAACAGCTGGCCCACAGCGTGCGCTGGTCTTTAATGGTAATATTGTTGTATTCAACGCCCATTTTTTCGGCCCATTGCTGGGTTTTTTGGCGCAGGGTTTCGCCGGCTTTGTTTCTAAGCCATTGAGTAACCAGGGCAGACGGATCTGCCGTTTTGGATTGCAGATAGATGTGGAATATTTCCCCGTCAAAAGCCACGCCTTCTTCCTGGTCAGGCGTTATGTACATACGGGCCTCATAGAGGTTACCGTTGTAGAGCACGCGGTTGTCAGACGCCGGGCCGGCAGCCTCGGCGGGGCCGGACGTGTTGGAAAACACCTCCGGTAATTCCTTTTTAAGGCGTTCTATAAAAAGTTTTACGTCACTGATTACGCTTTGTGTATCTGCCATATTTATATTGTATAAAAAACAGTTAAATTTTATACAATGAACATATACTTTTGGAGGTTTGTTTGTGACTACCGATTTAAAAACTACTCCTCTGTACAATGCCTGCTGCCAAGCGGGCGGGCGTATGGTGGATTTTCACGGCTGGCTGCTGCCGGTGCAGTTTCAAAGCATTATTGCCGAACACAAAGCCGTACGCGAAAACGCCGGTATGTTTGACGTGTCCCATATGGGGCAAATTTGGGTGGAAGGCAAAGACGCCTACCCCTTTGTGCAATACATTACCTGCAATAACATCAAACAGACTCCCGCCGCCGGTACTTATACCCACATGTTAACCCCGCAAGGAACCATCATAGATGATATGATTGCGTTTTGTTTAAATGCGGAAAAATTTTTAATTGTGGTCAATGCAGCTTGCCGCCAGGAAGATTTCGAGTGGATGAAAACACAATCCGCCCGTTTTAACGTAACCGTAACGGACGCGAGCGACCAATACGGTATGATTGCCTTGCAAGGGCCGCACGCTTTGGAAAAATTGGAAGTTCTTCTTCCGGGGATAAGCGCTTTGCCGCGGTTTCATATCCAGGCGGTAGAATTGTTTGGGGAACCGGGCTACGTTACCCGCACCGGTTACACCGGTGAGGACGGGGCCGAGATTATGCTCAGCCCCACAGGCATTGTAAAACTGTGGGAGGCTCTTCTTCAAGCTGGTGTTACGCCGTGCGGTTTGGGCGCGCGGGACGTGCTTCGCCTGGAAGCGGGTTACCTGCTTAACGGCCAAGACGCTGACCAGACCCGCACCCCGTACGAGGCCGCCTGCGGATGGGTGGTAAAACTTAGTAAAGAAGATTTTATCGGCAAGCCCGCCTTGGAAAAACAAAAGGCGCAAGGGTTGGCCCAAAAATTAACCGCGTTTGAATTAAAAGGCGCGGGTGTGCCCCGCCACGGGTGCAAGATTTTTTATGAAGGGAAAGAAGTAGGTTTTGTTACCAGCGGTACTTTTTCTCCGTTATTTAAAGGGATAGCCGTTGGTTACGCGCAGGCGGGTTTAACCCCCGGCGCGCAGGTGGAAATTGAAATTCACGGCCGCCGCATACCGGCGGTTGTTACCAAAACGCCGTTTTATAAAAATAGAGTGTAGTGCTAGGGAGGAACCTTTATATGCATAATGAAGAAAATTGCCGTTTTGCCAAAACTCACGAATGGGCCCATATGGAAGGCGATATTGCCACGGTGGGTATTAGCAACCACGCACAGGAAGAAATCAGCGATATTGTATTTGTGGACTTGCCCAAAGTAGGCCAACAGGTTACTGCGGGGCAGAACTGCTGTGTGATAGAGTCTGTTAAATCTGCTTCTGAAATTTATGCTCCCGTCAGCGGGGAAGTGATGGAAGTAAACACGGCTTTAACCAATGACCCGGGCTTGGTGAACCGGGAACCGCACGCCGGCGGTTGGCTGTTTAAAGTAAAAATGACGGCTCCGGCTGAATATGAAGCTTTGATGGATTTGTCCGCTTACAAAGCTACCATTCAAAAATAATCATTGCGGCTTTTAAAAGATCCCCCGCCGCAAGCGGGGGTTTTTAATAACAGAGGTTTTATGTTTATCCCACATACTTCAACGGAAGAAAAAGAAATGCTTGCCCGCATAGGTGTATCGTCGGTGCGGGAATTGCTTAACATCCCGCAGGATTTGGCGTACCCGCATTTAGACCTGCCCCCCGCCCTTACCGAGGCCCAGCTTACTGCTCACATTAAATCCTTGGGGGCGCTTAACAAACCGGTAAAAAATTTTATTGGCGCCGGTTGCTATGAACATTTTATTCCGGCGGCAGTCAATGCGTTAAGCTCCCGCGGGGAATTTTTAACCGCTTATACTCCTTATCAGGCCGAAGCCAGCCAAGGCACCCTGCAAACCATTTATGAATTTCAAAGCTGTATTTGTGCGTTAACGGATATGGACGTGAGTAATGCGTCCCACTATGACGGCGCCACCGCAATGGCGGAAGCCGTCTTGGCCTGTGTGCGCATTAACGGGCGGCAGAAAGTGTTGATTAGTTCCGCCTTGCACCCGCACTATAAAGAAGTATTGCACACGTATTTGCAGCATTTTCCGCAGGTGTCTGTGCAGCAAATTCCCTGTCAAAACGGGGTGGCGGATAAACAGGCTGTTGAAAAAATGTTGGATGAGCAAACCTCCTGCCTGGTTTTGGCTAACCCCAATTTTTACGGCCAGTTGGAAGACGCCCAAACTTTGGGTGAGCTGGCGCACGCTAAAGGCGCGCTGTTTGTCTATGTATTTCAGGCAATGAGTTTAGGTTTGTTGCGCACGCCCGGTTCTTACGGGGCGGATTTTGCCGTAGGCGAAGGCCAGGCCTTTGGCAATGCTATGCATTTTGGCGGGCCAGGGTTAGGGCTGTTTGCCTGTAAAGATGCATATAAACGCCAAATGCCGGGCCGCATTGTGGGTATAGCTAAAGACAAAGACGGCAAACGCGCCTTTGTGCTTACCTTGCAGGCGCGCGAACAGCATATCCGGCGTGAAAAAGCCGCTTCCAATATTTGTTCCAACGAAGCGCTTTGTGCGTTAAATGCCGTTATTTATTTAACTTTAATGGGGCCGCAAGGCCTTAAAGAAACGGCTGAATTAAATGTGGAGAGGGCCCACCAGCTGGCGGATTTGGTTTCTAAAATAGACGGCTTTAGCCTTAAATTTACCGGGCCGTTTTTTAATGAATTTGTACTTCAATGCCCGGTACCGGCTAAGAAACTGGTGCAGAAATTAGCCAAAAAAGGTTTTGGCGTTTATGCGTTGGAAGAAAAAGAATTGCAGAACTGCCTTTCGTTATGCGCCACTGAAACCAAAACCGAGCAGGACTTGCAAGACCTGGCCCAAGCCTTGAGGGGGATTTAATATGCAGGAAATACTAAACACCAGTGCTTTGTCTATTGAAAAATCCTGCCCGGGACGCCGCGGCGTACGGGTGGAAAAATCCCTCAAACCGGCCGAAGCGTATTTGCCTAAAGACGTGCTTCGCCCGCAAGCCCCCAAACTGCCGGAACTGAGCGAATTTGACACGGTGCGGCATTTTACCGCTTTATCTGAAAAGAACTACTGTTTAGACAGCCGCTTCTATCCGTTAGGTTCCTGTACTATGAAATACAACCCCAAAGCCTATGATGCTTTTACGGCTTTGGATAGCTTTGCTAATGTGCATCCTTTTACTGCGGAAGTTTGTGTGCAGGGCACGCTTAAAATGATGTATGACTTGCAGGAACTTTTAAAAGCCATTACCGGTCTGGCCGCATTTACGTTGCAGCCGGCCGCCGGTGCCCACGGGGAGCTGACGGGTATTATGACGGCCAAAGCCTATCACGCTGCGCGTAAAGACAAAAAACGCACAGAAGTTATCGTGCCCGATACGGCCCACGGCACCAACCCTGCCACCGCCAATATGGGCGGGTTTACGGTAGTAAACATCAAATCCGGCCCGGACGGCTGCGTGGACAAAGAAGCCTTATCCAAAGCTTTAAGCGAACGCACGGCCGTAGTGATGCTTACGGTGCCTAATACGGTAGGCCTATTTGAAAAAGACATTGTGGAAATTGCCCGTATGGTGCACGCCTCCGGAGCACTTTTGTATATGGACGGGGCCAATTTTAACGCTTTATTGGGGCTTGCCAAACCCGGTGATTTCGGGGTGGATTTACTGCATTTTAATTTACACAAAACGTTTGCCGCCCCGCACGGAGGCGGCGGGCCGGGTTCCGGCCCGGTGGGTGCAGCGGCGCACGTGGCTCCTTTCTTGCCTAAGCCGATTGTTACCCTGAAAAACGGCAAATACACCCTGTCAGGCAAAATGCCTAAAAGTTTAGGGCGTATGAAGGCCTTTTACGGTAACATAGCCGTCTGCTTGCGCGGGTACGCTTATTTGCGCCAGCACGATGGAAACACCTTAAAAAACGTGGCCGAAAAAGCCATCTTAAACGCCAACTACATCCGCGCAAGTTTAAAAGACAAATTCCCTGCGTTTTTTGACCGCACCTGTATGCACGAATGTGTCTTGCAAACCGTTCCCGCACAAATGAACGGCGTGCACACCACGGATGTTGCCAAACGTCTGCTGGATTACGGCTTTTATGCGCCTACTATTTATTTCCCGCTCATCGTGCCGGAAGCTTTGATGATTGAACCGACTGAAACGGAAAATAAAGAGATGTTGGATTCTTTTATTGCGGCGATGACACGCATTTACGAGGAAATCCAAACCCAGCCGGAAACGGTAAAATCCGCTCCGCACGGCCAGTG
This sequence comes from uncultured Elusimicrobiales bacterium, assembly GCA_944324095.1. Lineage (GTDB taxonomy): Bacteria > Elusimicrobiota > Elusimicrobia > Elusimicrobiales > Elusimicrobiaceae > Avelusimicrobium. The sequence continues at coordinate 19,736 of CALUUY010000030.1, forward strand.
CGTTAAACGTATTGATGAAGTTTCTGCCGCGCGCGAACCTAACCTGCGCTGGAAATAAGTGTTTTGCCAACAAACGCCGGGCAATTTTTCTTGCCCGGCGTTTTTGTATGTTGCTATATACAGATAACTGGTAAAATATACAAATGAATGTGCTTATTAATACGCCTGCTTTTGGGGTGGCCCGTCAGATGGCTTTTGACGAGGCTGCTGCCCGTATGTACAACGGGGGGGTATGGCTTCGTTTTTACCGTTGGGCGCCCGGCAAAGCCGTTACTTTTGGCTACGCACAGCCTTTTAGCTTGGTGCAGCGCGCGG
>CALUUY010000031.1 GCA_944324095.1 uncultured Elusimicrobiales bacterium
TAATTGTGTAGGTTGCGGAAAATGCGTAAGCACTTGTCCGTTTGGGGCGCTCTCCTTGGTTAACCGCAAGGCGGTGGCCAATGCCAGCTGCACGATGTGCGGTGCGTGTGTGTCCGTCTGCCCGGTGAAAGCCTTGTCTTTGCCGGCTTCCGGTGCGGCTAAAAAAGACCTGTCCGTCTATAAAGGCGTGTGGGCTTTTATTGAAATTTCCGATGATGGTCAAAAGCAGTTTGTACGCCCGGTGGGCTTTGAGCTTTTATCCAAAGGGCGCGAGCTGGCTGACCAACTGGGCGAAGAACTCTGCGCCGTAGTGATTGGCGACAATATCCAACCGTATTTTGCCGAACTCTCCTCTTACGGGGCCGACAAAATTTACGCGGTGGAAGGGCCGGGGTATCACGATTACAACACAGCGGCTTATGCCAATGCAATGGTAACGCTGATTAAAAAATACAACCCCAGCGTGGTGCTGTATCCGTCCACCTATATCGGGCGTGATTTGTCTCCCCGTATTTCTTCTGAACTGTTTGTGGGTTTAACGGCGGACTGCACCGGCTTGTCTATTCAGGACGGACTTCTTATTCAAACCCGTCCCGCCTTTGGCGGCAACATTATGGCGGACATTAAATGCCCGGATTACCGGCCGCAGATGTCCACCGTGCGCCCCAATGTATTTAAAAAAGTGGTTTCCCGCCCGGGTGCTATGGCGCAAGTGGTAAATGAGCCCATTGCCATCCCGGCAGAAGCGGGCAAAGTGCGTATCGTCAGCAAACAGATGGATCCGATTGCCTGCGGTGAAAAATTGGACGAAGCCGAAGTAGTATTGGCCGGCGGCCGCGGTATGAAAGACAAAGCCGGGTTTGATATGTTGGAAACCTTGGCTTGCGAATTGGGCGGTGCGGTAGGCGCTTCCCGCGCGGCGATTGACTTGGGCCTCAAACCCAAAGAAAAACAAATCGGCCAGTCTGGCGTAACGGTAGCCCCCAAACTGTATGTGGCGTGTGGTATTTCCGGCGCGGTACAGCATATTGTGGGTATGGAACACAGCGATACTATCATTGCTGTAAACAAAGACGCCAACGCCCCCATCTTTAACGTATGCAAATACGGTTTTGTGGGCGATGCCCGCCAGATATTACCTAAAGTAATTGACGGCGTAAAGAAAGCCAAAAACTAATTGTTTTATGCAAACCAAAAGCCCCGCGTAATGCGGGGCTTTTTTGTTACAAGAAGAGAAGGGCTTGGTTTTTGATAGAAAAAATTAAGGACAAAACTAGCTATTTCCTTAATTTGAACGTGTTTAATAGGGGGGTAATATTATCTTTTAAGTACACCAAAAGGGGAAGCTCGCATAACGCCAAGGGAGGCTTGAATCAAACGCGTTGAGGCACTTTTGGCGCTAGGGCCCTCTGAAGAGTGCTTAAACGGAACTCTGTAATAGAGGAAGTGCTTCGCTAAGTAAACTAAAAATTACAGGGATTTTTTGCCGGAACCTTCCATAAACGGATTTTGGTGCCCAACAAGCGCAAAACATAGTACCAGTTATTATGGTAATTAATTTGCTGAAGACAGCATAGATAATGTTTTTGTAACAATAGATTTCTGTTTCGTTTCCAACGGGTAAGCCAGGAGGTATTTTTGATGAGAGACGGGTCATCCTGCAAAACGGAATCAAAAAACAGATATTTGATTAAAAATTCGTTCAGTATTTTTTTGCGGGAGAAGGACGGCTCGTTTTGGGTGATAAAATCTTGTGCCGCCTGGTAAACGGTTTTTATACTGTATAGCGTATATTTGCGGTTTTTCGTTTTAGAAAGCGCCATCGTTCCGGCCGGGTTACGGGTATAAAAATATCCGTTTCCGGGCAGGGTAATGATTTTATGTGCTTTATACAGGGTTTTAAAAGTCCACAAAACGTCTTCCCAAATAACGCCGGGCATAAAGTGAAAACGATGGGTTTGTAAAAACTCTTTTTTGTATATTTTGGCCCAAACAGCAATGTCTATTTGCCAGCGTTTTGTCCAATCTTGGCACAGCGTATAAGGTAAGTAGTACACGGGCACTGGCAGAGCGCCTATAAAAACAGTCTGGCAACCTGTACAAATAATATCGGCGGCAGTTTTTTGCGCCGCTTGGCAAAGTTGTTGGTAATAGTGGGAGTCTATGGCATCATCGCTATCCACAAAGCCGATGTATTGGCCAGTGGCATATTGCAAACCCATATTTCTGGCGGCGGATTGGCCGGGTGTAGGCTGATGATAAAGCCGAATGCGGCTGTCTTTTTGGGCATAGTGCTGTAAAATTTGAGGGGAAGAATCGGTAGAGTTGTTTTCCACGCAAATAATTTCAATATCCGTAAACGTTTGGGCAAGAATACTATCCAAACATTTGGGTAAAAATTCCGCTGTATTGTATACGGGAATAATAATAGACAAAAAGGCCATATTTTATTTTTGTTTTGTGTTAGGAACCAAGTGTTTTACCATTTCCCACAATGTCTTTTTAATAAGGCCTTTTCGGTTGGGGATTTTCTTTTCTAAAAGGGGTTGTTCCAGCGGTTGTTCTTGTCCGCTTTTATCGTAAGCGATGCGCTGGCTGGGGTAAATGCTTTGCTGCCCGGTTACCAAAAAACTAATTACACAGGCAATGGTGGCATAGGGGGCAATTTCAGCCCCAAAAAGTTCAATAGCCATAATGCTGGCAGAAAGCGGCGTGTTGGCCGTACCCGCCAAAACAGCCACCAAACCCAAGGCCGCCAGGGTGGCGGTATCTACCGCCAAAAATTCAGCCAGCATTCCGCCCGCCTGAGTACCAATAAAGAAAATGGGTGTTACTACCCCTCCTATCCCGCCTGCGGCAAACGTAACAGAGGTGCTGATAATTTTGTATAAAAACCCAAAAGGGCTGTCCGGCGCGCTTCCGGCCAGCACATTGTCTATACCGCTCATTCCCAGCCCCAGGTAAAGCGGGGAAATAAAATACCCGATAGCAATTAACACAAACCCGCCCACCGCGCACGCCATAAACACGGAGGAACGCAAAGCTATATAGCGAAAAAGCACTTTCATAAATTTCATCATTTCTATAAAAAGAATAGAAATAATGCCAAAAATCATCCCCGCTATAATTACTTTTAAGAAAAACTGTTCCGAAAATACCGGCACAAAATGAATGGGGTGGTAAATATAGTTTACCCCTAATAATTGTGTTACCTGAAAGGCCGTCATCCCGGATACTAAAGCCGCAAACATCACTTCATAAAAAATATGCCCAACCCATAACACTTCCAACCCAAACAATGCACCGGAAATCGGCACCCCGAACACTCCCGCAAACCCGGCACTTACGCCGCAAATCATCATTTTGCGTTGGTCATAAGGGTTCATACGCATAAAACGGGCCAGGATGGAGCTGATGCCGGCGCCCACGTCGGCGCAGGGGGCTTCTTTACCGGCAGAGCCGCCGGTTGTCATTGTTAATATAGAGAGAAAAAAGCCTTTGGTAATAGAAATAAAAGAAATGGGTTTATAAGAATTAATTTTGTCTATTACGGCATCGGTCGTGTAATCGCGGTCTTTAGGGAAAGTATGGCGGGAGAGTAATACCCCCAAATACAGAAACAAAGGCAACCCTAAATAGAAAAACGGAACGGTGTTGCGCCAGCCGATGGCAGCGTCCAACATCTTTAAAAAAGCGGCATCCAACACGCCCACAATTACTCCCACGAGCGTAGCCAAAGTAAACCATTTAATAATATGCAGTACATTGTTTTTTTGATGCGTAAACATACAGTACATCTTATCAAATTGATTTAAACCCGCACAAACCCGCCTAAAGAAGGGGTGGATTTTTTGAGGGGTTGTATTTTGATATACTATATAGGTAAACGCCGCAAAAATAAAGCCGGCGTAAGGAGAAACGATATGGACTTTTTTATTTCTTCAGTCATCACATTAGCGTTGGTTATGGACGGTTTTGGAAATATTCCTTTGTTTATAGCCGCCCTTAAAAAAGTGGCTCCGGAACGCCGCAAAACCGTATTATTGCGCGAGCTGGGCATTGCTTTGTTGATTATGGTTGCCTTTTTATTCTTGGGCAAATGGTTTTTGCAGGCGTTTGGCGTGCGGCAGTTTTCGCTTAGTATAGCGGGGGGAATTATTCTGTTTATTATTTCCATTCGCTTAGTGTTTGGCGGGGAAGAGGAACCGAAAAGTGACCCGAAAGAAGATGAGCCCTTTGTGGTGCCGTTGGCTATACCGCTGGTGGCGGGGCCGGCGGCTTTGTCTATGGTGATGATTTTGTCGGCGCAGTCTCCCAATAAGTTGGTTACTTTGGGGGTGGTGCTGGTGGCTTCTTTAATTAACTCGATTATTTTAATGCTGTCTTTCCCTATAAGCACTTTGCTGGGGAAACGCGGGTTAGTAGCCATAGAACGGTTAACCGGTATGATATTGGTGTTAATGTCTGTTGATATGGTAATGGGCGGTATTGCCGAGTTTATTAAGTTGGGTAATTTATAGTATGACGAAAATAGCGTATTTTTTGGCACTCGCCGCTTTTTTTGTTACGTCCGGTTTGCCTGTACGGGCTGAAGTTCAGCTGGCGGAAGATAAACCCAATTTTTGTTTATTTGTGAGCCCTACCTGCGTTCATTGCAATAAATTAAAGCACGAATATTGGCAAGGGTTAAAAGCCAAATATAAAGACACGGTTAATTTTGTGGAATTGGATATTTCCAAAGACGGCAATAATTTAATATTTGCCGATACCGCCAAAGCATACGGCGTTACCAATCTAGGCTATCCGGCCGCTTGTGTGGGCAGTACATTTTTAATGGGCTATCCTAACGAAATTGCCACTTATGCAGACGCTGCTATAGAAAAAGCAATGCTTTTAGATGAAAAAACTACCCTGGTTCAGCATAATGCCCAAGATACTCAGGCCGCTTTTAGCCAAATTACATTGTGGGCGATTATCGGAAGCGGGTTAGTGGATGGGGTGAACCCGTGTGCGTTTGCGGTAATAGTATTTTTTATCTCTTTCTTAACGGTGTACAAATATTCCCGCCGGGAAATTATTTTGGTGGGAGCCTCTTATTGCGTAGCTGTATTTATTGCTTATGTGCTTATTGGGTTGGGGTTATTTCAATTCTTGTATGCTATGCGCGGTTTTGCATACGTTATTAAAGCGTTCTATATTATTACGGCTGGGGTTTGTTTGGTGTTTTTCTGCTTGGCTTTGTATGATTTTTGGATTTATAAAAAAACCCAAAAAGCCGATAAAATGCTTTTGCAGCTGCCCACTAATTTAAAGGTGCGCATACACAAAATTATGGGCTTTTTCCTGCGGGATAAACACGAAAGCAGCTGGCGTTTGGTGTTGGCGGCGCTGGCGGTGGGGTTTGGCGTGTCTTTGGTGGAAGCTGTTTGTACGGGGCAGGTTTATTTGCCTACGGTAGTGCTGATTATGCAAGACCCGGCTTTTAGAGTAAAAGCGTGGCTGTATCTGTTGTTGTATAATTTTATGTTCATTTTGCCTTTGGTATTAATTTTTGTATTATCTGTATTAGGTTATGAATCCAAAGGATTTAATGACTTTTTAAAAAAACACTTAGGGGTAATGAAGCTGTTGTTGTGCGCCGTGTTTTTAGGGCTGTTTGTATTATTGTTGGGAAACATCTAATAAATAACACGGGAGAGTTATGAAACAAGGCTTTACTTTGATGGAACTTATTTTTGTTATCATCATTGTGGCGGTATTATCTACTTTTGCGGTGCAGACGTATATTAAAGTAATAGAGCGGGCCACGATGTCCGATGCGGTTAATATGTTGGCTTCGGGCGCCACAGCGCAGGAACGTTATTTTTTGCAGCGCAATGCTTATACCAATAAGTGGACTTATTTAGACTTGGGGTTAAATAATGACCCGCAAGTGTTTAAAAATGAAGACACGAGCGAGGTTTATTATACGGACGGGACTTCTCCGGATGATACCGGGGATGGGTTTGCCATTTCTTTCCAGTTTGATTTTTACCGGCGCGGTTTTGTAGTTGCGCAACGGGTGGGAAATGAAAAATATACTTATAAGCTCATTCGCCCTTTTGGACAAGGCCAGGTATATTGCATCCCAGTGTATGAAAACGAGTTTGACGTAAACTTTTGTATGGATTATGCGGGCGTGGATGAAATGAGTGCACTGCCGGCCAGCCCTATGGTGCCCGTGCCGGATAAAATACAGTTGGATTTATAGACGTTTTTGCAGCGGTAAAACGTAATGACGTGGCAGGTGCGCAACGGGAGCTTTGATTATGAATAAAGGTTTTACCATAAAAGCGATGCTGATTTTGGTGGCGGTGATTGCAGGATTTTCTGCGTTTGCTTTTCCGCGGTATTTTTGGGAGAAAGAAAAAGCCCGCGCTGAAGTAATGGACGTAGTATTATCCCACGCGGAATTGGCGCAGGATTATTTTATCCGGCTTAATGGGCGCCCGTCGTCGGATTGGAGCGAACTTAAAAAATATTTTGTACTTCCGCGGTTACTAAATGTACACGTAAGAGAAGTGGAAGGAACCCCGGCGGAGTTGTATTTAGCCTTTATCGGCCCGAATAATAAACCGGAAGCAGACGGCTTTATTCTGCGTTTAGAGCCTGCTGCCCAGCTGCAGGAGCCGGCTTTTATTTCTTCCCGTCGTATCGGCGGGCGTTATAACTACCAATTAATACGCCCGATGTTTGCCAGTAAAACCATTTGTGAAGGACAAGATGAAAAAAGCGAGCGTTTTTGTGAGCTGTTTTCTTCTTATTTGATACAAAAAAATTATCGGTTTGTTTCTTTCCACCCCCATGTGCAGCCGGTGCTTACGCCTGCTGCAGCCGGGGCAGATGCTTCCATTGTTGTGCCGGGTATTCCCGTCCAAAAATAACCAAAAATTATAGGTCTTGTAGGCCCACAAAAGGGCTTGACATTGCTTTACGCTACTGCTAAACTAGATATGTAGCCGCTATGGCTGCAAAATTATATATAAAACTGTAGGAGGTTTTATGAATAAGAAAGGTTTTACCTTGATCGAGTTGCTCGTCGTGGTCTTGATCATCGGTATCTTAGCCGCTATGGCTATGCCTCAGTACTTCAAAGCGGTGGAACGCTCCCGTATGACGGAAGCCGACACCATGCTTGCCAACATCGCCCAAGCTCAGCGCCGCAAATATTTACAGACCAACCGGTTTGTAACTGATTACCGCGCCTTGGACGTCTCCCCCAAAGGTTCTACCGGTTCCGTTTATTACACCAAAGGTAATCCTACCACTGGTGCCAATGGTAACGGTTTTGCTATAACTATGACGGGTACTACTTTTACCACCGGTAAGGCTACGGCTGATCGTGTGGCTAATGGTGCTACCACTGGTTTACAATATAGCTACAGCTTATCTCGTTACTACCAAAACGATAATGTGCAGTGTGATGCAACGGATCCCGCTGGTCAAGAACTCTGCGCAGATTTCTGCGGTATTGATACTCCTAGAGCGAGCTGCTGCAATGACGGCAGAGCTTCTGGTGGGTGCGATGCCCCGCAGGATAACTAATTCTGTATTTTAGTTATAAACCCGCCTGTTTACAGGCGGGGTTTTTTATTGGCAAAATTTTTCTCTTATTTTAAAGTTGGGCTTGGTTTATGCCAGGGCGAAAGGTGCTAGGCCTTTTGTGTGCATACACGCGAAAGAGGATGCGGAGGAAATTTTACTTCTTATTAATAAGTGGCGGTAAAGGGTTATAAAGAATTAGAGTTTTAATAATTTTAAAGTTAATAGCCGTCTTTTATGGAAAGCTTTTGATGAGCTGTAAGTTTGAGGTTAAATTCTGTATTTATTTTGGGGATTGTTTGGGACAAGAAAAAGTTTGGGGAGTGTTCATAATTATTTTTAAACTGGTTTTTAAATATGGCGGGGTGTGTGTATAAAATGAAATGAAGAGGGGTAGAAGGTTTTATTCATTTTAGGCGTTTTAATGGGTGTATTGTAAATAAAAACCCCGCCCAATCACAGGCGGGGTTTTTATTAGTTTAATGGGCACTGCGCCCGGTTTGTTTAAGAAGTTCTTGATAGGCTTCTAACTGCGGGCGGTATTTATCCCGGGCTTGGGCGGGGGTAACATCACTGCGGTACGTCCAGTTTGTGTCATCCACTACGCCAGGCACGTTAATACGGTCTAAGGTGCCTATAATGTCTTGCCAGGAAAATAAGGTTAAGGCCGAGCCGGAAGTTAACACCCGGTTTAAAATAGCTTTTTGTACGTCTAAGTTAAAAGGGATGTTGCCGTCCGTCTTTTGTGCAGAAATCATTTCCCAGATATTGGCGCGTTCCTGCTGAGGCATAGTTTCCCACCAGCCGCGCACGGTTTCTGTGTCGTGCGTAGAGGTGGTGGCTAAAGAGGCGGCCGGGTAATTGCGCGGCTCGCGGTAGTAGCCGTTGTCTTCCCGTTCCCAGCGGAGTACTTTATAACCCGGTATGCGTAAGTCCACCAGCATACGGCGTACATAATTGGGTATTACGCCCAAGTCTTCCCCTACTGGTAAGCGCCCGTCACAAACGTCTAATACTGTGCGCAAAAAATGATAACCGCGGTCTATTTGGTTTTGTTCGCCTTCAATGTCAAAAGCGCCGGTTCCATCGCCGGGTGCAAAAACATAAGTGCGGTAAAAACCTACTAAATGGTCCAAGCGGAAAATATCATAAAGTTCCGTGGCGCGGCGGATTTTGCGCTTCCATAAATCCAAGCCGTGTGCGTGTTGGTAAGGCCAGTCGTAAGCGGGTAATCCCCAACGTTGGCCCCCTTTGGAAAACTGATCCGCCGGAGCGCCCACTTCATAATCAATGCGGTAATTTTGGCGTTCGGCCCATACTTCGGCGCTGTCTAAATTGGTGCCGAAGGGGATGTCTCCAAATAAATACACGGATTTAGCCGCCGCCAGAGATTTGGCGCGGCGAAGCTGCTGGTCTAAAATCCATTGTACATAAGAGAAAAATTGTACATATTCGCGGTATTGTGCCGCAAACGCAGCTACGGCCTGCGGTTGTGCATTTTTGAGTTCTTCGGGCCATTGTGTCCAGCTTTGCCATTTATAAAACTCTTTTAATGCGCGAAATACACTATATCCGCGCAGCCAGCTGCTGTTGGCGGAGCAGTATGCCTCAAAGGCTTTTGCGCGCGGGGTAGCCCAAGCTTGTTCTTGCGCTAAGAAATGTTGGTACCCCAGCCAAAGCACTTTTAATTTTGCTTGTTTGATGGTACGAAGAAGTGCTTTGGGGGCGTTGTGCCAAGAGGCAATATCATTTTGAATGGTTTTTATGTAGTCTTGCGCAGCGGGGCTGGCGGCAACATCCTGCACTTGGGGAATGCAGGTGTACACCGGGTCTATGGCAAAGGCCGTAAGGGCGGAGTATGGACAGGTTTCGTTGGGGGCGGTTTCCTGCAAGGGCAGGATTTGTATAAACTTGACCCCCAAGGAAGAGAAAAATCCTATCCATTCTTCCAAACTGCCAAAATCTCCCACGCCCCAGTCTGCATCTGTTTTCATAGCAGACAAAGGCATTAATATGCCGTTGCAACGTCCGGCAAGCAATTCGTCCTGTATGGTGGGCATAGGCTATTTTTTGGCTACGGCTTCAATTTCCACCGCGCTGCCTTTGGGCAGGGCCACTACTTGAATGGTGCTGCGGGCAGGCGGATTTTCTTTAAAGAAAGAGGCATAAACTTCGTTCATTTCGGCAAATTGGGTTAAATCCGTCAAGAAAACAGTGGTTTTAACCACGTTTTTAAGCGTGCAGCCGGTTTCTTTTAAAATATTTTCTAAATTTTTTAAAATAAGCTCAGTTTGTACCCGCACGGAACCGTTATAAATTTCTCCGGTAACGGGGTCTATGGGCAAAACGCCGGAGGTAAAAACAAAACCGCCGTCTTCAATAGCTTGGGAGTAGGGGCCGATGGCTTTGGGTGCATTGTTTGAATTGATTACTTTTTTCATAAAATAAAAGACTCTCCATAAAATACGCAGGCTATGCCTTGCGTTATAAATATATGGTATAAAACCCCTGCCCGCCTGTCAAACCGGGTAAAAGAAGGGGTGGAAAACAAATGTTTTTTTCGTAAAAAATGTTTATTTTTTATGCATAAATTAAAAATATCGGTTTCTTTCGTTGCAGTTGTGTTTTAAAACTGCTATAATAAATTATCAGAAAAAATTGCCGTTTGAAAAAAATAAAAATTTCTTGCGTGCAATAAAAATTTTTAGTAAAATATTTATGTTGGGTTTAACCCGAACGATTAAACCCAGAAGTTATTTGACTGTTTTCGCGCTCGTAGCTCAGTGGTAGAGCATCCGCCTTTTAAGCGGGGGGCCGTGAGTTCAAGTCTCACCGGGCGCACTTTTTAGCCCTCTTCGTCTATCGGTTAGGACGTCGGATTTTCAATCCGAAAAGGGGAGTTCGATTCTCCCAGAGGGCGCCATTTTACTTTATGTTGCATAAACCCCGCTTCAAGCGGGGTTTTTTGTTGTATTTATTGTCTAAATAATCCCGCGTTGTTGTGCCTTCCGGGCGAAGCATTTAAAAACCAAGGATAATGATTACATGGGTGGTTAAGCCTGTTCTAGCCAGGGTATTTAGTTTGTCTTTTTTGCCCTTTGTTTTGTTGGCGGCTGTTTTCCGACAGTTTTTATTAACAAAAGCTGAGCGGTTTATGTATAAAGCCCATTTTGCGTATGGGTTAAAAACGCTTTACCCGGTGGTGGCAATAGGGTTGTGTGCCTTTTTTAACATAATAATGTTGGTGATATTCTTCTGCCGGCCAAAAATGTTCAAATGGCAGCACTTGGGTAACCACTTGTAAACCTTGGGCTTGTAACAGGTGGATTAAGTGCAGGGCGGTGTTCTTTTGCTCTAAAGAAGTATAAAATATGGCGGAGCGGTATTGGGGGCCGATGTCCGGCCCTTGGCCGTCTGCTTGGGTGGGGTCGTGAATTTCAAAAAACAACTTGGCTAATGTTTCAAAAGACACTATTTGCGGGTCATAATCTATCTGTACGGCTTCATAATGACCGGTGGTTTGGGTGCATACTTGTTTATAGGAGGGATTTGTTAACTGCCCGCCCGTAAAGCCAACCTGTAATTGGAGAATGCCGGGAACGTCTTTAAACAAATGCTCCACTCCCCAAAAACAACCTCCGGCAAAAACAGCTTTTTGCGTTTGAGTCATAAACCCTCCCGATATTTTTATATAATAGGCAATATGAAAAAGACTTTTTTGCTTCTTATTTGCTTTTTTTTAACGGCTTGCAGCGGCATAATGCCCTATAAAGACCAAAATTTGGATTATTTATACAGCATACAAAAAGACCCTTCTGCCTTCAAGGGGGCTGTGGTAGCTTTTAACGGCGAGGTGGTAGGCATAAGGGAAAATGACCGTCTCATCCGGCTCATTTTGCGTATTGATACTCCTTTGTATTATTATGCAACCGGTAAAGGTAATTCCCTTTCGTATGAATTGTTATACGTTATTTTCCGAAAGGCGAATCCCCGCGCTACCAAGATAGCCAAGGAACATAAAGTACGGGTGTTGGCCAAAGTGGATGATTATGAAACCCGCCAAGATGGATATGGGCATACAGCCGGAGTGGTGCGGGTGCGCGCCATAGCACTGGCAGACCGAAGCCAAGATAAAGATTTTTATCGTACGGATGCAGCTTCTGTAGCTTTATATAATTCTTGGAAAGCCGGGAAATTGTTTTTTGAAGAAACGCCTGAACAAATCTTAAGCCAATTAGATTTGCCCGAGGAAACTGTACAGCCCGTCCCCGCAGCAAAACCTGTGGTGGCAAAGCCTGTTAAACCGGCCGAGCCGGCCCCTTTGCCGCCGCCTCCCGCCGGCATTGTGTTTGACCCGGAAGAACCACCTTTTATTTTAGACCCGTCTGCCACAGAAACTGATTCTCAGTCTAAACCTACGGAGTCCTCTTCCGCAGAAGACGCTATACATCAGCCGCAACCGCCTGCCGGGCAAACCCCGCCGCAGGGCGTGCCGGCTTTGCCGCCAAGTGAGCCGACAGATAAAGACTCCGCCCCGGAAGGCACTCTTTCTGCATTAGCCGGAACTATTCAGGCGGCGGAGACTAAAACAGAGCATTCTCTTACGCCTGCCAATAAAACCCCTGTAACTGCGGCGGCTTCTACACCGGCGGCTGCAGCGGATACAAATACTACTTCCAACACTGCCACAAACCCAGAGGAAACTTTGCCCCCGGCAGTTAACTAATGTTAAACGCTATTAGGTGGCAGCCGTTATAAATGGGGCACTAAACCAGTATAAATGGAAAGCAAAGGGATGTGTTTTTAAAAAAGGCCGTATTAAAATAGGGTTAGGGGGATAGCCGCGTACAGGCGGGAATTTACAGCCCCGGGGGCAGTTTAGCTTTCATTAAAGAGCGAAGTGAAAACTTTTCTCCATCTGCAATAAACGTTCCGTCTCCCACGGCGTGCACCAGGCGCTTATCCGGGCAGTTTTCGTTTTCCCACAGTTTAAGAACTTGTAAAATAATAAACCCGTATTTCTCTATATAATCTTCCACTTGGCATTCCAAACAGGCAATACAGTCGGTTAGTAGCGGTGGTTTTACTTGCTGGGCGGGTTGGGTTTTTAAGTGGAAGCGGGTAAATTTATTTTCGTCTTTTCCGCTGATCATTCCTATTTTAACGGCGGTTTTTAACATATCCGGCCCCGGAATACAAACCACACATTCTTTAGTTTTTAGAAGCGTTTCAAACGAATGATTCCACGGGCCGGTGGTTAACAGAATGTGTTGGTCAAAATCGATGGCAGCCGTCCAAGAAATGGTCATTACATTGGGTTTTTGCCCGTCAAAAGTGGTAACCAGCGTTAATGGGCCGGGTTCTATATAGGTTAGTGCTTTTGGCAAAGGGAGCTCTTTCATACACCCTATTGTACATAAAACGCGCAACAGTGCGTATAAGTAGTCTCTCCAAACAGGGTAAGCGTTACTTTTCTTTAGCCGGTTGTTCTGCCTGAGCAGGTGCCGGTTCTTTAGCGGAGTTAGCAGGTTTGGCAGAGGCTTCTTTACCTTCTAAGGGAGCCTCTTCTTTGGGGGCCGGGGCGGCCGATTCTTGAGTAGATGCGGCCGGTTCTTTCTTGGCCGGAGTTGCTTGTTTAGGCTCAGCAGGGGCCGGTGTTTCTTTGTTAGAGGCCTGCTCTTTAGCAGTAGGCTCTGCCTTTTTGGGGGCTTGGGTAGAAGCCTCTTGCTGGGCCGGTTTAGTGGGAGCTGTTTGCTCTTCGTTAGCGGGTTCTTCCTTGGGTTGGGGCGGATAAAGTTTTAAAGCTAAAGCTTCCAGCTGTTCCAAGGCGGCGGCATAATCTGCACTGGCTTTGGCAAACTGTGCCGTAACGGAAGAACCGGGGGTGTTTTTGGCTATTTCCAACTCAAATAAAGCTTTTTTCATATCAAAATCTTGGCGGGCTAATAATAAGTTTACTTCAGCCAACAGGCGGTCTTTTTCTTCGGCTACGATAACCGGGCAGGAATTCAGCGCCTGGCCCAATACTTCCAAATTGCGGTTAGCCTTATCTAAAGAAATGTCTTTTAATTGAGGAATTTTTTGCTGCGGATCCGGTACAGAAATGGCCGCCGCAATACTGGTGTTGCGTTCCGGCAAATATTCGTGGGCCACCAACATCCCGCCCACAAAAACCAACATTAAAGTAAATAAATATAAAACGTAACGCATAAGTTTCCTCTTGTATATTTTAACAAAAACCGTTTGATATAAGGCCCGTTATTTTTCTAACGGGGGTTGTGCCTGAGGCGCTGGGGGAACTTCGCACGCAATGGTTTGACGGGTTTCTGTGCCATCTTCCTCCGTAAAGATAACGGTTATGTTTTCCGTTCCGGTGCAAGTGATGCCTTGGCGGTATTTTTCCGGGCGGATGCAGGTTCCGTCTTGCAGAAACCCTTCCAATGGGTTAATCGGTGCGGGTTCTTGCTGGGTAGTGGCAGGGGGGACATTGCCCAAAGTAAGAGAATTAAAATAAAACGCCAAATAGTCAGCCATTTGGTTGCGTTGCTGGTCGTTAAACAGGCAGTTTTGTTTAAGCGGGTTTGTTTGGCTGGAGTCTTGAGCAGGTGTTTGCCCGGCACTGGCGGAGGGGGTTTGCTCTGGCGCTGGTTGTTCCACGGAAACCGTTTCTTGGCAGAGGCCGTTTTCCGCAGTGGAAATCACGCGGATAAGCACTTTGTTTTTACCGGCAGACACCAAGTGGCGGCAAGTATAGGGCGTGCAGGTGCGTAAATGTTGGGCATAATCGGCTGTACAAGTAGGCACGGTATTAGGGGTGGGTTCCTGCTTAACAGCGGGGGCGGGAACAGCCTGCACTGGAGCGGGCGGCTCTTTGGAACAGGCGGCTGTTAATAATAAAAAAAACGGTATAATTAATTTTTTCATAATACTCCTTTTCTTTTTATTATTTTAGCAAAAGAGGGTTAGTTGCGTTTGCACGATTTACTATAATAAAACAAATAGCTTTTATTTTTTATTACACAGGAGCGGGTATGGCTAAAATAAAGTTTGGCAAAGAAGGACATTTGGAATTGGAAATATCTCCGTTAACAATATGGTCTAACCCTGGCAGCGAAGGGGAGTTTATGGAGTATCAAATTGCGTTATACTGTGAAGGGGAAAATGTTTTTTCTTCTGCCGTGGCGGATAAATTGGTGGCGTTAAAGGACGAAGAAAGCATTTACCTGTCTGACTTTATTGCCCAAGTGCTGGCCAACCGTACAGAGGATAACTGGACAATGCTGGAGCCTAAGGTGTCTTTTTATATGCGTCCTTCTTTGGCACCGCAAAGTTGCTGCAGCAGTTATAACCGCCCGGATGATTTTTTTATGCAAATCACACTGGAACAAAATATTTTTGCGGGGGAGGACAAAGTTTTTGGCCCGTACTCTAACACGGGGTTAAATATTAATTTTGAGGCGCCGGGTAAAGCTTGGGCTCAATTTGCTAAAGACATCCGCGCCGAAGAAGAGGATTTTGACGAAGAAGACGCCCCAGAAGAAGAATAGTTTTTTCCGTTTGTGTGTTGCCCCGCACCAACAGGCGCGGGGTTTTTTGTTGCATTCCGCAACGCTGGGTATCAGAAAAACGCTTTTTAATGATTAGTTGGCTTATTTGTTTGGAGGCGTAAAAGCGTTTTTGGGTGTTTGCTAAGTTGGGTTGAGGGATTTAAAAACCGCTTTTGTGCGCGTTTGGGTTTGGGCGGATTATAAAAGCAAGGTTTCCAAATCGTCTGGCACGTAAACCGGGCCGGTAAATTCCTGTTGAGCCTCTTGGGTGTAAAGGGCTTTACGCTGGGGAAGGTTATTATCCTGCGTGTGGTATAAAATCAAGTTTTTGGCTTGTAAACCGGCGGCCGTTTTAGCGGCGTCTTTGGCGGTGCTGTGATGTTTTTCGTAAGGGTTAAAAAGGTCTTTTTCCGAGTCTAAACAAAAGGCTTCGCTAAGCAGCCAGTCCGCCTGTTGGGCAAAAGGCCGGCAGAGGGGGTTAAAAGGTTCATCTCCCAGGCAAACCAAGGTTTTGTTTTCAGGCAGCTGGGCTCGGTAGCCAAATTGCTTCATTTTGGTGGAGTGAATGTCAAAAGCAGTGCAGTCAAAATCCCCTGCGGTGAACGATTGTCCGTCCTGTACACACACAAAGCGGATGGTGTGATCCAAGGTGTTCAGTAATTTTTGGGTAAGCGTCATACGGCAGAAAGTGCGCAATTTTTCTTCACATTCGTTATGACAAAAAATAGTCAACCCCGGGTGCTTGCCTTTTAAGGAAAGCGAGGCCGCCAGGCGTATTACCCAAATCACGCCTAGAATATGGTCTGTATGTCCGTGGGTAACAAATAACCACCGCACTTGAGGGATGGCAATAGCCGCTTTTTCCAACTGGCTTAAAATGCCGTTTCCGCCGCCGGCATCTGTCAAAAAATAACCGTTTTTGCCTTTTAAGGCAAAACAGGTGTTGTAACATTTGGTGGCCAGCGCATTGCCTGTGCCCAATATGGTTAATGATGTTTGCATAATTTTATTTTATAAATTTAAAAAACGCTTGGCGTAAGCAGGTTATATTTTTTACAATAAAAAATAGTTTTATTTTTAATAAAGGGAGTTTATATGACGATAAAAGTGGGTATTGTAGGATATGGAAACCTGGGGCGCGGGGTGGAATTAGCCTTGGCGCAAAACCCGGATATGCAACTTTGTGCCGTATTTAGCCGGCGTGATCCTGCCGGGGTAAAATTATTAAACGCGGCGGTGCCGGTGGTGCCTTTTGCGCAAGTTCAGGAATGGAAAGACAAGCTGGACGTACTTGTCTTATGTGGTGGCAGCGCTACGGATTTACCCACCCAAACACCGCAGCTGGCCCAGTATTTTAACGTAGTGGACAGCTTTGACACGCACGCCCATATTCCCGCGCATTTTGACGCGGTGGACGCCGCCGCCCGCGCCGGTAAAAAAACGGGGATGATTTCCGTGGGGTGGGATCCGGGTCTTTTTTCGTTAAACCGTCTTTATGCGCAAGCCGTTTTGCCGCAAGGCAAGCAATACACTTTTTGGGGTAAAGGCATTAGCCAAGGCCATTCGGACGCCATACGCCGTATCCCGGGTGTAAAAGACGCCAAACAATACACCATCCCGGTTCCGGCCGCGCTGGACAGCGTACGCGGGGGAGAAAACCCCGCTCTTTCCACCCGCCAAAAACACACGCGCGAATGTTTTGTGGTGCTGAAAGAAGGGGCCGATGCGGCTGAGGTGGAACGTCAAATTAAAACAATGCCTAATTATTTTAGCGATTATGACACCACCGTTCACTTTATCAGCCAACAGGAATTAAATGAAAAACATTCCGGTATGCCGCACGGCGGTTTTGTGTTTGCCAGTGCCGCAACGGGTAAAGAAGGCGAACATAAACAGTTGATAGAGTACAACTTAAAGCTAGACTCCAACCCGGAATTTACCGCCAGCGTACTGGTTGCCTATGCCCGTGCTGCTGTGCGTTTAAATGCAGAAGGGCAGTATGGCTGCAAAACCGTGTTTGATGTACCCCCCGCTTATTTAAGCGCCAAAGACGGTGCTTCTTTACGCAAAGAACTGTTGTAACGTAAGTAATTCTTAAAATAAACACCGCCCTGTATGTCAGCAGGGCGGTGTTTTTATGCGTGCTTTTTGCTCTACTATATATTTAAACTTGTTTAGGCAGAGAAAAAGTTAAAGTTTCTCCATCGTTAGGAATGAACAAACGGGATAGGTTGTGTTCGTGAGAAAAGTTTTTTAAATCGTTCCGAGTTACAGAAAGATGACTCACTGTGTCCATGTGACTGGCGATGACGTCTGCATAAGGGGCATAGGTAATGGTTTGCAAAACATCTTCTTTCCCCATAATTAAGTGTTCGCCATTTGCCACAGAAGCGGCGCAAGCATTTACAACAATAACATCTGGATGATATGTGTCCAGCGTGTGTTGAACCTCAGGGCACCAGATGGTGTCTCCTGCCAGGTAAAGAGAGGGCTCGGCCGTGGATTTAAAAACCACGCCCATAGCGTCGTAGGGCATACCTAATTGCTCGCAGACAGGTTTTACAATTTCTCTTTTGCCGTGCTGGCCTGCGGTTTTAAATAAAGATATTTGCTTAAAAGGCGTTCCTTGTGGCGTTAATATAGATACTTGTTCAAAGCCTTTGGAGCGTATGAATTGTTGGTCAGCGTCAGACTGGACAAAAAAGGGTAGCTTTTTGTTAAGAGCTTCTTCGGCAAACTGATCCCAATGGTCTGGATGGACGTGAGTGAGAATGACTGCGTCCACGGTGGTAATTTGGCTGATAGAGTACGGTAATTCTACCCGGGGTTGGCGTATTTTAGGGTTAATGGCGCCTTCAAAACCGGGCATATATTCTTTGGGGCCTAGCCAGGGGTCTATTAAAAATTTAGTTTGATTGTATTCTACTATTAAAGTAGCATTTCTGATTTGGGTTATTTTCATTTTTTGTCTCCTTTAAAATCATTATAGGCAATAATATTATTTTTAACAAGAATATACTAATTTGTATAATACATACTTTTTTGTATAATACTTACTATAAAGTAACTTTAGAGGGCTTATGAGTAAAGCTAAACAAACAGAGTACAAATGTCCGCTGGAAGCAACTATGGATATTATTGGCGGGAAATATAAAGGGGTGATCATAGGTCACTTGATTGGTAAAAAGTTACGGTATAACGAGTTGCAAAAATTAATTTCTCACGCTACACCAAAAATGCTCATTCAACAACTTAAAGAATTAGAAAAGGATGGAATTGTAACTAGGAAGCTTTATCCTGTGGTGCCGCCAAAAACAGAATACTCCCTTACTAAACGGGGAGAAACACTTATTCCGGCTATTATAGAGTTAAACCGTTGGGGACTATTATATTTAAAAGAAGAAAAAATTCCCTGCGCATATAAAGGAGATTTGCTATCAATTACTAAGTAGAAACTTGTTTGTTTAAATAAAGGTAGGGGTAGTCTGCGTAAAAAATCCGACGTCAGAATTAGGCTCTGGGTTTAGCAAGGGCTGATAAAACGGAGTGTGTAGTTTGCTCAGCAATATGCTGTTAGTTTTTTGTGCCAAATTCCCTGATATGCAGGGAAAATACAGGGAAAATGTTAATTTTTAGGGTTTTTTGAGCCATTTTTTGCCCTGTTTCCCCTATACAACTTGTATAAATTCCCTAAAAACAAAACAGGGAATTAATAGAAAATTTAGCCAAAAATTCTTAATTCCAACTCTGTTTTCAGGGATTTATAATTGTTGTAATTTAAATGCCTTGAATAAGAGGTAAAATCTTTCAATTTTGCTTTGGAAGAATTAAAGCCAATGTGGACTAGAAAAATGCCAAGACTCCTTGTGAGGTTTGCTAGTACATTCGCTTGCTGTAGGCAATAGTAAAAGGGATTAGATTAATTTCTAGCCCCTATTTATATAGGCATCTAGTGCTTCCAGTAATCCACATGTGCTACAGATTTCCGTCTTGTTATCCTTCCGGCTTATAGCAGGGTAACCTACCATGTATCGGCCACAGTTTGGGCATTTTCGGCGTGTCTTGGGCATATTTAACCTCGATTGGTATGTAGATAGGTCATTACCGCGTAAACATTTTTTATGCGCTCTGCGGTGCAATCCAACCCATACAAGCTACCCATTATCAGGTTTTGGTCCGATGTGGCAATACCGTCCTTGGCGTCCTTTACTCTTTCCGTAAGGTCTTTCACGAGACTCTGCAATACTTCGTAAGAATGTTTAATTACTTCTAATTTCTCTTTTTCGGTCATATTACGCTGTTCTCCGTTTATTTTTTTTATTACCAAACACATTTAATAATTGTTCTTGTGCTGTGGTATTTGGCTCGCAGGTTTCAAAGTTGCTAAAAAACTCCCACGCGCCATCATTTTCCCGTATGTAGGTGCTTGCCTTTATAGGAGTGTCAAAACGGCCTATATGTCTGAGGTCTATGCTATTCCCGAGTGTATCTTCTGCGTGTACGGTATATGTCCAACTAACGCATTTTAATCCGTTTATTTTTGCTAATGTGCGATAAAGAAGTAATAGAAGTGTAAAAAATTTTGCCGTTCCTATCCGGCACTTAGGGCTGTGT
>CALUUY010000032.1 GCA_944324095.1 uncultured Elusimicrobiales bacterium
GGAGAACCCAACCCCGCTTTTGCCGCGGCTTTTACGTTGCGTTTAATGCGGGCGGCTGGGTTTGGGCTGGATAAACCGGTGTTAAAAATTTCCCCTTTGTTTTGGCAGCGTATGCACGAAGACTCTTTGTCTTCCCTCACGTTTACGGAGCCTGAGGACTTGCTTTCTTTGTCCAAATGCAACAGCGTCTGCCGGCGCTTTTTAAGCCAATATTTGGCCTACCCGTTAAACACTACCCGCCGCTTTACCTTAGAAGAAGCCGAACACGACTTCTACCCCGATTTTGAACCCCAACCCACAGCCGAAGAACAAGAAGCGCTTTCGCTGGAACCCGCGCCCGCCCATTAATTTTACCCCGCACAATTGGCACGCCTTGACACAAAAAGCGGATTATTCTCCTTCCGTTTTTAGTTTACAGGATTAAAAACTTTTAAAACTATCTCTTGGCTACTTACCGTTACCCCGGTGGGCAACAATAAAATTAAAACACATAAAAAAACCCCTTCATAGGGTTAGAGAGGAAAAGGGAGATTAGGATAAAAGCTCGTCCATATCCGGATAAATGTCTGTTAGCGATTTATAAATTTTAAACGCATTCTGCCGCACAAAACTATCCGGCTGGCGCAGCTGGGGCACCACACAAGTGCGCATACCGGCAGAAATGGCCGCCGTAGCCCCGGCAACGGAATCCTCAAACACCAAACATTGGGAAACATCCGCCCCCAGTTTTTGGGCGGACACTAAATACACTTCCGGGTCTGGTTTAGGGTGGGTGACATCGTTAGAAGTGGTAACGGAAGAAAAATAGTGGCGTATTTTCCCCATCGCCAAAAAATGCTCCGCCCAGCGCGTTATATTAGAAGACGCCAACGCTATTTTAAGCCCCCTTCTGTAAAAAAATTCCACGGCTTCTTTGGCACCGGGGCGAAAGTGAATGGGGCCGCCGTCTTTTAAATATTTTTCAAAATGGGCATAGGTGCGGGCGTGGAGTGCGTCGGGGTCAAAATCCGGCCCGAAGTGATGCCGGATTAGACGCGCGGCATCCGCCTGGCTGATGCCGACGCAGGCCTCAAACAGTTCGGGTGTAAAAGTGAGGCCTTTTTCGCGCGCGGCCTGTTTGTAGCACTCAAAATAGATGAGTTCCGTATCAAACAAAAGCCCGTCCATATCAAAAATAACGCTGGTTATCATAGTTATATTGTATAAAAAATAGAGGCCTTACGCTTGGTGGCGCTAAGCAGGCAAGCTTTGTATTTTATATAATGTAATTACTTATGAAATACGGTATGAATTTTCAGGATATGATATCCGCTTTAAACGAGTATTGGACTAAACAAGGCTGTGTGCTTGTTCAGCCCTACGACGTGGAAAAAGGCGCCGGCACCTATAACCCGGAAACCTTTTTTGGGTCTTTAACTAAAAAGCCCGTCAGCCGCGCCTATGTAGAACCCTGCCGCCGCCCGGCCGACGGCCGCTATGGCGAAAACCCCAACCGTTTGGGTAAATATTACCAATATCAGGTAATTATGAAACCTGCGCCGGAAAACGTGCAGGAAATGTATTTAAACTCTTTAAAAGCCATCGGCTTAGACCCCAAAGAACACGACGTGCGCTGGATTGAAGACGATTGGCAATCCCCCACCTTGGGCGCTTCGGGCGTAGGTTGGGAAATTTGGCTGGACGGTATGGAAATTACCCAATTTACCTATTTCCAAAATATGGCCGGTTACGCACTGAGCCCCATTACCGTAGAAATTACCTACGGGTTGGAACGTATTGCTATGTACTGCCAAAAGGTGGACAATGTGTTTGACATCCGCTGGAATGACAATATTACTTACCGCGACGTACACTGGGAAGGCGAACGCCAGTTTTCCCACTACTATTTTGAAGAAAGCAATATAGACCATCTCCGCCGTTATATTGAAGAGTGTGAAAACGAATGCTACGCCCTGTGCAAAAAAGGGCTTTATCTGCCCGCGTACGACGACGCGATGAAAGTATCCAACTATTTTAATATGCTGGAAGCGCGCGGGGCCATCAGCGTGTCGGACAGAACCAACATCATCACCAAAATACGCAACTTGGCCAAAGCTTGTGCCAAAGCCTATGTGCAAAGCGTAGAACCCGCCGAAGAGAAAGAGGAGGCCGCCAAATGAACGCGCTTTTAGAAATTGGAACAGAACACTTGCCTTCCCGCTTTGTGGAACCGGCATTAAAACAACTGGAAACATTAGCGGCGCAAATTTTAGAAGAAAAACGCCTGGCTTATAAATCGGTACAATCTTTTGGCACGTACCGCCGCTTGGTGTTGTTTATAGAAGATTTGGCTGAAAAATCGGCCGATGTACAAAAAGAAGTAAAAGGGCCGCCGGCCAAATTATTAAAAGACGCCAACGGCAACTTTACCCCCCAAAGCGCGGGCTTTGCCCAAAAAAACGGCATCGCGCCGGAAAAATTATGCGTGGTGGAAACGGATAAAGGGCCTTTTATTTACGCTAAAATCAAAATCAAAGGTGAAAAGACTCCCAAACTGTTGCCGGAAATTTTCACCCGTATTGTGACGGAGTTGGAATTTGCCAAAAATATGGTATGGGAAGAAAGCGGCCTTCGCTACGGACGCCCGATTAGAAGCCTGATTGGGCTTTATGGTGATAAAGTCATTAAATTTAGCGTAGCGGGCGTACAATCCAACCGTTACACGTATCCGTTGTCTTCCTTTGGGCGCAAACCCATTAAGGTGGAAAAAGCCGATAAAGAATATTATGTGGAATTATTAAAAAATCAGCCGCAGCCCATTTTGGTGTTGCCGCAAGAACGCAGAGAAGCACTGATAAAAACCGTCAGTGCGGAAGCTTCCGTGCGCGGGTATAAGGCTGATTTGGACGAAGATTTAATTAAAGAAACCGTCTATTTTACCGAGCACCCCGTAGCCGTGGGCGGCGATTTTGACCTTAAATTTTTAACCCTGCCCAAAGAGCTCATCACCACGGTGCTTAAAAAACAAATCAAGATGTTCCCCGTATTAAATGCGCAGGATGAAATTCAACCGTATTTTATCGCCGTGAGGGACGGGGTTTCCGTGAACCAAACCGAAGTGCGCGACGGGTTTAAAAAAGTAATGTCGGCCCGCTTGTCCGATGCGGTATTCTTTTTTGAAAACGATAAAAAAGAAGGACTTGAACACTTCCAAGAGAAACTGGGCCAAGTATTATTTTTGGAAGGCTTGGGTTCTATGCGTGACAAAGCCGCCCGTACCGAACAACTGGCCCTCTGGCTGTGCGACAAAACCCAAAACGCCGCCCTGCGCCCCGTGGTGCAATATGCGGCCTTACACGCCTATGCAGACTTGACCAGCCACGTAGTGTATGAATTCCCGGAATTACAAGGTTATATGGGTGGCGAATACGCCGCCTTGGAAGGCAAAGAGCAAGAAGCCGCCGCTATGCGGGATTTTTACCTGCCGCTTACCTCTTCTTCCGCCCTGCCTGCCACATTAGCCGGCAATATTACGGCTTTAGCGGGCAAGATGGACACCTTGTGCGGTAACTTTTTAATCGGCCAAATCCCCACCGGCAGCGAAGACCCCTTCGCGCTGCGCCGCCAGGCTTTTGCCGTGGTGCGCATTATGCTGGAAAAGGGCTTGCCCGTCAGCTTAAAAGAATTGGTGGAAGCGTCCACCAAGCAATACCCGCAAAACACGCCGGATAAAGGCTTAAGCCAACTGCCCGGGTTTTTATTTCAGCGTTTGGCCTTGGTGTTGGAACAGCGCGGCCACGCCACCGGCGTCATCAATGCCGTAACCAACTGGTACGAAATGCCGTTAACTCAGGTGGAAGCCTTGGTAACTGCATTAGAAAACGTTAAAAACGGCGAAGATTTTGCCTCCGTGCTGGAACCGGCAAAACGCGTGTGCAACATCCTTAAAAAAGCAGGCGACGTGAACGAAAACGTAAGCGAAAACCTGCTGGATTTACCGGCTGAGAAGGATTTGTATAATCAAATTCATCAGGTAGATTCCTCTTTAGGATGCCGGGTAAACACGGCCAAAACGGCTGATGATTATTTGGCCGTATTAAAGACTTATGCGTCTTTTAAAGCCCCGTTGGAGCGTTTCTTTACGGATGTAATGGTAAACGCACCGGAACCGGCTGTGCGCAACAACCGCTTGGCTTTGCTGGCCCGTGTGCGCCGGTATTTAACGCAAACCGTGGCTGATATTACCAAACTGTAAAAATCAGCCTCTGCTATTTACACCCGCCCGTATGCAACGGGCGGGTTTTTTATACTAAGAAACACCCATCAACAAGCTAATAAATATTATACCCGGCCGGGTAAAACAAGGCCGTTCTCAAGCCGTCTAACACGGCCCCTTTTCTGCCTCAAAAACCGCCAAACTATTCCTTTAACACACGCTTTGTTTAAACCAAGGCTTGGCCATAAACCTAGGCGTTTGGGCCATAAAGCCTGTTATCAATGTAAACAGAAAAGCAAGGTTGTTTATATCGCCCCGGCTGCGGCCAGGCAATATGGCTGGGGAGGTGAATAAAAACGAGTACAAAAAGACCTATATGCAAGGTAGGTCTTAGGGCCCTGTCGGCGGAGGAACAAGAAATTTATAATATATAAAGGTTAATAAAATGAAACACATTATTTTTGTATTTTTATTTGTTTTTTGTTTGGCCGTGGGGGCGCTTTCCGTCCGCGCGGAGCAGCAGCAAAAACAGTATTTTCCGTGGGCCCAATCTATTGCAGAGGAAACCCGCTCCGCAGATTTTATTTATAAAGTAAAATCTGTGTTTAAGACCGAACCCAAACGTCCGTCTTTTACCGAAGTGTACCGCAAATTACAAAAGCAAGTGTCCATTTCTTCCCAGTCTGAACTATTTTTGCGCCGGGCCAGAATTTTAAACGCCGCTTTATCCAAAAACCCGGTATTTAAAGATTACGTCTTTACCGTGCAATTTGCAGCAGACATCGGGCCGGATTTACCCCAGGACGATTTTGAATACTTGCATAAATTTTTGGCCTCTTCTTACGAGTTGGATAAATTTGACACCCATTACCTCCCGCAACAAGCCCTGCATTACGAAAATGGCACCATCTACATCCAGCTTGAAAACCCTTCCAATGCGGAACAAACCCCTATGTTTCTTATTGTAAACCCGCGTATTAAAACGGTGGAGTTTATTTATAAAGACCCTCAGTTTGACCAACAAGCCTTGGAAGGCCGCTCTTATCGCCTTTGGTAACTAAATATCCCCCGGGGTTCACCCGGGGTTTTTATTTATATCCGGCTTCAGTCAAACCTCCTTCCATTCTGCCCCGTATCTGTTTTTGTCCCCGCAGGCTTTAGCACCAGTCCCCCCTGCTAACACGCTGTATGAACACAATCCCAGCACCCCCGTAAAACACAACCACCGAAAAAAAGCAGCCCCCAATAAAACCGCCGCTATAATTACATTACAAACAAACGCCTGCCAGTGACATTAAAGAGAACTATTGTTTTAAACATCCCGGATAAGCCTTCCAGGCAGATGATAAAAATAGCAGTTTTAGAGCCCTTCTTTTTAAGCAAAAAACAGGCAAAAGGCCTGTTTTTCCGACGAGAAAAATTTTTTAAAATAACCCCTTGATTTTTTTGCTTTCCAGCCTATACTGTAAGTATGAAGTACAGCCCATAGCGTTCTTGGGCGTGAGGTTGTTATTGAGCGGGGAATGCGAAGAGAACTGTGAAGTGCTTGCTGTACGGGACGCATTTCAAGCGGCGAAAGGCAGTTGTTACGGCAGTGTACGCGGGTTGTGTTTTCGGTGTCGGGTCAGCCGGCAGCGGAAGATGTGTAAGCGTAGGCTGTGGAGTTAATGGTTGTTGGACGTTGTGCCCGCCGGGCGGCCGTCCGTACCGGGTGAACGGGAGCTTGAATGTGTAACGGAGAGTAGTTGGTTGTATCCGTGCTGAGCCGAAGGAGCGGTGGGTTACATACGCTTCACCGTGAAGTAGGCGGCACCGGTAGTAAAGCGGTTGACGGTTAGTTTGCCGGGCGTTTGGTTGATGTTTTGGTTCGGCCAACGACGGCAGATGTAATAACAGTAAATCCTTGCGTTTGAGAGACGCTGTCAGCAAAAGGAAGGTAATAATGGAGACGTCAAACTGAACCCCTCGGTTTTGTTAACCGGGGGGTTCCTTTTTGGGTAAGTTTTAATAGTTATTCCGCCAATACGCTGGGAAGAGGAAGAGAGGTAGAAGTATCCGGAGCAGAAGGCGTGATGTCCATCGTATTGGAAGAGGCTTGTTCCCCCTGGGCGGGTTCTTCGGTATCCTCATCCTGAACGGGGGTTAAAATCATTTCCTCGTAAGAATCGTCCGGAATGACGGTGGCAATGTTTTCTTCCTGCACAGGCGGCAGCGTTTCCTGCCCGGAAGAGGCAGGCTGCTCCACCGGCTGGGTTTTACCGGCCGCAGGGGCGGCGGATTCATTGGAATAAGCTGCGCTGGGGTTCCACCATTTGGGCGGATTGCCCGCACAAGCGGACAACAAACCACATGCAGCGGCTAGTAACCAAAATTTCTTCATAATTATATTATATACTATTTAGCGTTTAAACACGCGCTTACGGCACGGCGGTACAAGGCCCCGGCACGGTAGCTGCTGCGTACCAGTGGCCCGCAGGCAGCGCCTTTAAAACCAATAGAAAGGGCGTATTCTTCCCACCGGCGGTATTCTTCCGGTAGAGGATAACGCATTACCGGGTGATGCTGAGCTGAAGGGCTTAAATATTGGCCGATGGTCAGTAAATCCACACCGGACTGACGCAAATCCTGCAAGGTGGATTTTATTTGTTCGTCCGTTTCACCCAGCCCCACCATAATGCCGCTTTTGGTCAGCACGGCCGGGTTGATTTTTTTAGCGGTTTGCAATACTTTTAAAGAACGGCGGTAATCGGCCCCCCCGCGTATTTCTTTGGATAAGGCTTCCACCGTTTCTATATTATGGGCCAAAACGGCGGGTTTTGCGTCTAACACGGTTTGCACGTCCGCTGGGCGGGCCATAAAGTCCGGTATCAGCGGTTCACACAATACGCCCGGGTTCAGGGCCGTAATGGCGCGCATAACGGCCGCAAAATGGGCGGCTCCGCCGTCTGGCAGATCGTCACGCGTGGGAGAAGTAAGCACCACGTAGCGCAAGTTCCAATCTTTTACCGTTTGGGCAATACGCTGCGCTTCCCCCCCGTCCACCGCACCGGGGCGGCCTTTGTGCACGGCGCAAAAACGGCAGTTGCGGGTACAGGTATCGCCTAAAATCATAAAGGTAGCGTCCCCGCAGTTAAAACATTCGCCGCGGTTGGGGCATTTAGCCTCCACGCACACCGTATGTAAAGCGCCTTTATCTAATGAATGTTGGGCGTTTAAAGCCGTTTGAGAACGCAAAGCGGCTTTGTTTTGTCCTACCAAATCTTTAAGCCATTGTGGTATTTGTGCCGTCATAGTTTAGTAAAATATAAAAATAAAAAATATTAAGATATTTTATATCTTACAAAATTTAACTCACGGGGCGGTTATGACGCGGCTTAAAAAATTTTTGCTTTTAACGGCAGTTTTGTTCACGGGATTATGCGGTTTTGCCAATCAACCCGCCCAAAAAGACGCCAACCCCTCCGTACAGCAACAATTAAACCAAGCGGCCGATTTGTATTTTAGTTATCAGCCGCAGGAAAGCTTAAAAAAATATTTGGAAATTTCCAAATCCAGCCATCATAAAGACGCCTTTTTAAACGCCGCCTTTATTGCTATGGAACAGGGCAGCCCCAAACAAGCCGTGGACATTATGAGCGCCGCCCACAAATACTATCCCGACGATCCCACCATCACCGAATTTATGGCCGAGGCCTACCTGGCCGACGGACAATACTCCGCCGCGGAAATGCTGCTTTCTTTACTGGTAGCCAAAAAAGGCCGGGCCGAATTTCTCTACATCAACCTGGCCCGCGCCCAAATGGGAATGGGCGAAGACAAACTGGCCCTTTATAATCTTCAAACTGCGGCCAAAGGCAAAAACCACCGGGCGCTATCCAACTATTTGCTGGGCCTATTGTACGAAAAACAAAAAAACTACAAACAAGCGGCCGAACATTTTAAAAAAGCATCCACCTATGACCACCAATCTCTGGAAGCCAAAGAGCACTATGCCGCCGCTTTGGCCAAATTGGGCGATTATAACGAAGCTTACCGCCAATACCGTATGATTTATTCGCTGGAAAAGAATCTCCCCTCGGTAAACAAAGCTATGGCAGATTTGCGCCCCCGCCTAACCAAAAGCGAAAAACAGTTAGAGCCCACCAAAGAAATTACCAAACACACTTTTGTAAAAAAATTTCTTATTCCTCCGCAAGACGCGCAGGACATCCGCATCGGGCTGGGAACCCGCTCCAGCGGCCGGCCCAGCATACGCAAAACGGTTAAATTTTCCCCTTCCCATAACTTTACGGTAAAAGAACTGCAAAACGGCAAAAAACTGGCCCGCGGCAAAGCCAAAGAAGAATGGACGGCTGAATTAAAAGAAGGGAAAGCCTTTTTAATTTCTCCTAAGGGTAAAAAATATCCCTTTAAAAAAGGCATCCGCATAACGGTAGATGTTCCCGCCGGGGAGGACGCCCCCACCATTATTGTACGCGCCTTAATGAGCGGTGCCGGGATGACGTGGGCCAGCGTAGATGACAAGGAGTTCCGCGGGGATTTAGAAATTCTGCACAACGCTTCTTTAAACACATTAGTCCCCATAAATGTGCTTATGCTGGAAGAGTATTTAGAAGGGGTCATCTCTTCCGAAATGCCCATCCCCTTCCCCATTAACGCCCTGCGCGCCCAGGCGGTTTTGGCGCGCACGTATGCCCTTAAACACAAAGGGAAGCACCGCGCCTACGGGTATGATTTGTGTGATACCCAAAACTGCCAAGTATATAAAGGGGTAACGGCGGAAAGCGAACGGGGAAATGCGTCGGTAGAATCTACTATGGGTGAAATTATGGTGTATAAAGGCAAGCCCATTGAGGCTGTATTTTCAGCCAATTGCGGCGGCATTACGCAAAGCGCCAAAGAGGCGGGATGGTTTGAACACGTCTATCTGCACCCCGTGTCTGACTATAAAGATTTTGATTTTGATACCCTCCAGCCCTACCATTTTAAAGACCTGCTCCAGCACGCTCACGACGCTTACAGCCGTTACGACAAGCACGTCAGCCTGGCCGCCTACCGCTGGACAAGAGTAGTGGAAGAAGAAGACCTTCGCCAAGTAGTCCGCCGCAAGCGCCGCAAAGACATTGGCCGCATTACCGCCATTATTCCGCTTCGCCGCGGGCGTTCCGGCTACGTAAGCCGCGTACAGATAAAAGGCACCAAAGGCAGCGTAATTTTAAATAAAGAAAACGTCATCCGCGGCAATCTGGGCCCGGGTATGCTTAGAAGCAGCTACTTTATCGTTCAGCCGCATTATGAAAACAAAAAGCTTAAAAACTTTATTTTTTACGGCGGCGGTTGGGGCCACGGAGTAGGATTCTGCCAAACGGGTGCTGCCGGACGGGCCGAGGCCGGGCAGGACTATAAGAGCATTTTGTATCATTACTTTCCTAAAGCCAAATTAAATAAAGACAAATAAGCCCGTGTGTGTAATGCCCCGCAGGCTTTTATAAAGACGGGGTTTAAATAGCAAGCGTTGTATTTAACCGGCCCCCGGGTATAACACCGTTTCAAGTGTAGAGTTTTTGGCAAAGAAGCCCCAAAAAAGCTAAAATTTAAATATGTCATCTTCTTCACCCATTCCCCGCCATATAGCCATTATTATGGACGGCAACGGCCGTTGGGCCAAACAAAAAAATCTGCCCCGTTTGGCAGGGCACAATGCCGGCGCTAAAGCGGTGGAAAGGGTCATCTCGGCCGCACAAAAATACGGGGTGGAATTTTTAACTTTTTACGCTTTTTCTACCGAAAACTGGGCCCGCCCGCAGGAAGAAGTACAAGGCTTAATGAAACTGCTGGAACAAACCTTGGACAAATACGCCAAAACGGCCGAAAAAAACAATTTCCGTTTGTTGGTTAGCGGCAGAAAGGAACCTCTTTCCCCCCTTATTCAAGAAAAAATTTTACGCGTTACCCAAGCCACAGCCCATAAAACCGGCTTAACGGTAAACTTAGCTTTAAATTATGGTTCCCGTGCAGAACTATTGGACGCTTTTGCCCAACTGGCGGCCCAAGGCATATCCGCCCCCACGGAGGCCGATGTGCAACGCTGTTTATACCAGCCAGCACTGCCTGACCCGGATTTATTGATACGCACTTCGGGTGAGAAACGCCTGTCCAACTTTCTTTTATGGCAATGCGCTTACACAGAATTTTATTTTACGGATGTTCTGTGGCCTGATTTTTCCGAACAGGATTTTAAAGCCGCGCTGGACGAATACTCCCGCCGCACCCGCCGTTTTGGAGGCATTTAAAGATGAACGCCCTCACCCGCGCGCGAGTGGAGGAATTGCTCCGCCGTATAGAACGCCACACCACCGCACAAGCCAAAAAACGCCAACAAGCACAACTGGGCCCCGCCGCAGACGGCGCCACCCTGTGCATTATAAAAAATCTTTGTAAAGCGCTTCCCCGTCCGGATCAAGACTTAGCCCAAGCCCTCTGGCAAACCGGCCAACACGGCCCCCGCTTAATGGCCGCCTTACTGGCTGACCCGCAATTAATGAGCCCCTCTGCCCTTAATGCTTGGGCCCAAGACATAGAAACCCAGGATTTGTGTGATTTATGCTGCGTAGAAGTTTTCCCTAAAACCAAAACCCCTTTTAAATTGGCCGAACGTTGGATAAAACAAGAGCGGGAGCTTACCCGTCGCGCCGGTTTTATGCTTTTGTGTACGTTGGCGTCCCCTCGTTATAAAACAGCCTCGGCAGATTTACAAAAAATGCTGCCTCTTATAAAAAACGGCGCGGCAGATGCCCGCCCAGGGGTATATAAAGCCGTAAACAAAGCCTTGCGCTGTATTGGGGCGCGCAATGCTACATTAAACAAAAAAGCACTGGCCTGTGCCGAAGAAATTTGCTACCTTTTTGAAAATAGCCGCACCGCCTTATGGGTGGCCGCCAATGCCAAACGTGCTTTGGCCCCCAATACTGCCAAACGGAGAAAGGTATGATTATCCGCCCCTGCACGGCACAAGACATTGCCCCTGCTTTTGAAATCATCTCCCACATACAGGCTGAATTTGTAGCCAAAGGCATCAACCAATGGCAAGACGGCTACCCCGCGCCCGAAGATTTACAAAAAGACCTCTCCCTCGGTTTTGCCTATTTGTTGGAAGAAGACGGCCAAGCGGCCGGCTACTTTGCCCTTTGCCTCAGGGAAGAGCCTTACTATTCAGTTATTTATAACGGTGCCTGGCTGTGCCCCGGGCCTTATGCCGTTATCCACCGTTTAGCCATTCAACCCGCCAAAAGGCGCCAAGGCTTGGCTACCAGAGTGTTAGAATACGCCCTGCAAGAAGCCCGGCGCCGGGGGGCGCGTTCCCTGCGGGCGGATACGCACGAACACAATCTGCCGGCCCGCAACCTCTTTTTAAAAGCGGGTTTTACTCCCTGCGGCACCATTTTTGTACGCAAACACGGCAAGCGGGATGCTTTTGAAAAACCCCTCTAATTTTACCGTCCCTGCGCCCTGCGGGGAATTATGCTAAAATAGAATATATGCTATTACCCAGAGTAATTACCGCCGTTATCGGCTTAGGCGTTATACTTCCCGCCATTCATTACGGCGGATTTTTCTATATGGCCCTGGTGGGCTGTATTGTCGCGCTGTGCTTGTACGAATATGGGCTGGCGCTTACTGCCGGGCAAAAACCGGTCAGCCGGTTTAGCTTGGTGTTTTTTGGGCTCTTAATGGCTGTTGCCGCCGTGCTGGGGCGCACTCATTTGGAAGGGCTGGATATGCCGGATAATTTGTATCCGCTTGCGATGAGCGTGATTATATTCGGTATTTTATTTGTAGAAATTTTAACGCCTAACCGCTCGTGGGACAGGGTTTGCAATACGTTTACGGGCGTGTTCTTAATTCCGTGGTCTTTGGCGCATTTAATTAATATAAGAGACATTGCCCAATACGGCGAATACCTTACTTATTTTATGTTTATTACCGTATGGGTAAGCGATACCGGCGCTTACTTTACCGGACGCTTTTTGGGGCGCCACAAATTAAACCAAGAAGTAAGCCCTAAAAAAACCTGGGAAGGCGCCATCGGCGGGACACTCTTGGCCGTAGGCGCGGCGGTGGTAATGCAGAAACTTTTGCTGCCCACTTTGTTTACGGTGCAAAGCGCGGTATTGATGGGCCTGTTGGTAGCGGTAATTGGGCAAGTGTCTGACTTGGCCGAATCCGTACTCAAGCGCTCTATGGGCGTAAAAGATTCTTCCAATCTGCTGCCCGGCCACGGCGGGTTTTTAGACCGGTTTGACTCTTACCTCTTGCTGGCTCCCGTGTTCTACTATACGGTGTTATATACGTTATGAAAAATATCGTTATTTTAGGCTCCACAGGGTCTATCGGCACGTCTTCACAGTCCTGCATTTCCGCCTTAGGAAGCGACTACCGCGTTATAGGCTTAACAGCCAATAACAATGTGGATTTGTTTTTAAAACAGGTACACGCCTTTAAACCCCGCTTTGCCGCTTTAATGAATCCGGCCGCGTACGAACAAGCCAAAGACCAAATGCCCAAGGGCACCCGCCTGCTGCCGCCGGAAATGGAAAGTTTTACTTTTTTAGCCTCTTTACCGTCGGCCGATTTGGTAATTAACGGCCTGGTGGGGGCTGTGGGCTTTATGCCTTTAATCAGCGCTATTAAAGCCGGTAAAACCATTGCCCTAGCTAATAAAGAGCCTATGGTAATGGCCGGTAAAACCATTATGGAAGAATGCCAACGCTGGGAAGCCGCCATTATACCGGTGGATAGCGAGCCTTCGGCCATTTTCCAATGCTTAACTGATGCAGACGAAACCACCTACAATAAAATGCAGGAGCGGATTTCGCGCATATTTTTAACGGCCTCTGGCGGGCCTTTTGCCAAACGCAAAACGTCTTTATCTACGGTCACCCCGCAGGAAGCCTTAAAACACCCGCGCTGGACGATGGGCAAAAAAATCACCATAGATTCCGCCACCTTGATGAACAAAGGCTTTGAAGCCATAGAAATAATGAACTTGTTCAACTTGCCGGAAGAAAAGGTACAGATTGTTATTCACCCGCAGTCTATTATCCACTCAGCCGTGGAATATATGGACGGCTCCATTTTAGCGCAAATGGGCGCGCCGGATATGCGCCTGCCCATACAATATGCTATTACCTACCCGGAAAGGAAACCCTCCCCGGCGCAAAAATTAAATTTATTTGAAGTGGCTAAGCTGGAATTTATGGAGCCGGATTTTGAACGCTTCCCCTGTTTGGCCCTGGCTTTTGAAGCCTACCGTTTGGGCGGAACCTATCCGGCGGCGTTAAGTGCAGCCGATGAAGTAGCGGTGGATGCCTTTTTAAAAGAAGAAATTAAATTTACGGACATTGCCAAACTGATTTACACGGTGCTTAAAAACACGCACAGCACCGGGGGTAAAGTAAACCTGAACCAAGCGGCTGAGGCGGACGCCCTGGCGCGCGAAGTGGCTCAGGCAGCCTTGCGGAACAAAACGTACCGCAAAGCCATTATTTAGGAGGAGAAATGCTTTTATCCGCTTTAGCTGTTATTGTGGTGTTAAGCCCAATTGTGATTATTCACGAATTCGGCCATTTTTTGGCCTGCCGTTTAACCGGCATCCGCGTGAATGAATTTTCTTTTGGGTTTGGCAAAATTTTATGGCACAAAAAGAAAGGCGATACGGACTATCAAATCCGCGCCATTCCGTTTGGCGGTTTTGTGGAACCGGCCGGGCAGATGTTCCACCCCAAAGACGCTACCGAACCGCCCAAACCTTATGAATTTGCCGCTAAAAAATGGTATGCCAAATTTTTTATGGTGGTAAACGGCGCATTATTTAACTATGTGCTGGCCGCGATTATTTTTAGCGGGCTGATTTACGTACAGGGTATGCCGGAGACGGACGTATCCAAGCTGCCGGCGCAAGTGGGCGCTTTGAGCGAAAATTATCCCGCCGCCAAAGCCGGTTTACAAGCCGGGGACGTTATTTTAACGGTGGATGGTAAAACCATTTCTTCCTGGCAGGATTTAACCCCCGCCGTGGAAGCCCGCCAAAAAGATTTACTTTTAACCGTAAAACGCGGAGAGGAAACCTTACAGGTTACCTTAAAAGACCAGGATTTTCTGGCCGATAAACCCTACATTATTGGCATTATGGTAGCCCCGGTAATGAAGCCGGTTGGATTTTTTAAATCCATTGGGCTGGGCATATACCAGTGCTGGTATTGGACTAAATTTTCTTTAGTTTCTCTGTGGGAAAGCCTTACCCATAAAAAAGCGCCGGAATTAGCGGGGCCTATTGGTATTGTAAACATCATTCACAAAACGGCGCACGGGGAGCTGAGCAACTTTATCTTTTTAATTGGTATGCTGTCTTTGGCGGTGGGGATGTTTAACTTATTCCCCATACCGATATTGGACGGCGGGTACGCCTTGGTATTTTTATTGGAAGGCTTAACCGGTAAATTACCGTCCGAACGGGTGGTAAACGCGGCGATGAACTGCGGCTTTTACGCTTTGATACTGTTGGTGCTGTATGCATCTTATTCAGACGTAAAGCGCATATTCCTGGCGCCCAAAGCCCCCGCGGCCGAGGCTTCCGCCCAAGCAGGCGCTCCAGCCGCAACGGCTGATGAGGAGTCTCATTCCGCCACTACCGCCAAAGACGCGGCACCCCAAGAGGCAAATTAAATGTACAAAACCAGATTGGTAAAAGTAGGCCCTTATACATTGGGAACCGGCCACCCCGTACGCGTGCAAAGTATGTGCAATACGGACACGCGCAACGTACAAGCCACTGTACGCCAAATCCAGCTGTTGGAAAACGCCGGCTGTGAAATCAACCGTGTAGCCGTGCCGGATATGCAAGCGGCACAGGCGCTGGGAGAGATAAAAAAACAAATACATTCCCCCCTGGTGGCAGACATTCACTTTGACTACAAACTGGCCTTGGAAGCCGTAAAACAAGGTATAGACAAAGTACGCATAAACCCCGGTAATATAGGCAGTATAGAAAATACGAAAGAAGTAGTCCGCGCGTGTAAAGACCGCGGTGTGGCTATACGTATTGGGGTGAATGCGGGCTCGGTTAAATATTTAAAAAGCGTATCCGGGCAGGTGGAACTGACGGACGAAAAATGGGCCGAAGTAATGGTGCAGGAAGCGTTGGAACAGGCCAATATTTTGGAACAGCTTAACTTTCACGACGTGGTGGTGTCTTTAAAGTCCGACAATTTCTACCGCACGTTAAAAGCCAACGAACTTTTTGCCTCCCAGTCAGACATTCCCCTCCATATTGGCCTTACCGAAGCCGGCAGCTTTTTAAGCGGCACGGTAAAAAGCGCCATAGCACTGGGGACGCTTCTGCAAAAAGGAATCGGCGCCACGATACGCGTTTCCTTGACGGAAGACCCGCGTATGCAGGTACGCGCTGCGTATGAAATTTTAAAAGCCTTAGGATTAAGGGAATACGGGCCCAATTTAATTTCCTGCCCTACCTGCGGGCGCACCCAAGTGAACGTAAAAGACACGGTGCACGCGCTGGAAGAACGTATTTATAACGATAAAGAACTCCTGCAAAAAGCAACCGGCCTTAAAATAGCCGTTATGGGTTGTGTGGTAAACGGCCCGGGAGAAGCGCGCGATGCCGATTTTGGCATAGCCGGAGGTGTAGGCGAAGGCTTGTATTTTGAAAAAGGCCAAACGATGTTTAAACTCCCCCAGGAAAAATGGGTAGATTTTTTAATAGACAAAATTAATACTTGGAAAAAATAAACAAAAGGAATACACAAAATGAAACTCTCAAACTATTATATCCCCACCTTAAAAGAAGCCCCCAAAGACGCGGACAATCTTTCCGCCAAATTAATGATACGCGCGGGGCTTATCCGCAAACTGGCAAGCGGGCTGTATGAATGGCTGCCGTTGGGTATGAAAGTACTCAAAAAAGTGGAGCAAATCATACGTGAAGAGATGGACAGAGCCGGCGCGTGCGAACTGTGGTTGCCGGTTATCCAACCCAAAGAACTGTGGGAAGAAACCGGCCGCTGGGCCCATTTTGGAGACCAACTGCTAAAAATTAAAGACCGCAAAGGCGGTGAATTTTGCGTAGCCCCCACCGCCGAAGAAGTCATTACCGACTTGGTAAGAAAAGACATTTCTTCCTACAAACAGCTGCCCAAATGCCTGTACCAGTTTGGTACTAAATTTCGCGATGAAATCCGCCCCCGCTTTGGCGTAATGCGCGCCCGGGAATTTTATATGAAAGACGCCTACTCCTTCTGCGCCAGCGATAAAGACGCCTCCGACTGGTACCAGCGTATGTACGACGCGTACCAACGCGTATTTAACCGCTGTGGATTCAAATTTAAAGCGGTGGAGGCCGATACAGGCGCCATTGGAGGCAATTTTTCGCACGAATTTATGGTGCTGGCCGATAACGGCGAGGACGCCATTGCGGACTGCTCCTGCGGTTACGCCGCCAACACGGAAAAGGCTGAAGTAAAATGCCCCGAATTTGCCCCCATTAACGAAGCCGAACTTTTGCCTATGGAAAAAGTGGCCACCCCCAAAGCTTACACCATTGAGGACGTAGCCAATATGCTCCACCTGCCTACCAGCAAACTCATTAAACTGTTGTTATTTATGGCTGACGGCAAACCGGTGGTGGCCTTAATGCGCGGAGACCACGAACTCAACGAACCTAAATTCCGTTCCCTTCTCAAATGTACCGAACTGGTCAAAGCGGACGAAGAAACCTATACCCGCATTACCGGTTCTTTTGTAGGCTTTGCCGGCGCGCAGGGCTTAAAAGAAAAACACCCGGAAATTATGATTTATGCCGATAATTACGTAAAAGGCGTAGTAAACGGCGTATCGGGCGGGAATGAAAAAGACGTACACACCAAAAACGTAACCCCCTTGCGCGATATTAAAGTGGATGTTTATGCGGATTTGAAAGTAGCCTCCGCCGGGGATTTGTGCCCCCGCTGCGGCAAACCGTTCCAATTTACCCGCGGGATAGAAGTGGGCCACGTATTTAAACTGGGCACCAAATATTCCGCCGCTATGGGCACCACTTACTTGGACGAAAACCAAAAAGCCCAGCCTATGATTATGGGCTGTTACGGCATTGGGGTAAGCCGCGTGGTGGCGGCCGCTATTGAACAATCCCACGATGATAACGGCATCATCTGGCCCGAACCTATCGCCCCGTTTGACGTGTGCTTGGTAGCCATTGATTATGACTCCAACCCGGACGTAAAAAAACAGGCCGACGATATTTCCGCCGCGCTGGAAGCCAAAGGCATATCCGTATTGATGGACGACCGTGACGAACGCGCCGGCATTAAGTTTAAAGATGCGGATTTAATTGGTATTCCGCACCGCCTGGTAGTAAGCAGCCGCACGGTAAAAGACGGCCAATGCGAATACAAAAAACGCACTGATAAAGAAGCCGTACGCTGGAACCTGGCTGAAGCGGCAGCCAAACTGGCGGAAATGATTAAAAAATAATTTACCGTCAAAACCCATTACAAAACCCCGGGTATTTAAGCACCCGGGGTTTATTTTTACCCAATACATCTAAAAGCCGTTATTCTTAATCCAAATACCACCAATCAGCCTGGGAATCCGTAGGGGAGGTTATCTTATTATCGTGCCCGGATAAAGATTTGCACATTTCCGCCCCTTTTGAGTTTGTTTTTCGCGCATAACAATAAAACTTTTTACCGGATACTCCCATATTTTGTATAGAAGAATACCAAATCAACCCATAAACTGCATTTTTAATAGGATAGACCTGCAACCGGGGGCCGAATCTCAAACAATACTTAAAATTTTTACTTGCAATACAACCTTCCGCATCAGGCGCGCTATTAGCAGGGACAATGGATAATTGGTCAAAACTGCTAGGCACACTGCCGTTAGCTAAAACATATTCTTCTATCCCGGCCGATAAACTACGCATCATAGACAAAGCCTCCGCCGCCCGGCTTTTATTCACCGCTTTTTCATATTGCGGCAAAGCCACGGCTGCCAATATACCAATAATCAATACTACCACCAAAAGCTCAATAAGCGTAAACCCTTTAAATTGCCTCGCTGTAATGTTTTTCATCTTTTACCCCTTTTTTGATTAAATTTGATTTCTAATCAAATTTATCAAAAAAAAAAAAAAGCAAGCCCTTTTAAATTTACGTCGGGCGGCTTTAC
>CALUUY010000033.1 GCA_944324095.1 uncultured Elusimicrobiales bacterium
TCCTCCTCTTCAGGCGTTTGTTTTAATAACGAGGCTTTTTTGTCCTTTTTGGATTGTTCTTTTACGGCTTGCTTACCGGCAGAAATTTTTTCTTTTAATTCCGCTCTCGCATTCATCCATTCATTAAAATCGTAACGGATAAACTCCCCGGTTTTTTGCACAATAACCGCCCACGGAATGGCAAACAACATATGCAACCCCACCAATACCAGTGCTAACGAAAATACCCCCGCGCCAAACGAACCTACAATCCCTTTAAACCAATAAAAAATATTTTGGCCAACGCTTCCGCCTGATATTTGGGAATCGGTTAAGATTAATTTTAATAAAGTTAAAAAACTGGCCGATGCACACAGCGTTACCGTGCTGCCTAGTAAGAAAAACAAAAACGCGGCGCTTTTCTGGCGCATACTTTGCACCAACCAATAGGCTAAAAATACCGGCAGTAAGGCAGCGCTTTGCCCCAGGGTTTGATAGAGCTCCCGCGCTACGCTTTCCCCCACAGCTCCGCCGCCCACTTTAAACCATAAAATGCAAAACAGCCACACACACGCAGCTGCCCCTAAAATGAACAGGGCCGTAGGCAGCCAACGGGCGGCAGATTGTTTTTTAGCTTTTTTTCTGGATTTTTTATAGGTATAAGTGTATCTAGCCATACCTGTATATTTTACATTTTTTTGAAGGGTTTGTAATTTAAACGCGCCGTCCTGTTTAAAAGGGTAAAAAAGCCTGTGTAAATTAAACAAATTAGGCTTATTACAAAGCTAATTACTGGTAGCGGATGGGACGTGTTACTGGGCTATAAAGGAAGGGAATCGGTAGGGCGGGTAAATAGCTTGTTAGGTTTTGTGCTGGAAAGCGGTATATTAAACCAGGGGCAGTCGGGCTTTTTTGTAAGCATTTACACAAGACAAGGGCACGATTATTTTAGGGTAATCCCCCCCTTTTTTATCTGCCACTTAGGCAGTATTATTTTCCTGTTATTGGCGGTAGAAGGCGGTAGAAAACAAGGTTTTTTTCAAGTATCAGTTTTTGAAGCTTATACCAGTGAATGGGCTGTCCAGGAATTTGGGTTATAAAAAGGCCCGGCTGGTAGGCCGGGCCTTCTAAAAAAGGGCATTAAGCCTCGGGCTGCTGCGGAGCGGCCGGTGCGGCCGGCGGCAGCGGTTGGCTTTGCGCCAAAGAAACATTATAGTTCAGTTCGTCTGCTTCCAGCTTTATTTTGCCTTCCGCATACAGAACGCCCAGCGCCATATACAATACAGAGCTGGAAAGGCGGATGTTGATTTTCAACTTCCAGGAAGAAGCCGTTTTATGCTCCGCCAAGTATTCCATAATCCGCGCGGCGGCGGTTTGAATGGTTTCTTGCAAAGGATTCATAATTAGATCCGTTCAATGGCAAATAACGCATCACCCTGTTTAATGGGTTTACCGTTTTCTACCAATACTTTTTTAACTACACAAGGGAATT
Organism: uncultured Elusimicrobiales bacterium; assembly: GCA_944324095.1. Lineage (GTDB taxonomy): Bacteria > Elusimicrobiota > Elusimicrobia > Elusimicrobiales > Elusimicrobiaceae > Avelusimicrobium. The sequence continues at coordinate 1,472 of CALUUY010000033.1, forward strand.
CCGCCCGCACTTCGTTAAATACCTTCATAGCTTCAATCAGGCAGATAACGTCACCCTTAGCTACTTGGGCGCCTTCTTTTACAAAAGGCGGTGCAGAAGGAGTGGACCCGCGGAAGAAGATACCCATTAACGGGGATTTGATTACTTCTTTATATTGTTCCTGCGCGGCCGCCGGATGAGCGGCGCCCTGTACGGTGGCAGCTCCGCCCACGTTTACGGGTACGGGCATAATGGCCGGTTTGGCTTTTACTAAGCGCAGGTACAGGCCTTTTTGGTTATATTCAATGGTATCTAAAGAATTGTCCTGCATGAATCCGTAAAGCTGTTTTACTTCTTTTAAAATAGGGGATTCTTTTCCCGCCGTTTTAGCGGCCGGAGCAGAAACTTTCTTTTTGGCTGCTGTTTTTTTCATAAAGAAAATAACCTCGGTAATAAATTTACTAAAAATTGCTTCCCTTTATTTTACATAATTTTGAGCGTGCTAACACATAAAACACCCCACCCACTGGGCTTAGGGCCGTATTTCCGTTATAATTTGCGGAAATAATTTTTCTATTTCAAATAAACTTACCGCCTGCGTAAGGCCCGGTTCCAAGGAGGCTGTATTTACTCCCAGCACTTCTGCATTTTCCCCCAATACCAGGGGCCCGCCTATATGGGCCGTTACAAAAACACTGTCTGCCAGTAAGCTGCGGGTGCCATTTATACGGCTCACCCCGCTTAGCACGCCTTGCGTAACGGGGGTTTTGCCGCTGCCTAAGGAAATGACTTTTTCCTCTTTAAAACGGTGCGGGTTTTGGGAACTTAAAACCAAGGGGCGGAAGTCCTCCCCTTCAGCTTTTAATAGGGCCAAGTTACGCGCGGTATTACGCGCCACCACACGCGCCCGGCGCACAGAGCTATTGGCGGCAGAGGAATGCGTCCAATCCACCTCATCCGTGTCTTTTACTAGGCTGGCCGCCGTGAGCATACATCCGTTTGCACTAATAAAAAAGGCAGAGCCGCTACTCTTAGTTTTTGGGTTGTGTATGTGCACGACACTTTGCAATAAATGTTGATAACGGCCGGAGGAGGAGAGTTCTTCTTCCTGCAGGGCGCTAAACGGTGCCGTAAAAAGTTGTTTGTCTTCTTGCATATAACGGATTATTTTATCTAACATTTCTTGCAAGGCGGCTTGTATTTGGGTGGATAAACTTCCGCCCATGGCCTGCATTTGCATAGGGCTAAAGGCGCCCAAAGTATAAGGGGCGATGACACTTAACACACGGGCCGAAAGAGAAAATTGCGGTTGTATAAAAAGGCTTTCTTCATATTGGGCGGTAATTTCTTGGGTTTTACGGTGGCGTATGGTAACGCGCAGCACTGCGTTAAAAGGCTCATAAGAAGAAATTTTATAATAGTGCGGTTTTAGCTTGCAGTTTTGTGGAGAGTTAAACTGTGGAAAAAACTCCACCCGGGCCGTGTAGTCATACCCGGCCGTTAAAGCGGTGGGCCTGGCTTGCGCGTTAGACCCGGCTTGGTTTAGTTTTTGGGCTAAGGCCTGTGCGGTTTGTTCTTCCACAGCCAGTTCAAACGGCAAATACGCCGCACAGCACGGGGATAAACATTCAAAAAATAACCGGGGCTGGGAAGGAATTTCTACCGCTAAGCTAAATGGGAAACTGGTATTGGGGGTATAGCTCTGTTCCGGGTAGGCAACGATGGGTTTTTTATACACACAGCCGCCTAAAAATAACACCCCCGCCAACAACAGGCTTTTGATTGGTCTAGCTAACATATTTACTATTATACCAAAGAGGCCCCGAATATTAGACGGGGCCTTGGATTAAATTACAATAAAGAAGAATCTCTTAACAACTGCCCGCTCCACTCTAACATATTTAAAAACAGTTGCTTGGGGTTCTGTATTTCCCCCCCGTTTAGGCAAACCGTCAAAAAGGATTTTTCTTTACTGGGCACCAGTGGCAGCAGTTCTTCTTTTTTGGCTACATACAGCCCGGTTTTTAAATAATACTGCGCTTGTAATACAAAAAAGGCCGTTTTACATAATCCCGGCAGAATACTATTTAAGTTGCCGTGCAGATAGGTGTGGCATAAAGCGTGGTATATGGTTCCGGCGCCGGTTTGCATAGCCCAAAAGGCGTCTTGGCGGGTTAATTCGGGCAGTAAAGGCTCCAGGCGGCCATATACGTCTTGCGTGTCATTTTTAAATTGAAAAAGTTCTTGCCGAGGCCAATTTTTTAGCTCTTCCGCCCCGCTTATAAAACCGCAGGCTTTGTCATTTTCCGGCATTTGGTTGAGTATTTCTTTATAAATGGATAAATCTTCGGCCGTTAGTTTATCCAGTACCACAACGGCGTCAATATCGCTCTGCGGGGTAAATTCCCCCCGTGCACGGCTGCCTTGCAGGCCTACAAATAATAAGCGTTTTCCAAAGGCCGCTTGTAAATGGCGGGTTAATTCTTCTATCCAAATACGCACATCCAGCGTTTTCATAATTACTCCTTTTGCCTTTTGTAATGGCGGCGAGGGGCTACTGTTCGGGCCGCTTAAAACTATCTATTTATTCTAATAAATAGAAATAAAAAACAAAAGGCCCCGCCGGTAAAGACGGAGCCTTTTGTTAAATGTACGGCTATTTTAATAAGACTTTGCGGGACAAGCGCACTTTGCCGTTATTGTCAATTTCCACGCATTTTACTTCTACAATGTCTCCAAGGTGAAGCACGTCTTCTACCTTGTTAATGCGTTTTTTGTCAATTTCGGAAATGTGCAAGAGGCCGTCTTTCCCGGGCAGAATTTCCACAAACGCCCCAAAAGGCTGTATGGAAACTACTTTACCTTTATAGATTTTGTTGAGTTCCGGTTCAGCGGTCATTGCTTCCACTTCAGCTTTGGCTTGGTCTAAGCGGTCGCTGTTGGCGGCGGCAATGGTAACTGTACCGTCTTCTTCAATGTCAATCTTGGCTTGGGTGGCATCGGTAATGCGTTTGATGTTTTTGCCGCCGGGGCCGATTAAGGCGCCAATTTTGTCCACAGGAATTTTCATCTTAAAGATGATAGGCGCAAAGCGGGAAATGCTGGATTTAGGAGCCGCAATGGTTTTTTCCATATGGTCCATAATGTGCATACGCCCGCGGGTGGCCTGAGCAATAGCTTGGGTCAACACGTCCAGCGGAATACCGGTTTTGAGTTTAACGTCCATCTGGAACGCCGTAATACCTTTGCGGGAACCGGTAAGCTTAAAGTCCATATCGCCCAAGTGGTCTTCCAGGCCCATAATGTCGGACAGAACGACAAATTTGCCATTGCCGCTGATGCAGCCCATAGCAATACCGGAGCAGGCCGCTTTCATCGGTACGCCGGCATCAAACAAGGCCAAGGAACCACCGCATACGCTGGCCATAGAAGAGGAACCGTTAGATTCCATAATATCAGACACCACACGAATGGTGTACGGGAATTCTTCTTCAGACGGCACTAACGGCATTAAAGCGCGGCGGGCCAATTCCCCGTGCCCAATTTCACGGCGCCCCGGAGAACGATCCGGTTTGCATTCACCCGTGGCAAAACCCGGGAAGTTGTAATGCAGCATAAAGCGTTCGTAGCTGGTGTCGTCCAACCCTTCCACCATTTGCTTATCGTCCGGCGTGCCCAAGGTGGCCACTGCCAAAGACTGGGTCTGCCCGCGGGTAAACAAGGCAGAACCATGCGCGCGCGGCAAGAGCCCTACCATAGAGCTGAGCGGGCGGATTTCGTCCGGTTTGCGCCCGTCCACGCGAACACCTTCGTTCAGCACCATCGCGCGGGATTCTTCATACATAATGTTTTCCAGCGCAATGCCTGCATAAACGGCGGCATTTTCAGCATAGTTGGGGGTTAATTCTTCGGTAAAAGAAGCTTTTAATTGGGCAACCTGCGTATCGCGGGTTTGCTTGTCGGAAAAAGCGTGCAGAATTTGTTTGGCCGTTTCGCGGAATTTGCCGTTGGCCAAATCGGCCACTTCTTGCGGCAGTTTTTCCACAACGTATTCAAATTTAGGTTTGCCGGCCAGTTCGCGCAGTTTGAGCTGCACGGCACACATTTTGTCAATTTCCGGCTTGGCTACTTCCATAGCCTTGATAATGGCGCTTTCTTCCACTTCTTTGGCGCCACCTTCCACCATTAAAAGACCTTGGGCAGAACCAGCGATGACTAAGTCCATATCGCAGGATGCTTCCTGTTCTTTGGTGGGGTTGATGATGAATTGCCCGTCAATGCGGCCCACGCGTACGGCGGCCACAGGTTCATTGAACGGAATGGAAGAAATAACCAGCGCCGCAGAGGAAGCCAGTACGGAAAGTACATCGGCATCGTGCTTGTCATCGCTGGAGATAACCATAGCCGTTACGTTGGTTTCACAGGCAAAACCTTCCGGGAAAATCGGGCGGATGGTGCGGTCAATAATACGGGAGGAAAGCGTTTCCTTTTTGCTGGCGCGGCCTTCGCGCTTAAAAAAACCGCCAGGTATTTTGCCGGCGGCATAGGTTCTTTCCTTATAATTGACGGTAAGCGGAGTAAAATCGGAAATACCGGGTTTTTGCTCCTTGGTGGAAACAGCGGTGGCTAATACCATAGTTTCGCCCAGCGTGGCCACCACGGCCCCGTCAGACTGTTTGGCAATTAGACCGGTTTGTAATGTGATTTTCTGCCCGCCTACTTCCACATCTACGGTTTGGATGTCAAAATTATGGTTGAAATTTTGCATAAGCGGTTATTTTCTCAATTTCAATTCTTTGGTTACTTGGGTGTATTTTTCAAAGTCAGTTCTTTTCAAATAAGCCAACAGGCGTTTGCGCTGGCCTACTAATTTGTTGAGGCCTCTTTCGCCGGCGAAGTCTTTCGGGTTGGCTTTGAGGTGTTTGGAAATGTATTGAATTCTTTCGGTGATCAAGGCAATCTGGACGGCCGCGGAACCGGTGTCGTTGGCGCTGGTCTGGAATTTGCTGATGATGTCTTTTCTGTCTTGCATGGAAAGTACCATATTTTTTTACACTTAGATTGAAACCTGCCGACCAAGCATCTCTTATCCCAAGGGATACCGAGCCGGAGACCAATCTTCTCCTATTTTTAATTTTATTTTATACTTACAAAAGTACATTTTAATTATACCAAATAAAAAGGATAAAGAACATATCTATGTTCTTTATCCTTATCTCTTATAGTAGTATAGCAAATTCGTGGGCTTATTGGCTTGTTAATCTTGGGGGGCGGGGCCATATTCATTGGCATAAGGCTGCCCTTCTTGTTTTAACAAAAGTAACGGATAGGCAGAAAAACGCCAATAATGTTGCAATGTGTGCCCTGCGCTGTATCCTAAATCGTGCCCGCGGCGCACGGCGCTCATATACAAGGCCAACACTAGCCACCCCAATACGCCATATAAGTAAAAGGGCTCTTTGCCTTGGCCCCATAAGTGATGAGCGGCCCAACTCCAGCCAAAAACTGCACAAAAAACAAATACAATAAAACATCGGTATTGCTTGCGGCTATCCCTCCCCCCGGGATACCAACACAACAAAAGCCCCTGTAAAACGCTTTTTATAAAATAAAAAATAAGTTTCATAATACCATTATATATTAAAAGCAGGTTTCGGCTTGTGGTAAAGATTGCGTGTCAGTAAGCATAGACCCGCAGAATATAGCGTACGGGGCGCATATACAAATTTGTCCCCCGCGGGCATTAAGCTTACGGGGGACAAGAAAACGGACGACTGTAAGTTTATTATTTCAATATTTTGTATCCGGAATTGCTAAACGGAACCTCTAAGAGTACGTGCCCGGCGGCAATTGGTTTTTCTGTCAGCCAGTCCAATTGAAGCGTAGTGATGTATCGTTTAACCTCGTTTAGACCAACCAGAACATCATTTTCTCCATTTACATATATGTTGTTACCTTGAAAGAGTTTGAACGTTGTTTTGTATTCAGCCGGAGGCACAGCTTGGCGTATGGCTTCAACCGCCTGCATTTGACGTTTTTCTATATCAATAAGAGTTTTAGCATGCGTTGGAACTTTTTTGTTTATTTGAGTGTAATTTTTTCCCACTCGTAATAACAACTCTCTTCTGGTTTTAACTAAATTGTTACGTCTTTGCACTTCTTTTTTTAACATTTGATTGATTTGGGTTTGGTTCTGTTCTAATAATTTTAAATCAACCAAAGGTGCGTAATCAGGATTGTGCTGAGCTTTCCACACAATTTGCTCCGTCTTAAAATCTATCATTATTTTTTCATGAGCAATACGGGCAAGCTCTTCGTTAATATTTTCTATTTTGGTTTTGTTGGTTTCAGCCAGCAAAGTCTTATCCAGTTCATCACCGAAGGTTTCTTGAAGTGCTTTGTTTCTGGCTTGAATGATGTCATCTTCCCCATATTTGGAACGGAGATATACTTCAGTATCCAGATTGTGGGCTTTTCTCAATCTAGAGAATTCTCTTTCGGCGTATTTATCCCCTAATGTCTGGCGGAAATCTTTTATAGCCTCTGCAGGGTTATCATATATAGCAACCTCGGCTCTGCTTTGCGGAACATCTAATATTACTCTTCCATCCACCAGTGGGCTTTGGGCCAGCCAATCTAACTGTAAAGTTGTAACATATTTCCTTACATTTTGTATACCTCTGGCTACCTCGTTTGCTCCATTTACATAAAAGACTGTTCCTGACTCACTTGTTGTAAAGCCTATAAATGTATTTTTTATTTCAGATTTAGGCACACTGCGCCCAATAAGAGCAACTGCATATTGTTTAGCCTGTTCCTGAGACCAGATTTTGTATTGTGCCGGAGTAACTGCTTCTTTGTTTTTTATAGCTTCTCTAACTTTGGCATAAGTATTGGCGACCTTGGCCGTTCTGGCTGCATTTATTGTATTTGATTGTGCGCGTGCGGTTTGTATTTTGGCATTTGTTGTTTTTTTGTGCTGGGTTAAATAGACAATTCTAGGGTCTTCTTGAATCAGCTTGTTATTTTGCGCCGGGGATATCATCCAATTAAAAATATGTGGTTCGCTACTCAATTGTTCTTCAAAGAGGTCAGTCCTGATGGCGATGTCTCTTTCTATAGCTATTACAGGGTTTTTGGCCATCATGCGTCTTTCTTCCATTTTTTTACGAGCCTTTTCTTTTTGAGCCAAAATTTGTTCCTGTTCTTGGCGTTCTCTTGCAAGACGCGCTTCTCTTTCAGCCTCTAGGTAGCGTTCTAGTTCTGCCCGTTTTTGGGCTTCTTGTTCTTGAAGGCGGCGTTGTGCTTCCATCCGTGCCATCTCTTCTTTAGATGCTATCGATTTACCAAACAACTGCGGAAATTTATCAGATGCTGCTTTATAAATTGCGGTCTTAGACTCAGAAACTTTTTTCATTAGCCCTTTAAAAAAGTTCTTCTGAGCATACGAAGCCGGAAAGCAAAATAACATCATTAATAAAACTAGACTGATTTTTTTAATCATTCTGTTCTCTCCTTTATAAATAACCCTTACTTTATATAGAGTAGTTAATTTTGTTGTTTGTTGCCAGAGTCTTTAGACCTATTTGGGGGTAGGCCTATTGATCTATTAAAAGGGAAAGCCCGCCGGAAGGGTTGGCCGGCGGGCTTGGGTGTTTCTTGTAGGAGGATTACTTAGATACTTAAAATTGATAGCCTAAATGCAAAGCGGCATATCTTTCTACGTTATTAATCTCAATATCTGAGAGGGTATGAAAATCTTTAAACTCGCGGCTGATCCAAGCAAATTCTCTGTCCAGTTTACGTTTTTTGGTTATTTGGGTAAAAATGACGCTTTCTTTATTGGTGATCATAATTTTCACCTCCGCCGTTTGTTTCTTTCTACTATTAAGATAACTTTTTAGACGTAAAATAAACAGGGTCATTAGGCCCAAGGCAGGGCCTATTTTAGGCCTAGGCCCCACAAGCGGGCAGGCCCATTAAAAAATGGGCCCCAAGGCCTATTTTTTTGCTATACTAGACGTAAGCAAATTTTAATTCTCAGGAGGCGTTTTATGTGGGATAACGAAAAACTGGTTTTAGGTATCTGCGGATGTTTGTATGCGTATAAAGCGGCGGATTTAGCGGCTTTGTTAATGCGGCACGGTTTTGACGTGCACCCGGTTATGACCCACAGCGCCTCTTCCATTATATCCCCTGCTGCCTTGGAGGATGTAACCAATAACACCTGCCCGGTGGAAATGTTTCAAGCCGGCCCCAATCAACCGTATAAAACCTTGGCTACCGGGGCCAAAGTGCTGCTTATTGCCCCCGCCAGTGCCAATATGCTGGCTAAAATTGCCCACGGTATGGCGGATGATTTGATAAGCTGTACGGCATTAGCCTGTGATTGTATTAAGCTGGTAGCGCCTTCTATGCTGCAAAGTATGTATAATAACCCCGCCGTGCAGGATAATCTGGTTCGTTTAGGCCAGCTGGGATACAAGGTAATCCCTGCCGGGCCGGATGGACATATGGCGTCTGCCGAAACCGTGGTGGATTATCTGCTCAATGAACTGCAGCCGCAGGCTCCTGCCTCGCCGGTTCCGCCCCCGCCACCTCCTGCCGCTTATTAAAATGAATGTATTGGATTTAATTCAAAAAGCACAACAAACCCACCAACTGGAGCGGGCGGAAATCGTTTGCTTATTAAAGGAAGAGGAAAACGCCGCTTTCTTATTTAAAGCAGCCGATGCCGTGCGTCAAAAATACGTGGGGGATGAAGTTTATCTGCGCGGGTTAATTGAGTTTTCCAGTTATTGTAAAAACAACTGCTGTTACTGTGGGCTTAGACGTGATAATCAACAAGCGGCCCGTTACCGGCTTAGCAAACAGGAAATATTAGACATTGCCCGCCAAGCGGCTGATATAGGATACAAAACAGTAGTATTACAATCCGGCGAAGATGATGGCTTCCCCCCCCAGCGTCTGGCGCACATCATTCAAGCCATAAAAAAAATGGGCCTGGCGCTTACTTTAAGTATTGGTGAAAAAACGCGTGAAGAGTATGCTCTTTTTCGCCAATTCGGGGCAGACAGGTATCTGCTTCGTATAGAAACAACGGATAAAGCCCTTTATGAAAAGTGGGATCCGGGTATGAGTTGGGACAACCGCGCCCGCTGTTTGCGTGATTTAAAGGAACTTGGCTATGAAGTGGGTTCGGGTTCGTTGGTGGGGTTGCCCGGGCAAACGCTGGAAAGTTTAGCAGAGGATTTATTGTTTTTTAAATCTATTCCCGTAGATATGGCCGGTATCGGGCCGTTTATTCCTCATCCGCAAACCCCGTTGGGAGCGGAAACATCTGCCGGGCATTTTACACTTGCTTTAAAAATGATGGCGCTTATGCGCTTGTTACTGCCGGATATTAACATCCCCGCTACAACAGCTATGGAAAGTTTACACCCGCAAGGGCGCTTGTTGGCTTTACAAAGCGGTGCTAATGTGCTTATGCCCAACGTAACCGATATGGCCAGCCAAGAGCGTTACAATCTATACCCGGGCAAGGTGCATACCGGCAGCGACGCGTCCTTATATTTAAACCATTTAATTGAAAAATTAAACGGTATTGGCCGAAGGGTTCATTTTTCACCCGGGTTTCACGGGGAGTATTTACGCCGGAATGCCGGCAAATAAACTTTATGACAAAAGAGGAATAAAAAACCGCCTGTTTTGCAGGCGGTTTTTTTTATTTACCAATTACGGTATCTTTCAAAAAAAGCGGCCATATAGCTAGGGTCTTTTTTAGTGAGAATAGCCGCCTGCCGGGTGCGGGGGTTAATGATACAGGCCGCTTGTTTTCCGCAGTTGTCAATTAAAAACCCTTTAAAAGAGTCTCGTGCAGAAGTTTGAAAACTTCCCCGAAGCTGATAAATATTGCGTTTGTAAACAGCACTGTTTTCCGGTGTTCTAAGCAGGTTTTTAAAAGGCGACAATAAAGCCCTATTGCTTCCTTTCCAATTTATTAGGACAGCCGTTTTTTGATCTCCATACAGCGGGGCCGCCCATTTGCTGGGAGATTTGGGCGTAGCGCGGTATATTTTCTCGTCTATATCTACCAGTTGAACAGAGGCATTTAGTTCTGCTTCGCTTATCGGGCGGACAGATACCGTTTGGGGCGGAAGTAAATCGGCCGGTTCCCACCCGGTATATTGATTGATGCTGATGAGCACCAAAATAATAAACAAAATAGTAAAAGTTATTTTCATTGTTTACCAGTTTTTGTATTTTTCAAGTAACGGTTTTACCAGATAGTCTTTAAATACATCGGCCACTATTACGCGGCGGGTCTGCGGGTTAATAATGCAGATTTTGGTAGAGCAGTTGCGCACCAACCAGGCCTCCGGGCAGGTAGTGTGGGGCGGGTTGCAGGATAAATTAATGTCAGCCGAAGAAAACGGTATAACGTTTTTCTGATAGGAGGCCTGTATATCGGGCGCCAAAAAGGCCTGGTCTATGGCATTACTGAAGTATTGGGCAACGGCCACTCCTTTTATATTAAAAAAAAGTACCTGTTTTTTGTTGCCCACTAAATATTCTTGAAAAGAAGGATTTGTGGGAATGCTATCATAAACGGCTTGCGGAATTTGGAGTTCGTTTATCATTGTAAAATGATCGTCCAAACTTGAATTGGCAGAGGCGTTAAAGGCTTGCTTGCCTTGTTCTAATATGCTTTTTTCTGCTTGGGTTAGCCCCATTTGATTCATAGCGCTGCCTAACGGAACAGGTACCGTATTAGGAAACAATACAAACACCCCCACCGTTAAAACCAATAAAAAAACCAAAAATTGCAAAAAAGACGTTCCTTTATTATTCATATAATAAATATTCCCCTCCTATTTAATTTTGTAATATTCTAGCAAAAAAAGATGATAAAAATATTTTAAAGAAAAAATTTTTCTTTTTTGAGGAAATGTAATACAATATAGAAGATTAAAACGGGCCCCAGGCCCGTTTGATGATATTTTATATGGAGACACGCAATGGTAAAAAAGACCGTCAAAAAAGCCGCTAAACCTGCGGCTAAAAAGACTGTAAAAAAAGCCACTAAACACGTTTACTCCTTCGGGGCAGGAAAAGCCGAAGGCAACGGCAGTATGAAAGAGCTCTTGGGCGGAAAAGGCGCCAACTTGGCTGAAATGGCCGGTTTATTAAAACTGCCCGTCCCCCCCGGATTTACAATTACCACCGAAGTCTGCACCTACTATTGGAACAACAAACGCACCTATCCCAAAACCTTAAAAGCGGATGTAGAAGCTAACTTGAAAAAAATTGAACGCGAAACCAAAAAACAATTTGGTTCTGAAAAGAACCCGTTGTTAGTATCCGTGCGTTCCGGCGCCCGTGCTTCTATGCCGGGTATGATGGAAACCATTTTAAACATCGGTTTGACCGAGAAAACCATCCCCGGTATGATTGCCAAAACCGGCGATGCTCGCTTTGTGTATGATGCCTACCGCCGTTTGATTATGATGTATTCCGACGTAGTGATGGAAAAAGCCGCCGGCATTGAACCCAAAGACGGGGAAGGCATCCGCAAAATTTTGGACGGCAAACTGGAAGCCTTAAAAGAAAAATTGGGCGTAAAAGATGATACCCATATCCCGGCTGAGGAATTAAAAACGCTGTGCACCGATTTTAAAGCCACGGTTAAAAAAGTGTTGGGCAGCGAATTCCCGGATGACCCGATGAAACAGCTTTGGGGCGCCATTGGCGCGGTGTTTGCTTCTTGGAACGGTAAACGCGCCATTGCTTACCGCAATATTGAAAACATCCCGAACAATTGGGGCACCGCTGTTAACGTACAAACGATGGTGTTTGGCAATATGGGTGAAACCAGCGCCACCGGCGTGGCCTTTACCCGTAACCCGGGTAATGGGGATGCCCACTTCTATGGTGAATATTTAATCAACGCCCAGGGTGAAGACGTGGTGGCCGGTATTCGCACTCCGTCTCCTATGAACAAATGGTCTGCCAATGCCCATTCCGCCCACTTGCCTACTTTGGATAAAGTAATGCCCAAAGTATATAAGGAGTTGGACGCTATCCAAAAGAAGCTGGAAAAACATTTCCACGATATGTTGGACATTGAGTTTACCATTGAAGACCAGAAACTTTGGATGTTGCAGTGCCGCGTAGGCAAAAGAAATGGTACCGCTGCCGTACAGATGGCGTTGGATATGGTAAAAGAACGCTTGATTACGAAGGAAGAAGCGGTCTTGCGCGTAACCCCGGCACAGCTGGGCGAACTGCTTTTGCCGGCCATTGACCCGAAAGCCGAAGCGCAGGTAAAACCCATAGCCAAAGGCTTGCCTGCCGGCCCCGGCGGTGCGTGCGGTGCGATTGTATTTAACTCGGCCGATGCCATTAAACTGCAGGAAGCGGGCAAAAACGCCATTTTAGTGCGCGAAGAAACCAACCCGGAAGACATTGAAGGTATGCGTGCGGCGGCTGGTATTTTAACCCAGCGCGGCGGGATGACCTCTCACGCAGCGTTAGTGGCGCGCGGATGGGGTAAATGCTGCATTGTAGGCTGCGGCGAGCTGGAAATTAACCTGGACGCCAAAACCGTTACTATGGGCGGCAAAACCTTTAAAGAAGGCGACGATTTAACCTTAAACGGCACCAAAGGTTGGGTGTATGACGGCGCTTTAAAGATGTTGGAAGCCGGGGAAGGCAATAAAAACCTCTCCAAATTCTTAGACTTGTGCGATAAAGTACGCGTATTAAAAGTACGCGCTAATGCTGACACGGAAGACGACGCCAAAAACGCCCGTAAATTTGGTGCGGAAGGTATTGGCTTGTTCCGTATTGAACACATGTTCTACGGCAAAAATTCCGAAAAACCGCTCTTTATCCTGCGCAAGATGATTTTATCCGGCAGCGAAGAAGAACGCAAAAAAGCGGTAAACGAACTCTTCCCGTATATGAAGAAGGAAATCAAAGCCACTATGAAAGCGATGGCTGGCTTTGGCGTTACCGTGCGTTTGATGGATCCGCCCCTGCACGAATTTGTGCCCACCTTACCTGAAAAACAGGCTGAGCTGGCCAAAGCGTTGGGTATTACGATGGACGTATTTAAAGAACGTGCTGCCAGCTTGCACGAAGTAAACCCGATGATGGGGCACCGCGGTATCCGCTTGGGTGTAACCTATCCGGAAATTACGCTTATGCAGTCTAAAGCGATTTTTGAATCCGCGGCCGAACTGTTAAAAGAAGGCGTAAAAGCCGCGCCGGAAGTAATGATTCCGCTTACCTGCGACGTAAACGAAATTATTTCCCAAAAGAAGTTAATCCGCCAAGCTTATGATGAAGTTTGCGCTGCGTTTAAAACCAAAAAGTTGCAATTTTCTGTGGGTACGATGATTGAAATCCCCCGTGCGGCTGTTTTGGCTTATGAAGTAGCCCAAGAAGCGGATTTCTTCTCCTTCGGCACCAACGACTTGACCCAAATGACGTTCGGCTTCTCCCGCGACGACATTGGCTCCTTTCTGCCCGAATACTTAAAACAAGGTATCTTGGAAGCTGACCCCTTCCAAACCTTAGACCAGCGCGGTGTGGGTATGCTTATTGAACACGCCGTAGTGGAAGGAAGAGACGCTAAACCCAACTTAAAAGTGGGTATCTGCGGTGAACACGGCGGTGACCCGGAAAGCGTGGAATTCTGCCACCGGGAAGGCTTTACTTATGTGTCTTGCTCTGCCTTCCGCGTGCCGATAGCGCGTTTGGCTGCTGCTCAAGCTGCGGCTAAAGACGTATTGGCCAAAAAGAAACACAAATAAGGTTGTTTTTAAAAACCCCGGGTACAACTAAGTACCCGGGGTTTTTTGTTGTGTTGTTCAGTTACAGTGTTATGCGGTATAGTGCCCTTTAGAGGTATGGAAGAGAAGGGGATGCTTAAAACTTGGGCACCCTACATTCCCCCCTATTGTCTGGAGCGCTGGTTTGGGTAAAACATTCGTTTTTTGTGTTTTTTATCTTCTAATAATAGATTAGAAGCCTTCCGAACAATACCTGCCTCCTTGGCGTAACTAGCAAGCTTGGGGGTGAAAGCGGTTTTAGCGTTACAGTCTTTAACAGTAAGCATAGCCTAGGCGTCAGTTGGAGTGATTGATGTTAGCTGTCCAATAGCTATCAACCTTTTTTGTCCTAGACAAATAGAAGGAATACTTGTGTTTAAATGTACGGGAATCTAGGTGTAAAATTTATTCCTATATCTGCTTCTTATACATCTCTGTAAACAATCACCAAGCAATGAAAAATAAAGAGTGTTTTCTTGGATGTAAGCAAGTTTTGCCGTGTAAAAACCCCTTGCCATACTGGCAATAACATCCTCCCTAGCGTGCCTTTTCTATTTATACGGGCAGAATATACTTAGAAACGTCCTTCCTTATCGTTAAATACCGGCCCCCGCATACTAACCACAAACCCCACGTTCACCCTATATTAATGGGCGGATTAAAAAGGTAGTCCTTTGTGTTTTTACATTAATAGCAGCAGACGTCCTCTAAGGACACGCCTTGGGTGGCAGAGGGAAAATAGGCGGTGTAGGCATTGTTCAATAACCATATAGAATTGAGTCTGCCACATCGGCTTTTTACGGGTAAAAGGTATTTGGAACTCCTAAACAACGTTCTGTTAACCGGGTATCTTAAGTTTTACTGGAGCTTTTTGGTGTTTAGGCCTGCCTTCTTTTGCTCCTCTTTTTGTTTTTTAACCCTTTTGTTTCGGTAAATCGCCAGCGTTTTACCCTGTTTGTAAAAACAATAAAAATAAAATATTATAAAAAGCAAAAATGTATCTAAAAATAAAAACTATTATATTATAAGTGTTTTTAAAATATATTGCTAAATTTATCTTTTGTTGTTTGTTGTAACAAAAGAAGAAAAATGTTTATTTTTTAAGTATTATTAATTTTTGTCTTATTTTTTGTGTGTTTAAAACATTTTTAGAAATTTCCCCTTTTTGTACCAGTTGTATGGAAAATTGCTCGTGAAAGGGTGCCTGATTGTTAGTTTTTGTGCTCACAAAACATCCCTTCCTGCCAAAGGGCTAGGTGGTTTAAAAAAGCTTTTTTGCTACACAGCCTGCGCTTTTTGTTTAGATGAAAAAGGGCCTCCCAAAAGGCCTTTAGTGAGCATATAAGCAGGTGGGCTGTGATTTATAAAATTAGGGCTGATTTGCCAAGAGTGGGGCCAGGCAGGGCGATGTTTTGTTTTATGGGTGTAGTGTTTGCGGAATAAAAAACCTGGCGGATAGCCAGGTTTCTTAAAAAATGCGGTTATATGGTGGGGCTTACTGTTGTGCAACCGGTTGGGTTTTGGGTTGAGTAGTGTGTAAGGTAGCGGACGGCTGTGTGGTTTCCGCGGTGGACGGAATGGAATAATCTTGTTCATATAAAGTAGGCAGAGGCAGTGCATCTATGTTTTTTATCCATTCTTGGCGGTTTTCTAAGTAAGTGGTGGCAAAGTCCTGCGCGTTTTTTAAGGAGGTTTCGTCCTTGGAACCATACCAGCGGGCCACAAATTGCAAGGCTTTCATTTGGTCATTTTCTTTTACATATTTAAAAATATTGTACTCGGCCATAGTGGCACCGGGGCCAAAAACCAAAAAATCAATTATAGCGGCATTTTTATCGGCCGAAGGGTGTATTTCATACGTGGGGGCGATGTTATTGTCTTGCACGGCGGCGGCTACGTGTTTTACGGCTTGTTGTGGGGGTTTCTCTTTTAGCCCGGGGAAGGAGTACACCGCAAGCATCTTGGAGTATTTTTCTAAATTTTCATTAGGCAG
>CALUUY010000034.1 GCA_944324095.1 uncultured Elusimicrobiales bacterium
TCTGCTGCTTCCCGTGTTGTGGCGGGTTTAGCTGCGGATTTAACGGAAGACGTTAAAGCCAATGTACAGTTCTGGTATGCCACTGGCTGGGATGGCTCTACGTCTGGTACTGCAATTAGTTCTGAAACCTCTGATGGATATTTGCAAAAAATCCACTTGGCGGAAGCCAATGTGGTGTTGTCCAACTTGTTTGACTGCTTTGAGCTGACCCTCGGCCGCCAATTCTACGGCGACGAAGACAGCATGACCATGTACTTTGGCCCCAAGAGCGGTTATATGGCTGCTTTGGACGTACAACCGACCAGCTTGGAAGCTGCCAAACTGACCTATGCTGATGATTTTAAGAGCGTAACCGTGTTGGCCGGTAAAACCAATTATACCGACTCCAATATGCTTCCCAGAAATGCCAATATTTATGGTGCGGACATCCGCTTAAACTTAACGGACACGATGAAAGCCCAAGTTTATGGCTATGCCTTGAAAGATGAAGACAATGCCCCTGAATATGAAGGCTTTTATGGTGCCAAATTGGCCTACTTGCCGGAAGCTTTTGGCGTAAGCGTAGAAGCTGCCCGCGGCCATCAAGGCAACCGCTTGATTAAAGAAGGCAAAGATACTCCGTATTTTGTGAAGTTAGATGCGTCTTTGAATATGGATGCGTTTACACCTCGTGCGGCCTTCTTGTATCAAAAAGGTACGGTGTCTGAATTTGGCGCCTACACCCCGGGCTTAGTGGTAAGCAAATACTTAACCCCGGTTGCCAATACGGCTTCCTCTATTGATAATGCCCGCATCTTTAACGTAGGTGTGGATTACAAATGGAACAAGATGGTCTTCGCCTTGGATGGTTTCTCTTTCCAAGAACGCGCCGGCCACCATGCCGCTTCTTTAGAAGCTGATTTGACCGCCACCTACCAGCATAACGAAAGCGTAGAAATGTTTGCTGGTATCGGTTATGCCAAATTGGGCACCGGTTTGAAACAGGACGTCAATGCAAAAGACGCCACCGTCTATCAACTCGGTACCACCATCCGCTTCTAATCTGTTTTAATACAGATAAAACCCCGCCTTTAATAGGCGGGGTTTTTGGTTTTAGGGTGGGCTTGTCTGACAGGTAACAAAAGTACAAATCGGCGGGGAATTTCTCATAGCTAAAACCTTTTTTCTGCTTGTGTGTGGTGTGGGGTTAGCAGGCAGTGGGCTTAACTTAGTTTCAGTACGTGTTTGGGGCCTTGGGGCAGTTATAAAATGTGTTATAAAACTGAAACGCATAGACATAATAGAAAGCTATCACGCATTTGTGGCCAAAAAGAAGGCCGTTTAAACTTTTTGCAACTAGGCAGTCAAACGCGCCCAATGTGTTTGACTACGTAAAATAAGAGGAAAATTGATGTGTTGAAATAATGATAAATATAGCTAATTATTAATTTAAATAAGTTATATTATGGCTTGTGTTTCAAAAGGTACAATAAATAAATGAAATACAGCCGTTGGTTGCTAAAGGGTGCGTTTTTAGGCGCCTGTTTTTTTATGTCGTTTAATCTGTATGGGCAGGAGGGGGGATTTTTGTTTAATACATCCTCTTCCCCCGGCTTGTTTGGCGGACGCGTGGAAGCCGGCGCAGGCATATACTATCCTTTTACCCAATGGAAAACCATACAAGACGTAACCGTATTAAAACAAAGTGTAGCCATAAATGGCTATGCGGGGATATGGCTGACCAGATGGCTGTTGGTGGGGGGAGAAATCTCTTCTCTATTAGGCAAAAGCCAAGAAAGTTCCTTTCAAAATATTTCCCAGCGTGAGGTGGGGGGAATGATAAAAATTAATTTTACCCCCGATACCGTCCCCTCTCAATATTTAATTTTAGGTGTTGGCAAAAGGGATTGGAGTTATGATTTGGCATTATCTGGGGGAAAGTCCGGCTCGTTACAGTATTATCGGGCGGTATTTGGGTTGGAATTTCCCCTTTGGAAAACTTTGTTATTGTCTGTTCAGTGGCGTTTGAGTTATTTTACTGAAACGGATTTAAAGCCCTATCTGCACCTCTCTTCCCGTTGGGAAAATGCCCCGGCTGCTGCGCTTTCCTTTCAGTTTTAAACGCGTTCCCCTTGCAGTACTTTGTTTAATAGTATTAAGGCTCCGTTCTGATTGAACCCTCCTTGGGTGTTTTATGGGCAGTGGGGCCGGGTATGTATCCCAAATCTTTCCTAGCTTCTGTTGTAGCGTATCTGTTTGAACCTCCTCTTTTGTATGTAACTGTTACCTTACCCTTTTGATTTGTATGCTGTATGCCCCTAGTATAGGGGCGGAGAAATCTTTGTTTGCGCATATGTCGTCGGGCCTATATATTGGCATATAAATGGGGAAAATATATGGCGCTAGCAAGAGTGCTTTTGCCTGCCTTTTTAAACACATCGCTCAGTTACGGTTTGCGTAGGGGGGAATTAAAAACCATTAAAAACTTAATAGCCCCTTGTAGGAGGAGGGCCTTTTGCTAGAGAGGGGCGTGCCGAATGAAGCGGGGGAGGGGAATGAAGGAAAAACCCGCTTAAAAATTTAATTTAGCCAGTTTACCCCCCTTTTTAGCCGGCGTTTTGAGGGGGGCTTGTTTCATATAAAATCCTGCCAAACTGCAGCGGCCAAACGCCTTATCAAATACGTGCTAAAAACCTCCACCCTTCTCCCCCTTTTTAGGGTTTGTTTCAACACGTCTTTATGCCAGTCGTCTTATTCCTTTCTAGCTGGAAACGTGCCGGAAAGGCTTTTGGCTGGGCGTCCTTTTACAGTAAGAATCAAATAAAGAGCTAGAATACATTACTCTTCTGCTATCCTACCCCTCTATAAACAAGCTAGAAGGCCAACTGGGGGCCGATAGTAGTTGTTGTACATTCCTGGCGGGGTTTGTTGTACTAAATCCAGCGCAAGGCCGTTTTACAGCAAGGATTGTATGGGATAAAGGCGGATATTTTCTGCCTAGGGGTTTTATAAGGTGGTTTTGGGTAAAACCCCTCTTTCCTGTAAACATCTGCCTTATAAAGCTAGCTAATATTAGTAAATTCCAGGCAAAAGGGGCTTGCTTGCCGAGGGTATCCGTTTGTATAGGTACGGGCCAAATAAGGGGCTCTATTGCGCGCTACAGGGGTATTGTTTATAGGGGTATGTTGTTATAAGGAAATTATACAGGAGAGCTTTTAGTGGGGGTCACTACAGGTGGAAAGAAAAAACGGGGAGGGAAAGAGAACAGGTTTAAGCAATGGGGTTGTACAAGGGGAAATTTCCCCTTTTTAATAACAGGTCTATAACCCTTGGATGTTTTTAAAAATCGTTTTGCAAAATTATATGTTAAAAAAAATATCATTAAAATTTAATGATATTTTTTTAACGCCTAAAAACGCGCTATTTTGAAAAAGGGGGTATCTATATATCCCCCAAAACGAAATTGAGGCGATTTGGAAAAACTAAAATTTTGCTGTCTTATTCTTTTGCTCAAATTTTCATCAAACTGCCAGGTTTAATAAAAAGCAAAAAAACGGTATGATTTTTAAAAATATTAGTAAGACCCTTTTGGACAAAAAACGCCATTTTTTTGAGTTTTAAAATAGCAAAAAAGACCTTTAAAAAGCTATCTTTGAAGCCAAAATAAAGCCCCAAAACAAACGGAAACGATGTAAAAAAAGCCTGTATTTTGGGGCTTAAAAAAGGGTTGACCGGTGCTAATAAAACAAATCTAGAATATTTATTAATTTAAACTGTAAATAGTTTATATTTAAATAATAAAACAATTTTATCTAAGAAATATTGTAGTTTTATTTTAGTGGCAGTTTTATAGTCTTTAGTTGACATAATAAAAATTATCGTTAGTTAGAACGATTTGACAAATAACCCCCTCTTTCCATTTTTCAATCAGGCCATTTTGTGCATAACTGTGGATTTCTTTTTTGAAGCTTAAAATCAGGTTTATTCAGGTGGAAAAGGTGGGGACAAATGAAATTATGAATAGCTTGCGTGGGGTTTAAAAGGGGGTTGGAGTGGCCCTAAAAAGCGTTTTAGACAAAATTAAGCTTTCTTATAAATGCAAAAATCTAATTTGATAAATTAGATTTTTGCGATTGTTTTAAAAAATGAGTTAATCTTGTTCGGGCCTAAGGGCTAAATATTGGTGCGCTGATTAAAGCTAGAAACATTTTTCTAATTTTACAAATTAGATTTACAAATCTTCTGCTATTTTTTCAGCCAGAACAACAGCCCTGGCAAACCCTTCGCTGGATAATTTATAAGCCCGGCTGCGCTTGCTGCCGGCCGATTCCACACTGCCGGAACGCATTTCCGGCAAGAGTAATCTGTCCAATCTCCCCTCCCCATAGCCGGACTTTCTTAAAGATTTGGAAAGGTGCAACGCGCTGTATTCGTTTTCTTTGCGTAAGATGCGGGCAGCTGCTATTAGCACCAACGCGGCTGTTTGCGGGGTTAATAAGCGGCTTTTGCGGCGCAGTACCAAAGCCCCATCTTCAGTTTTAAATAGTTTTTCCCATATAGCAGAAACGGTGGGCGCCGGGGCACCGGTAAGCGTATTGCCGGAAACGCCTGCTGGCGGGGTTGGTAGGGCAGTAGGCGTTGCCAGGGGTAAAGGAGGCGTTGATTGCACGCTGGAGGAGGGCTCTTGGGGGGCAGCTTGGTAAAGGGGGTAGCTAGGGCGTTTAGGCCGCTGGGGCACCTCATCAGCCGGCAAAGGCGTTCCCCCTTTAAATGCTGTAAGGGGCTTGGGTTCCTTTTTGCCTGTTAAATGCAGAAAATAGGCCCGCTGTTCCTCTATAAATTCCTTGGGGCCTTCTGCTTCAAACTCCTCTCCGGAAGGCAATTTAAAGCGAATTTTGAAGGTTTGGTTATTGTCCTGCGGCATTGTTTCCCCCCTGTTTTAAAAAGTTATCCACTGGAGTTATACCCATCTTATGACATATAATATAATAGTAAATGACAAATGTCAATATATGTCTTTTAATGTCATTATATGTCAAACAGTGTGCATAACCCCTGTTCTCAGACGGTAAAATGCTATTTTTTTAAGCTTTAAAAGTAGTTTTTTAGCTGTTCCGTGAACCAAAATAAGGCAATATATGCCATATTGTTAAATTTTACTGCGTGCTCTTCATCAAAATAATAGCTGTAAACGGGAACGTTGTGGACAAAAAAACGGTGTATTTTGCCCTAACGTTTACTGGTTGAAAAAAACTTATAAACCCAAAAACAGAGGTGTTTTTTGTGGCGGCCTTTGCGCGTTTTGTAAAAAAATCTAAAAAGCAAAACGGGGGCTTTATTTGTTGTTAAAATTAAAAATTAAGCGAAGATTTGTGAAAATTAAAAACAAGTGTGATTTAGCAATAATCTTAATTATCCCCCTCTTTTTGTTAAATTGATACAATATCTTTAATTAGGAAAAAATGATGGCTGATTTTGCAGAAAGATTATTAAGCTGGTATTCTATCCATAAACGCGATTTGCCTTGGCGCAATACGCGGGATCCTTATTTAATATGGATTTCAGAAATCATTTTACAGCAAACCCGGGTTGCACAGGGGTTGGACTATTATCTTCGTTTTATTGACCGTTTCCCCACCCCGGCCGCTTTAGCCTCGGCGCAGGAAGACGAAGTGTTAAAGTACTGGCAGGGGTTGGGGTATTATTCCCGCGCGCGCAATTTACATATAGCCGCCAAAAGTATGAATGGGCTTTTCCCCTCTACTTATAAAGAGGTTTTGGCTTTAAAGGGTGTTGGCCCTTATACTGCCGCGGCCATTTGTTCCATAGCGTATGGTATGCCTTATGCGGTGGTGGATGGCAATGTTTATAGAGTATTAGCCCGGGTGTTTGCTATTCGTACCCCTATTGATTCTACCGCGGGGAAAAAAGAGTTTGCCGAACTGGCGCATAAACTTTTAGATGTACAACACCCCGGGGATTACAATCAAGCCTTGATGGATTTGGGGGCTATGGTCTGTACGCCGGACTGCCCCCAATGCACCCATTGTCCCTTGGCTGACAGGTGTCAGTCTTATTGTTTGGGCATAACACAGCAGCTGCCGGTAAAATCTCAAAAGGGAAAAGTGTCCGCTCGTTATTTTCATTATGTGTACGTGCAACAGGGGGACGGGGTATGGCTGCATAAACGCGGTGCTGGCGACATTTGGCAAAATTTATACGAGCCGCTACTGATAGAATCCCCTAGCCCCACTGAAAACTGGCCCTTGTCTTCGGCCTTTGCCCGGTTGTTTGGCCGCCGGAAACCTTCTTTACGGGTGGATAAGACCAAGCACGTCTTATCCCACCGCGTTATTTATGCCGATTTATCCACCCTTACTCTCCCCCCTCATCACCCGGTACCAAAAGATATTCTTTTAGTTCCTCAAGAACAGTTGCATAAGTATCCTGTATCCCGGTTGGTGCAAATTTTGTTGGAAAAGGCTGAACTATTGTAAGCAGGATAGTTTATTGTTTTTCCGTAGGAGCTCTGTAGTATCTATCGATACTTGCCAAGAAGCTTCCTTTATACCTTGCTTTCAGCTGGCGCTAGGATAGTGTATGGTTACTGGGGTATAACTTCCCGGCCCGTATATAAAAGGTTTGCCGGGGGTATGGGTAAAAAGGCTATATAAGTAGAGCAAGGGGCTGGTGTGCATAAGGTTGGTGTTTGAGGGACGCTTGTCCATAGCATAGGGCCTGTTTAATTTTTACCTTAAACCCCCATAAAAAACCCCGCGCTAGGCGGGGTTTTTTATTAGGCTTGGGTTTGTTAAAATTTGTAGCCAAAAGTAATGCCAACCATATCGCTCTGCCCGTCGGTATATTGTACCGGCAGGTTTTGCAATTGTTTGGATTTACCGGACAAATCTTTTGCAAAGATGTGTGCATACGCCAGGTCTAGGCTCCAAGTAGGGGTTTTATATCCTACGCCCACGCTGGCAATATGGCGGTCATCCACCGGCACCAAGGTGTCCATTTCGTTTCTGTTGATGGGGGATTTATCAAACACATACCCGGCCCGTACGGCCCAATTGGGGTTTAATTGATATTCCGTACCAAAGTTTAAACGATATACGTCTTTGTATTTTTTCTGGTTGCGGATGACGGGGCTGGTTTCGCTGTCTTTATATTGGATTAAAATTTGGTCATACGCACTCCAGAAGGTGCCCACGATGCCGGCTTCCAACGTCCACTGTTCGGTGGGGCGGAAAGAAAGCCCGGCGGAAATGCTGTCCGGCAAGGCGATGGAGCCTTCGGCATTGGCGTCGTGAATATTGATAGCGGGGAAATTTTTTCCGCCGGCATTAATACGCCCGTTTAAGTTTTGTTTCACTTTAGAGCGGTACATAGCGCCCAAGGCCCATTTTTCCGCCCACGCCGGTCTATATAAAAAGGAGAAGTTGCCCCCCCAGCTTACGCCTGAACCGCTAATTTCAAAATTTCCGCTATTGGCAGCGCCTGCCAAGTTAAAGTAAGAAGATTGGGAAAACCCAATCACCATAGCTTCTAGTCCCATAGCGATAGAGACTTCATCATTTGCTTTTACCGCAATAGTAGGCGTAAAGGAAAATGTTTCCAACTTTACTTTGTAGGCCAAGTTGCTTCCCAGCCACGTTTCTATGGGAGAGTTATATTCCCCCCCCAATCCATAGCGGGAGAAGCCGCCCAAACCCAAGGAGACTTGTTCACTCCATTTTTTAGTAATAAAAAAGTTGGGCAGGTACCACACGTCGTGCTTTAACGTGCGAGACTGGCCGGCCACTGTGGTTTTTGCATCCGCTGTTACGGCGGTCAACCCAACTTGAACTTGAGTGCCGTCCAGCTCGGTAATTAGTGCCGGGTTTACAGCCAAGGAAGCGGCCTCTGGCATATTGGCCATAGTAGCTCCGCCCATGGCGGTAGTACGGGCGCTATATTCATACAGCGCAAAACCCGCCCCGTAAGACAGGGCGGAAGCTGACAAAAATCCAATAGTCAGCACGAAGATAGATAATTTTTTCATAGGGGTATTGTCAAACAGACATAAAAAACCCCGTCGGGCATTTGTACCCAACGGGGTGAATTTTATTTTTTAAGATCGTTTAATTTGTCTTTAGCAAAAGTTCCAAAATAGCTTTTGGTATAATTTTCCAGCACCAGCTTATAGGTTTCTTTTGCTTGGTCTTTTTGGCCGGCCAACTCTTGCGACAGCGCCAACGTTAAATACGCTTGAGGCAGGGCATAGCTGGTGGGGTTTTCGGCAATGAAATGATTCATTACGTCTATGGAATCCTGGTATTTTTTCATCGCCTGGTAAGCCGCCCCGAGGGACAAATCCGCCACCACTGCCACTTCTTTATTTTTGGCATTGGCGTGCAACTCTTTATAAATATCCGCCGCTTGGGCGTAATTTTCTTGGGAGTACAACAAATCCGCCTTTAACAGCTGCGCATACTGCGCCGCGTTGGAACCGGGATATTTTTGGTTTAAATTGTCCAATAAATAAAAAGCCTGTTCCTGCCCCGCGGTAAGCAAAGCCACCTGTGCCGTATAATAATCCGCCCAAGAAGCTTCTTCCACCCGTTTATTATGGTTTTGGTAAGCGGCGCCTAACACCGCTGCCACCACGAGCACACCCAAAGCCGTCAGTACCGCTTGTTTGCGGCGTTTGCAAAAGGAACCGAACTTAATCAGCCCTGCTGTTAAAAAATCTTGATTTTCTTGTTTGTTGTTAGCCATATATTCATTATAGTAAATGTGGATTTTAAAAAAAACTGTTTCCGGATTTATTTTAAATCCTCCGGCGTCAGCTGGCGGCATTCAATACCGTTTTTTTCCAAAAATACAATGCCTTCCTGGCTGCGGTCATACATATTTAAATAGTACACGTGTTTAATCCCCGCGCTTACAATTACTTTTGCACAGTGCACACACGGAGACCACGTAACGTATATAGAAGCCCCTGCAGTTGATATGCCGTTTTTGGCCGCAAAAGCAATGGCATTTTGTTCGGCGTGTAATTCGTTGGCGATAGACCACTTGCCGTGCAGGTCATAAAAGTCTCGGCTGGCTACAAAGTCCGGGTAAGACGGATATTTGTCGGCAAATTCATTTCTATACACTTTTGTAAAATGTTCTTCGCAGTGCTGTTGCCCGGTGGGAGTGCCGTTAAAACCAATGCTTATTACGCGGTTGTCTTTTACCAGCACCGCGCCCACGTTTAAGCGGCAGCAGGTGGACTGTTCCGCCACCAATTCCGCCATTTTTATAAATAACCTGTGTTTGTTTTTCATTGTGGGGTTATTTTACCATTTTTTAAATACAAAAAATACCGCCGCCACTAAACACAAAAAGCCGGCCAGATGATTCCATTTAAAACTTTCTTTAAAATACAAGACCGAAAACCCCGTAAACACAGCCAGTGTGATGACTTCCTGCATTACTTTTAACTGTGTTACACTAAAAAAGTTACTTCCTATACGGTTTGCCGGCACTTGCAGACAATATTCAAAAAAAGCAATAGACCAACTGGCTAGTATCACTATCCACAGGGCTTTGTTTTTGTATTTGAGATGGCCGTACCAGGCTACGGTCATAAATAAGTTAGAAGCTGTAAGCAAAGCTATTGTTTTCCACATATACCTTATTATATCTTTTTGGGTATTTGGGGTGCAAAAGGGTGGTGACGGTTTATTATGTGGTTGCGGCGGGTGGCTGAATTAAAAGCAGTTTGCCAAAGAGGTGGGTTAAAAGGAAATGAAATAAAAAATAAAAGTTTGGTGTTACAAAAAGGATGGGTGTTTAAATTTATTTTTTGTGTTGGTTTTCCGGTGGAATTTATATAATGTATGATGATGATGAGAATAATTAAATTTTGCACGGTATTGTGTACGGCGTGCGCGTTTGGTGCGTCAAATAACGGGGCGTGGGCGGAAGTTATTGTCCCCCAGCCGCAGGAAACTTTACAGGCTGAGCAAAAAGCCTCGCCCGACCGGCGCGGAGCCGGCGGCAAACACATTGAAGGGGTGGACGAAACTTTAACCTTAGATAAATGTATTGAAATAGCTTTGGAAAACAGCCCCACTGCCATTGCGGCGCGTTTAGCGGTAGCTTCGGCGGAGGTGGACGTAAGTTTATCCAAAAGCCGCTTTTTGCCCACGGCTTCAGCCGGGGCTCAGCAAGGGTATGATGTAACCAAAGTGCCCGGCTCTTCCCGTACAGACCACGGAACAACCTCTTCTTATATAGAAGCCTCTTTATCCATTAGCGGTATTACGGATTTGGCGCGTGAGGTAAAAGTGTCCAAATTGGCGCTGGAACAGGCCAAACTATCTTTGGAAAAAACCGAACAAGAAATTTATAAAGACATCAAAAGCAAATTTTATGCGCTTTTATCGGCCCAGCGTGCCGTGGCCATACGCACCCAAGCGCGTGATTTGTATAAAGACCAGTACGAACGCACGAAAGCTTATTACGATAACGGCCTTCGCCCCAAAGTGGACGTAACCACCGCGGAGGTTAATTTAAATAATGAAGAATTGAGCCTCATCCGCGCCAAGAACTTGGTTTCCACCTCGTCTGCCCAGTTGGCTAATGCTATGGGCGTGCCTGCCGGGCATACCTTAGTGTTGGATGATAATATAGATGAAAGCGAATTTTCTATCACGCTGGATGAAGCCGTCCGCACGGCGTATGCCCGCCGCCCGGATGTACTCTCTTCCAAAACGCAATTACAAATAAGCCGCATTAAACTCAGCCAAGCCAAAGCGGCTTTTTGGCCCACGTTTTCTTTTTCGGCCAGTTTTGGCAAAAGTGGGGACGATTTTTACCTGGATAACGAGAACACCAAACTGCTGGCCGCCGTGGAGCTGCCGTTATTTAATGCGTTTCAAACGTATAACGGGGTAAAGCAGGCCAAGGTGTCTTTGTCCCAGGCGCAAAATAGCGACCGCAGCTTAATAAACGATGTCTTTCTAGAAGTGCAAAGCGCCTACATCAAACTGCAGGAAGCGGCCGAAAGCGTGCCGATAGCCAAATTAAACGTACAAAAAGCCAAGGAAAATTTGGACTTGGCCCAAGGGCGTTATAACGAAGGCATTGGCGATATTATTGAATTAAAAGACGCAGAAGTTTCCTATACGGACGCGGAACTTAGCTATCTTACCGCCCGTTATGATTACGCCACCGCAGTGGCCGAGCTTAAACAAGCGATGGGGATGAAATAAATATGAAAAAAATAACAAGTATTTTTAAATTTCCGGTTGTATGCTGGAAGTGGTTTAAACGGCTGGGGCTGTTTAAAAAGATTTTGCTTTTGGCCGTATTAGCGGGTGCTGTTTGGTACGCGTGGACGTTGTTATTCCCGGCCAAAGAGGCGCCGCGTTTTCAGACGGTGCGCGTCAAAAAAGGCGATATTGCCGACATTGTAGAGGCCTCCGGCCCGCTGGCGCCTATTACCACCACGCAGGTAGGGGCGTTAGTGTCGGGTGAGATTTTAAAAATATATGTAGATTACAACACGCCCGTTAAAAAAGGCGATTTAATGGCCGTTATTGACCCTACCCAAATCCAGGCCGATTATGACCAAGCGGTTGCCAGTTTGTCTTCCGCCACGGAAAGTTTGGAATCTGCCAAAATGGCGTATAATTTAGCCGTTTTAAACCGGGACAGATACCGCGATTTGTTTGCTAAGGATTATGTGTCCAAATCCAGCCTGGAAGAGTACGAGCTGGCGTATGTAAACGCAAAAAGCTCGTTAAATTCGGCGGAATCGGCTGTTATTCAGGCCCAGGCCCGGTTGGACAGCGCCAAAAAAGATTTGGATAATACGCGCATTGTGGCCCCGTACGACGGTATTGTATTGACCAAAATCGTCAGTGAAGGGCAGTCTTTAACGTCCGGATATTCCACGCCTGAAATGTTCACTTTGGCGCAGGATTTAACTAAAATGCAAATTGAGGCCAAAGTGTCCGAGGCGGACGTAGTGAAAATTAAAGAGGGGCTCCAGGCGGAATTTACGTTAGACGGCTACCCGGATGAAAAATTTGTTGGTACCGTACGGCAAGTTCGCACCAATTATTCTGCGTCTTCCTCCTCTTCCTCTTCGTCCAACAGTTCCTCTTCCACCACTTATACGGTGGTGATAGACGTGGATAATACGGAAGGGAAATTTATGCCCGGTATGACTGCCACCATCACTATTAAAGCGCAAGATAAGAAGGACGTCTTGTTAGTGGCTAACGAAGCGCTGCGCTTTTCCCCCTCTAATAATCAGCAAAAATACGAAACCACCGGCCTGTGGGTATTGGATAACCCACAAGCTGAACCCCGCCGTGTAGGGGTGCGGGTGGGTATTATTGGCACCACCGAAACGGAAGTTACCGAAGGTGAAATAAAAGAGGGCGATCGTGTTATCGTGCGTGAAAGTGGAAGTGCCGCATTGACGATGGCCGTTCCGGGCCGCCCGCGCCCTGGCGGAAGGAGACGCTAATGGCGCTTATTGATACCCAAAATTTATTTAAAATTTATAAATTGGGTGATGTGGAAGTGCGCGCGCTTAATGACGTAAGTGTAAGCGTGGAGCGCGGAGAATTTGTGGCTGTTATGGGGCCCAGCGGGTCGGGCAAGTCCACCTTTATGAATATTTTGGGTTGCTTGGATAAGCCCACCAGCGGCAAATACATTTTGGACGGTATAGACGTAACCGCCACGGATCTGTCTAAACTGGCCGGGGTAAGAAACCGCAAAATAGGTTTTGTGTTTCAGGGGTTTAACTTAATTAAGCGCACCACGGCGGTGGAAAATGTGGAACTGCCTATGATTTACAACCACACGCCTATGCACTTGCGGCGTGAAAAAGCAATGGAAGCCCTCAAAGCCGTGGGGTTAGAAAAACGCGCCTATCACTTGCCCAATCAGCTTTCCGGCGGGCAGCAGCAGCGTGTAGCCATTGCCCGGTCTTTGGTGTGCGATGCTCCCATTATTTTTGCCGATGAACCCACCGGTAACCTGGATACTAAAATGAGTATAGAGGTGATGGAACTTTTTACCCGTTTAAATAAAGAAATGGGCAAAACCATCATCTTAATTACGCACGAGCCGGACATTGCCGAATACGCCAGCCGCCTGATTAAATTTAAAGACGGCCAAAAAATAAGTGATGAGAGAAAATAATTATGTTTGATACGCTTTATTCTATGTTTCGTCTTTCCTTAAAAGCCATAGCCGCCAACAAGATGCGTGCCGCTCTTACCAGTTTGGGTATTGTTATCGGTGTGGCGGCAGTTATTACGATGCTGGCGGTGGGAAGCGGCACACAAAAAAGTATGGCGGAGCGGTTTTCGCGCTTTGGCACCAATATTTTGTATTTGCGCCAACCGTGGGATTTGGACGAAAGCATTTCTTCTCCTAAAGACATAACGATGGATGATGTCCGCGCCGTACGCCGGCTGCCGGGGGTGGAAGCGGCCGCGCCGTACATCAACTCCGGCTTTGAAGTAAAATATGGCTATACTTCCACTTCGCTTGACGTGCTGGCTACCGATACCGATATTTTTAAAACCTATGACTGGGAGCTGGAAAGCGGCCGTTATTTTAACGAAAAAGAAGTGGACTCTTACGCCCAAGTAATGGTTATAGGGGCTACGGCGGCCCAAACCATTTTTAATGATATGGATCCGTTAGACCGCACCGTAGTATTAGATAACATTCCGTTTAAGGTAGTAGGCCTTATGAAGAAAAACGGCCAAGGCGGGATGGGGTTTGATATGGATGAGGGTGCTCTTATTCCTTATACCACGGGTAAAGTAAAAATGAATGCCGGGTGGAATAGCTCAGACAGGCGCGCTTTGGACAGGGTAATCATCCGTGTAAAAGATTTTAACACCATAGAAGACACCAAGTTAGACATTGTTAATACGGTTCGCAATACGCACCGCATACATCCGCTGGCGGCGGATGATTTCCAACTGGACGACTTTGCCTCTTTTGTAGAAGAAGCCAAAAGCGCCAGCAAAACAATGGGTATTTTGCTGGGGGTTATTGGGGCTGTGTCTTTGCTGGTGGGCGGTATAGGGGTGATGAACATTATGTTGGTATCCGTTACCGAACGCACGCGCGAGATTGGTATCCGTATGGCTATTGGCGCCACCAGTGCAGACATCCGTTTACAGTTCTTGGCTGAGGCGGTGACGCTTTCCTGTATTGGCGGGTTAATTGGCGTGTTGTTGGGGGTAGGGATTAGTTTGTTTGTGGGGGCTCACTCCACGTCTATTCCTGTGCAGCTTAGTTTGTTTTCTATTGTACTGTCGGTAGGGTTTTCAGCCGCAACCGGGGTGTTTTTTGGGTTTTACCCGGCGTATAAGGCCTCCAAATTAACGCCTATTGACGCGCTGCGTTACGAATAACAACCGTTTGTTTATTGCATTGCTTAAATCCGCAGGCAGCTAGCCTGTGGCTTTTTGTTTACCAGCTGTATTTCTGTGCTGCTACCTGCTTTCAAGCGGCTCTGCATACTAAGCTATAAAAAAACTGAAAAACAGATATGACGACATAGTGCTACACAAATTATAAGTTTTTTGAAGATTGGTGCCTGCCTGCGTTGAGGTTTTTGTTTACGGAAAAGACAGGGCTTGAGTTGGAAATCCCCCCCTTGCTTATGGTTTTACACACAGTGATTGGGGCAAGCTGTTGGAGGTAATCAAACAAAAAAGAATATGGAAAATAACTATAAAAAAACCTCTCCGGTTTGGAGAGGTTTTTAAAGCTACAGCAAACTGCTTTACTGGGCTGCTTGTTCTTGTGAGGGCGGGTCTTTCTGTTTGTTTTTTTGTTTTGTGTTTTTAAACGTATTCTTTTCCATTTTATACAGTAAAGCATTGGCTATTACGGCCATAATACACGGTGCGGCAATTAAAGCCACTGTGGTGGCGGCGCGTTCCCCCAGCAGGCCGGTATTGATAAACCACTGCCCCATATTAGCCAGCGCCAGCGGCCCGATAGCGCAGGATATGGCAGACGCTATGATAAGAGACACCATTCTGGCCTGGGTTTTAGGGTTTCTGGCTGCCGCCCCAAATAACAGGGAGAACAAGCAGGAAATACCAATCTGCGCGATTGTCAGCCCCGCCGTAAACAAATAAGCATTACTTTGGGAAAACGGTAACGACAGCGCAATCCCGCTTAATGCCACCAGCGTGCTGATGGACAAGCGGTAATTGGGGAATTTGTTTAACACCCAGGGCGAAATCATCCGGCCTGTTAAAAAGGCGGCCGCGTATTGAACCATTGTTAAAATGTAACGCTCGGAGTCGGAAATATCCATTCCGGGCAAAATAAACATCAGCCCGTTATGAATGGTTACCTCAATTACGTTCATTAAAAACGCAGCCATCCCTAAATATTTAGCGGCGGGTTCTTCTTTAAATAAAGACACATAGCTGTTATTCTTTATTTTATCCCAAAAACTGCGCGGGGTAGCAGCGGTTTTAACCTCTTGGGGTGCATTTTCCGCTTGTGTAGGAGCTTGAGCGGACTCTTCTACATCAGAACCTTTCAGGTTAGGCAGATTAGCCATCAAAAACACCCCGGCCCCTAACACCATAAAAGGAACCGGAATAACGAAGGAGAAGCTCCAGTCCTTATGCAGCAAGGCGGCGGAAATCCACGGAAACAGATAGGTCAAAATAATGCCTATGGAGCGGAACACCTGCATTTTGATGTTGTCATGTTCCAAGGAGTCTGCTCTGGCGCTTTCAGGCAAGGCGTTCATTTGCGGCGTTTTCCGGGCCAGATGTTCCAACACGGTGCCTACGGAATTTTGGATAAGAATCATCCCCAAGCTGGTGGCGGCGATGGAAATCAAAATCCGCTGAAAGTGTGCCATCGTGTCTATTTCCGGTGCGAACGAACCGTCCAACCCGCACAAAAACACACCGCTTGCCAACCCCCCTATGCTTAACGCTAACCCCAACCCCAAAGTGCGTTTGGCGCCAAGGGTATTGTGCAGTTTTTCGTTAATCATAGCCCCTATAAAGTAAGGTAAAAAGGTGGCAACGGTTACCCAGCTGTTGTCGTCCATATTCAGGGCCAGGCTGCGGCCAATATCGGTCAACAGCGGGGAGGCTACGTCCAACCCCATTAATAAAGACACAGAGTATAAAGTATAACGGCTGGCATTGTAGCTTTGCGGGAAAATATTTTTAAGCCCCGCCGCCGCTTTTTGCACCAGTTTAGCTAAAGAGAAAAACGGAAGCCCGCCGTATAAATAACCGGAGGAATTACCCGGTTTTTCAGGCTCAGAGTAAAGCTTATGCCACGGAGACGGCTGCGTCAGCCATACCGGAGCCAAAACCGGTTTTACGGTTTTTACCGCGCTTTTTACAGGCGTGAAAACCTGCAAAGTTTGCGGCAGTTTAAACCACCCCGGCGTGTGAAGGCCTCTTTCCCCCCATCTGCCAAAAGAAAGCAGATTCATTTTAGACGGTTCCGTTACGTAAAACGGAGCTCGTGTAATGGGTTTAGCCTGCAACGTAACCGGTTTTAAGCGCAAAGTTTTGGCGGCTTGCCCGGTGCGGGATAAGGTTTGTACCCATTCTGTTTGAGCGGCCGCTCTTAACGGGGCGGCGCCGCGGGCGGCCATAATGGCGTCCGGGCTGCTCATATTCAAAAGCAGGCTTAAGTTGAGTGCAAAGGCGCGGTCTCTTATCAGTTTTAAGGCGCGGGAACCTTTGCCAAAAGTCCATTTGTCTATTTTAGCGTCAAAAGCCAACTGGCGTGCATAGCGCGCGTGCGCGGCGGCTTGTTGAGCTTTGTACGCGTCGGTTTGTTTCCAAGCGGCGTCCAGCTGGGCTTTTTGCTGAACCTGCTGGATGAGCTCTTGGTCTATTTGTTGGGCGCGGGCCTGTTTGGCCTGGGCCGTGCGCAGGGCGGCGTCTTTGCGGGCTTGGGCGAGTTCCCGTGCTTTTACTTCTGCGCTGGATAAAGGCTTTTTAGGCGCGTTTATGCGCGCCGCTTTTGCTTTAGCCAAAGCCGCTTGTTTGTTAAACTCGGGCCGTGCAAAATCCGCCGGTTTGGTTTGGTAAACCGTGTTGGCGGCGGGAGTTTTGCCCCCTGCGGCAGGTTTAAGCGTTTTTACGGCCGGTTTGGGTAAAATGCTTTGTACGTTAAGGGTGTTGCGCAGGCTGCCAGCTATGACTTCCTTGGCACTGGCTACTCCATACTTCTGTAACCGCCCTATCCGTATCACTCGGCTTAAATTCTTCCCTATACC
>CALUUY010000035.1 GCA_944324095.1 uncultured Elusimicrobiales bacterium
AGCACGTTCGTGGGTATCCGGGGCAGGCTCTCGCCGCAAAAATACCGGGGCGGAACCCCTTTCCAGCCGCAGCTTAAACAAAATTTTAGAAGTGGACAAAAACAACTATACCGCCACCGTCCAAGCCGGCGTCACCACCCAAGAACTAGCCAAACGGCTGGAAAAGGAAGGGGTGTACTCGTCCCTTCCGGCTGACAAAGGGACCTTGGGAGGCGCCTTTGCCACCAATGCGTATCCGGAGTTTTCCCGCCAGGTAACGGGCATTAAAGTATTGCTTCCTACCGGTAAGTTAATTTGCTACGGCGGCAAAATAATGAAAAACGCCGCCGGCTACAATTTATGCCGCCTGTTTGCCGGATCCGCAGGGGAGCTGGGGCTTATTACCGAGCTGACTTTTAAAATATACGCCACTCCCCAGCCCCATCCGCCGCATCATACAGACAAAAGCCTTTCCGGCTGGCCTTCTGCTTTACTTCCTATCAAAAAAGCAGCAGACCCAGCCCTATTATTTGGACAGCAAGGCAAGGATACCGCTTTATGAACGAATTTTTCTCCCCGCTGTTAGACCCTCAACACGCCAAAGAACACATAGACCAATTCCCCTCACCCCAAGGCCCGCGTTCTTTGTATGACAGTGTTTGTTATTGCAACCGCTGCAATGTGTGCGCGCAGAGCTGCCCTACGTTTCGTTTAAAACAAGATGAATTTTTTTCTCCCCGTGGGCGCAACCAAATAGTACGTTTGGTTTTGGAAGGCAAATTTAAAATAGCACCTTACCGCCAAGAGATAGAAAACAGTATGGCTTCCTGCCTGCTGTGCGGGGCTTGCGCAGCCGCCTGCCCGGGCAAAACCCCCACGGCTGAGCACGTGCTGGAAATGCAGCGCGCGTTAAAGAGCCGCCCACTACCTATACTGCTTTATAAAATTTTGTCTTGGCGTACTTCTGCCCCTCAATTATTTGAAGTGGTGCTTAATATAGGGCGTCTAGCGCGTAATATAGGGCTTATTAAATTAATGCGTATCAGCCAAATGACCCGCCTGCCTTTTTTACGCTGGATAAACCACGCAGACGATATTTTGCCCAAGAAAACCCAATTTTTACATCATTATTTGCACCAGCAAACTCCGCCGCATAACCCGGATGTGTTTTATCTGCCGTCCTTTGAAGCCGCTTATCTGGACGGAAGCTTGGGCTTAGCCGCTTGGCAAAAGCTGCAGGCCAAACACCCGCAAGTTTTATGGGGGCTTTCCAGCGGATTGTTTGAGTATGTTTACGGCTCTGTACGCCGGGCGCGCTACGCGGCGCAAAAACTCATTATAGCCGCCGGCACCGGCACAGCCCCCGTGGTAACAGATTCGGCCGATGTATTCTTTTTTATCAAAAACTATCCGCGCCTGTTTGCCCGCCATAAAACCTGGGAAAAGAAAGCCCGCCGCCTGGCAGAACGCGTGCGTTTTATTGGGGAATATCTGCCCAAACAAGCCGCGGCCGAAAAATACGGACGCGTACAACTGGACAGAAGCGCCCTCTTTAATTTTGAACAGGACGCCTTTGAAAAAACCGAAAAAAAATTCCGTTTTATTTTTAAGAAAAATTTGCTACATTATGGGTATAGGGATACGCCCACCCCGCCGTTTGGGTATGCGTTTCGTAAAGGGAACCTTGCCCAAGAGGTGTGCTTTTGCAGGGTAAAAGACATCGCCCGGACACAGACCGATACCGTGTTTTTTCTTTCCGGGTTGTCCGCTTTGGAACTGAACTACTGGCTTAAAAAATATTATCCCGGCGCCAAGGCGGAACATATAGTACGTTTGAATGGGTAGGCTTATGCAATCGTTCAAATCGGAAGCTCCCAAACTCTCTGCTGAAGAAAAACTGAACCTGCTGGTAGAGTTCGGCACCCGCGTGTCCAGCGAATTACGCTTGGACAAATTGCTGGATATTATTGCCCAACAAATTACCAAAATGCTGGATGTGGGGCGTTGCACCATCTATTTAAAAGACGTAGAAAAAAACGAACTTTGGTCTAAAATCGCTCAGGGCCGTGGCTTGGAACACACGGAAATACGCGTTCCGTTAAACGGAAGCGGCATCATTTCCACCGTAGCCCGCACCGGCGAAACCATCAACCTTCCCAACGCTTACGAAGATCCCCGCTTTTCAATGGACGTAGATATGGTGACGGATTTCCGCACCCATACCATGTTGGCTATACCGCTTAAAAATAATTCCGGCAAAGTGTTGGGTGTATTTCAAGTAGCCAACAAGGCGGACGGCTCCCCCTTTGATAAGAAAGACGAAGGCATCTTGCTTTTGCTGGCCACCCTGGCAGCCAGTGCTATTGAAATAGCTAAGCTGTATCAGGATGTACACGTAGCTCAATTGGAAACCATCTACCGTTTGGCTGTTACCGCCGAATACCGCGACCAGCAAGACACCCGCGCCCATTTAAAAAACATCAGCATTATTTCTTACCTGCTGGCTTTAGCGCTGGGTATGAGTAAAAAAGAAGCCGATTTAATCAAAAACGCCAGCCCGCTGCACGATATTGGCAAAGTGGCCCTGGCGGACAACATCTTGCTTAAACCGGGCAAATTAACGCCGGAAGAATTTGAAATAATGAAATCCCACACCGTATATGGCGGGCGGATTTTAGAGGGAGCCCATTCCAAAATTTTGCAAATAGCCCACAAGATGAGCCTGTACCACCACGAAAAATGGAACGGCCTGGGGTACCCGAAGGGGCTGAAAGAAGAAGAAATCCCATTAGAAGCCCGTATTGTTACAGTGGCGGACGTGTTTGACGCGCTGTGCGTGTTTCGCGTGTATAAAAAAGCGTGGAAAACGGACGATGCCTATGCTTACATTGTGGAAGAATCCGGCAAAGCGTTTGACCCGCGCGTAGTGGCGGCATTTAAAAAGATTTATCCTTCTATCCGCAAATTGTATTCTTTGGCGGCCTCTTATGCCACCCAAGAAGAGCGGGAAAACTCTTCCGCTGCCGCCGCAGCAGAAGCGGCCCGTAAAGAACGGCAATCTCAAAACGCCTCAGAAACCATATAACCCCACCACCTTATGGCGGGGTTTTTATTAGCATAACGCCGTTAACCCTGCTTTATACCTTTTGCCTACCAAAAACAGTTACCCAACGCAAAACGCACATGCCTGGTAGTCAGCCTGCCGGCTTTGTTTATAGGACGCAAAATTAATACAATATAGTGTCCTTTTGGCTTTCAACCTTAAGTACAAAATTTGACTGTGAGGTTTTTGATGGAAAAAGAGACCGTTTTAGTAGGATTAAGCGGCGGGGTGGATTCCGCTGCCGCGGCTGTATTGTTAAAAGAGCAAGGGTACCGCGTCATTGGTGCCACTATGCTGATATGGGATCCGTCTCTGCCGGTTCCTACGGGGCCTTATGCCAAAAATGCTTGTTTGTCCCCGGAGAAGGAAGACTTGAGCGAAATCCGCGCCATAGCCGCACGCCTGGGCATTGAATTTTTTGCCATAGACTGCCGCCAACGCTACCGCCAAGTAGTGCTGGACAACTTCCGCCAAGAATACGCCTGTGGCCGCACGCCAAACCCCTGTGTGCTGTGCAACAGCCGCATTAAGTTTGGCGTACTGCCCTATGAGGCCAAGGCCCAAGGCATAGCATTTGATAAATTTGCCACCGGCCATTATGCACGCATTGTATTTGACCTGCAAAGCCAAACGTATTTACTTAAAAAAGGCCTGGATCCCGCCCGAGACCAAAGTTATTTTCTACACCGTTTAACGCAAGAACAACTCCGCCAAGTGTTGTTCCCTTTGGGAGACAAAACCAAGCCGCAAATCCGCGAGTTGGCCCATCAAGCCGGTTTAGCCGTGGCCGACAAAGAAGACAGCCAAGACTTTTATTGCGGTGATTACAATGATTTGCTCAACTTTCCCAACAAACCGGGGGACATCGTTACCCAAGACGGAACCCCCATCGCCCGCCATAACGGCATTTGGGGTTACACGATTGGCAAACGCAAGGGGCTCGGTATAAGCGGGTTTAAAACCCCTATGTATGTAGTACGTATAGATGCGCTTAAAAACCAAGTGGTTATCGGGCCCAAAGAAGCGCTGTATTCTTCCTCTCTGCGGGCGGAGCAGGTAAGTTGGGTAACAGGACAAGCACCGGCAACCGAGTTTGAATGCCAAATAAAAATACGCAATTTGCACCTTCCCGCACAAGCCCGGGTAACGGTGCTGGAAAATGGCAGCATACAAGCCCAGTTTAAAGAGCCGCAGCTATCTGTTACAGCCGGGCAGTCTGCCGTCATGTACCAAGGGGACACGGTATTGGGGGGCGGCATAATCACCCAATAACAGGCAAACAAACCCCATTTATGCTATAATATAAATACAAATTAAGGAAGGGCAAAATCCCTCCGGCCCGAAACCAACGGTTTTGGGCGGGGTGTTTTGTCTCTTTATTTGGTAAAATAAAATTATGTACGCAATTATTGAAACTGGTGGAAAACAGTACTGGGTAAAACCCGGTCAAGATCTGCAGGTTGAAAAACTGGACGCGCAAGCCGGCGACAATGTAGAACTGAAAGTTCTCTGGGCCGCTAACGAAGAAGGTACCTCGGCAGATACCAAAGCCTCTAACACGGCTAAGGTCACCGCTCAAGTGGTAAAACATTTGAGAGGTCGTAAAATCCTCGTATTTAAAAAGAGACCGAAAAAAGGTTACGAAAGAACCCGCGGTCATCGTCAGGATTTAACTCAAATCAAAATTACCGACATCCAGTTGGCGTAAATTGGGAGAAGCGATAAACTATGGCACACACAAAAGCACAAGGTTCTTCCTCTAACGGAAGAGACAGCCACGGCCAACGTTTAGGCATTAAACGCTACGGCTCCCAGTTTGTGAACGCTGGGGAAATCATCGTCCGCCAACGCGGTACGAAATTCCTGCCCGGTAACAACGTATCCCGCAGCAGTGACGACAGCCTTTTTGCCCGCGTGGCCGGCATCGTTACTTTTGAATGGGTAACCCGCGGCAAGAAACAGGTTTCTGTCTATCCCAAAGAAGGGGAAGTAAAAGAAACCAAAAAAGCCGCCGTTAAAAAAGCTCCGGCCAAAGCCGCCGCTAAACCTGCCGCCGCCAAAAAACCGGCTGCAAAAAAAGCGCCTGCTAAAGCCAAAAAAGCTGACGCGGCTAAATAAAATCGTACGGTTTTAAAAAGCGGCGGGACTCGTCCTGCCGCTTTTTTTATCCGTTTTGTGCCGTAAACTGTTGTACAATGTATTATGAAAAACGATCCTTTGCACGTTAAACAAGATGAGTGGGCTTATACCTGCACGCAATCCACAGCGCGCAGCAAGGTAAAACGCGCACGCAGCAAAGCCAAGCGGCAACTTTCAAAAAAATTACTGGGGCAGGCATTAGCTCAACAAGAAACCCCCGGCGCATAAATAAACGCCCAAATTGCCTGTAAGGATGAAAATATGCAATCAGGAAGCTTTTTAGACCGTGTAAAAATTTACGTAACCGCCGGTAAAGGCGGGGACGGATGCCTCTCTTTTAGAAGAGAAAAATTTATAGAATTTGGCGGCCCTAACGGCGGAAACGGCGGCAAAGGAGGAGACGTCATCATCCGCGCCGAAAGCAACCTGACCACCCTGCTGGAACTGGCCTATAACCCGCATATTGAAGCCCAAAACGGCGAAAAAGGCGGCACATATAATAAAACCGGCCGCGCAGGAGAAGACAAAATTATTTTAGTACCCTGCGGCACCATCATCCGCCAAGACGGCCAAATCATTGCGGATTTGACCCAACACGGCCAGGAAGTGGTGGTGGCCCGCGGCGGAAACGGCGGCCGGGGAAACCAATCTTTTAAAACCCGCAACCACACCGCCCCCCGCATTGCCGAGCTGGGCCAACCCGGTGAAGAGGTAACGTTAATACTGGAGTTAAAAGTGCTGGCGGACTTAGGCTTGGTGGGATTTCCCAATGCGGGCAAAAGCACTCTTTTAACCCGTATTTCCGCGGCGCGCCCTAAAGTGGCCGATTATCCTTTTACCACTTTAAACCCCAATTTAGGCATCACCCTTCATAAAGGGCGCAGCTTTGCCACGGCAGACATACCCGGCATTATTGAAGGCGCCAGCGAAGGCAAGGGCCTTGGATACCAATTTTTAAAACACATTGAACGCACCCGCGTGTTGTTGCATTTGGTGGATCCGGACGGATTTGACGGAATGGACGCGGCAACCTCTGTCAAAGTGATAGAAAACGAACTAAAAACCTTTGATAAAGAACTGTTTAAAAAACCGCGCATTATTGCGGTAAACAAAATGGATTTGCCCAGTGCGCAAAAAGCCTATGAAACCATAAAAAAGAAGTTTAAAAAGCACAAAGTGATGTTAATGTCTGCCGCCACGGGAGAAGGGGTGGATAAAGTGCTGGATGAAGTGGTTAAAGTGCTTTCCGTCACGCCGGTGCCGGCCCCGGTGCTGCCCAAAGAAACCACCGCTACACACAAAGTGGAACCGATGTTTCGCATAGAACGGGACGAAGAAGGAGTAATACACATTACCGGTAAAAAAGTGGAAGAGTTTATCCGTATGACCAATTTCTCCCAGCCGGAAGCGGTTACCCGGCTGCGCGGCATATTTAAAAAAATAGGCCTGGAAAAAGCCCTGCTTAAGTTTGGCGTACAAGACGGTGACCCTATGATGGTGGGCGGACGCGAATTTGAATGGAACGGCAATTTTGATGAAGAAGCCCCCGTCTCGCCTGAACACGCCGGTTACAAACAGCGTGAAACCAAGGCCGAACGCTTGGCCAAGCGCCGTATGCGGCGGGAAGCCAAAAAACGAGCAGACTAAGCCGTTGTTTTATACCCGTACAAGAGCCTGTTTTCCCACAGGCTCTTGTTTATGGTAGCGCCAGCCTATCACACACGCAGCCTTTTTAGTTAACAGAACCCCGTATTACGCGCAAAACTTAACTCGTTTTAACCCCTGCAAACAAAAAACGAACAGCCAACACAGGCTGTTCGTTTTGTCTGTTTGAAAAGAAACTAATAAACCAACCTTAAGACGTTTTTTTAGCTTTAGCCGCTGCCTCTTGACGGATTTGTTTAACAATAGAGCGGATAAGGCTATGGTCTGCCTTCGTCCCGCGGCGGATGTAATGGGGGTAAGCGTCTTTAAATTCCAGCTGATAGTAATCGCTTCCCATTGTTTTTTCCATAAATGTACGCATAGGCTGGTTAAATGCGCTAAATAAGAAAAAATCGTGCGTTTGTTTCTTAGATTTTGACGCTTTGGCATTGGCCGGGGCCGTTTGCACCGTTAAATTGGCCGATACAATCCCCGCCAGCTCACCGGTATTGGTCATCACGCCCGAGCCGCTCATACCGCTGCGCACGCCAAAGTTTTGAGTATAACCGAACCCCAAATCGTTTACATAATACGCTTTATACGGGTTGGGTTTTATGGCGCGTACGCCGTCAAATATAGAAATGACGGAAAGTTTACGATCCAGCAAATAGGTGTCATTGTCAAAACTTAAAATAGGCGGCAAATCCCCGCTGAGCACGCGCCTAAGTTTGGAAGCAGCCCGGCGGTTTTGGTCTAAAAACTGGTTAAACCGCTGCTTGGAAACCGCCAAACCGGGCTTGATGTTGGATACCCGGCGGAAATACGAATAAGACGCACGGTGTAAATCCAGACGGATAAGGGCAAAATCGTCTAAAGCGGGAATGTTGACATCATAATCCGGGTGGATAAAAACGGCCGGTTTTTTAGGGGTGGACTGTACAATAGCCAGGGCCGAGTAATCCTCGTCCAACAAGTCCATATACAGCGTACAGCCGTTTTTGGCACAATCCATTAAACAATGGGCAGCGGTAGCAAACCAACGTTTGCCAATACGGGTGGCTTGGCATTTTTTCCAAGCGGCGTTTTTGCCGCGGGGCTGAATGTGATATTCAAAAGTATGGTAAAAATCTTCTTCTGTAGCGTGTTTGTTTTCATCTACTACAGACACTATCCCCACCTGCCCCCAGGCAAACGGCGCCACGCACAGCATAATTAGCCATAACAAAATACGCATACCGGTTTTCCTTTACTGTTATTTATTATAGCAAACAAAACCGGAACTTTTGGGTTAGTCCACAGTTATAAGCACATCAAAACCTATCAACCGGTTGATTTCTTGATCCGTCCAGCCCAAAGCGGCTACGTTAGAATCGTCAACGGTGGCGAGGAGGCGCCGATACCGATCGTTAGAGCGCTTTTTTTCAAACTGTACTACAAACGTTTCTTGCGGGTTAAAATGTGTTGCCAATGTAAACGGCTGCGTATAGCCCGTATGCCCGGAACCGGCGTGTACAATAAACAAAGCGTCCGGATATTTTTGGCGGTATTTTTGCAATACGTTTAGCCATTGTTGGTTGCGCCATTGCATACCCCACAAGGTTTCCCAAATATAATGTTTTTCAAAATGCATATATCCGTCACTATGCCATTGCGACACGGTTTGATATTGCTTTACTTGTTCGGGTTCCAGCCCCACCACTTTTACTTGATTCATCCCCAGCCAATTATAAATATCAAAATAACCTTGTTCTATAGGATTCAAGGCTTTACGCTTTGCAATATTTTCCACAGAGGCATTTTGTAAAATAAATTCCGAAAAACAAATAATTTGACGATGTGGATTACGGGCGCGAACTTCTTTTATAAACTGTAAAATACTGGCGGACACGGCAGGCTTGTTGTGTTCTTCCCCAATTAAAATTTGTTTAACTTGCGGGGAAATGTTGCGTGCCGTCTGAGCAATTACATCATCCGATGTAAACGGAACACGCTCATTTAACACATCTGTCATACGGGCATGTAAAGCCACTCTTGTTTGGTGGCGTTTTTTAATAACAGCGTGGGTCAAACGGTTGTTGTGGGAAATAAAATAATCTCTCTGCACCTGGATAGGGGCGTTTTGAAGCCAAGGTTTTTGCTCGTAAAATAAGTTAAAAATCTCGGAGGGATAATCTACAAACGACACCAAAGGAAGTTCCACATCTTGCACTAAACGCCTTAAATCCTCCAGAGAATATTGGTAAACATTCTCTTGAGATTTGAGCACCCGTTTATGAAGAGTTTTTTGCAGTTGCTTGGCGCTTAACATTTTGGCCCGGTTAAAGGCCGTTTTTTGTGCTGGTTTAGTGTTCGCTTCGCCAGCAAGCCGTTTCCAAACTGCTTTTTGGGCATAACCTACGTTCGCCCCCTCTATACACAAAAAAACCGCAAGCAAAATAACTATTTTTTTCATTCCTTTACTCCTAGGCCCATAATAGCCAACAAATTATTTCACAATGATCTGTACATCAAACCCGGCTAAACGCGCCAAGTCTTTATCTTTCCAACCGGTCATTTTCCGGCCGTCCAAAATCCCGGGGCACCAGCGATCCACAAAATTGGGAA
Organism: uncultured Elusimicrobiales bacterium; assembly: GCA_944324095.1. GTDB lineage: Bacteria > Elusimicrobiota > Elusimicrobia > Elusimicrobiales > Elusimicrobiaceae > Avelusimicrobium. The sequence continues at coordinate 9,470 of CALUUY010000035.1, forward strand.
TATTCTGCGCTACGAACAACACAAAGGTCTCCTCCGGCGCAAAATGCCGCGCCAAACTAAAAGGAGCATTATAATCTGTGTGTCCCATTCCCGCGTGAATAACAAACAACGCCTGCGGATACTGTTTGCGATAAGCCTCTATTGTTTTTAACCAGGCTTTATTTCTCAAATAAACACCCACCAAGCTTCCCCACATATTACTTACCCGCTGTGCTGCCGCCACAGGTACTTCGTGAATAGAAACAGGGGCCTTTTCCATGACAGATATGGCTTCCAAACCGTACATTGGCACTTCAGCCAGCAAAACGTCTTTAAAGAGCTGGTAATACCCCTCTAAAGCAGGGGTCTTATGTTCACGAAGCTTATTTATAAATTTAAAAATAGACCTGTCCTTCGGCAAAAACTCTGTTAAATACACAATTTGCCGATCCGGGTTTTCTTCCTGAAGAGCGCGTATAAAAGAGGATATTTCCTTCTGCACCAAAGGTTTGGCGTGTTCTTCTCCTACAAATACATATTTGACCTTTTTGCCCACGATACTAGCCGCCTGTCCTGCAGTCGGAGTCGGCCAAAAGAATTCTTGTTTCGCCGCCAAGCGTTGGGCATTACGCGCTAAATCCGCCTGCAATTGTTTGCGTTGGGCTACCACCGTTTTAAGCAGCCTGTTTTGCAAAGCAATAAAATAATTTTGCTGAGCTTGTAAAGAGGCTTCCAGCAACCACGGCTGTTCCTGATATAACTGGGCGGATAACTCGTTGGGCCAATCCTGGAAACGCTGTATAGGAAACTCCGACAAAAAGGCCCATTTCGGCAAATTATTTAAAGCTGTATTGGCATATACTTTACGCTTGCTTTGCTGCACTCTTTTCTTAAGGGTTGCGTTTATTTGCTTAGCCTCTAAGATACGCGCCCTATTAAAAGGCGCTTTTTTGCAAAAAGCCTGTTTACAAGTAGAAACAACTCCTTTCCATCCAGGAACCTTCTGCCCAAAGGAAGGGAGTGAAAATAATACCACTGCTATTAATAGACTTAGTTTCTTATTCATTTTTTGCGTTTTTTACCAAAAGGATAATCTTGTTTAGACAGCAACAACCGTACATCAAACCCGGCAATGCGCCGCAAAGAAGCGTCTTTCCAAGACAAGACCTCTTCTAAATAAAAAGGATATTTGTCTTCACCCAGTTCTTCCAGCAAGTCCCGTGCTTCGTTATTAGTGGGGTCATCTGCATATAAAGAGGCTACAAAAGTCTCCTCTCTTGGGAGCTGCAAAGAAAGCGAGGCAAAAGCATTATATTCCAAATGGCTGCCCCCGGCATAAATCATAAATACAGCGTCCGGATTGTTTTTGCGCAGTTCTTTAATGCGCGAAATCCAGGCTTTATTGCGTACGCGTATTGCCTCGGGAGTTACCCATAATTCTGCTAAATCTTCATTTCTGGCCCACTGGGGGTCTATGTGTAAAATGCCTCCCCCCTCATACACATACCGGGGTTCCAAGCCTTTTACTGTCATACCATTGCTGGACGCACTGTTGAAAATATAGGCATAAGCCGGGTCTCCAACCTTCATACTTTGCAGTAATAAAGTTTTTTTGCCGCTTACGGGTAAAAACTCAGTTAACAAAAAGAGCTTGCGGCCCGGATATTTGGCCTGGTATTCTTTAAAAAATTTAGATAAAAACACCTGTATCTGGCTTTCATTGTGTTCTTCCCCCAGCAAAATGTATTTAGCTTGCGGGGGAATCATATCAGCCAACAATTTTTCAAACGGCTGCGGCGTAAATTTTATGCGGTCACACCAGAGGGCTGGCAAGTTTTCTTGAATATTTTTAACCGCCTGCTGTTTTGCTTTTAAATTCAAAGCGCCGGCCCGGTTATTGGCTGCCAAAAAATAATTCCGTTTGGCCTGGTCAGATAAATCTTTCCAAAAAGGTAAATCTTCATAAGGGCCTTTAAGCCCTTTATGAAAAGGCCACCCCGTAATTTTAACGCCCGGAAAGTCTTCGTTAAATAAATATGGGTAGCCTTTCTTTAAATTTTCCGTCTGGCGTGCTTGGGTGCGCAGAGCTCGGGCTTCTAAAATTTTTTCTATTTTATCGGCAGAAAAACGGCTCTGCCCGGCTTTACTAATACTCTTCTGTACGGCACGTTTAACCCCGGGCTTTACAATCTGAGGTTGCCCCCACCCCATAGTGGAGTTAAAGAACAAAAACACACCAAGAAACCACACCCATTTATTAAGCATATTAGGGCCTACCTGCTATTTTGAACCGGGCATTAAAACCAGCAATGCGGGCTAAATCGGCATCCTGCCAAACTATCATTTTGCGCCACGCAAATAAAGAGGGGTTAAAAGCATCCAACAAATCACACCGGGCTACCCAGCTGCCGTGTTTTTCGTACGGATAAAAAGTAGCCACAAAAGTTTCTTTTTGCGGGAATTGCTTGCTTAGAGTGAAAGGCTCGGTATAATCCACGTGGGTTGCACCAGTGTGAAAAATAAAAACCGCATCCGGGTATTGCGCACGCAATGCGTCTATTTGTTGCTTCCATAACTGGTTGCGCTGGCGGGTGATTTCTAACGAGTACCACATCTGTTCCTTCTCCACCATATTATTCTTTAACACCCACATAACCGGGGAATCGTGCTTAAACAACCACAACGGATCTAACCCCACCACGCTCATTTTTTGCACTTCCGCCATACGCCATACATCGGCATAAGGAGAAAACACCCGGGCTAAACGCTGCCGATAGGTTTCGGTTTCCGTACTGGGTAAAAATTCGGTTAAAAAGATGACTTGTTTTTCAGGGAAGCGGGCCCGATAATGTACCAAAAACTGTTCAATAGTTTTCTGTATCTCCGGAAAGTTATGCATTTCCCCCAGGAAAATATATTTGTGGTTTTCCGTTAATACATTTGCCAATTCCTCAGCAGCCGGTTTGCGGACAGACGGGCTATAAAACCCGCTTACCAGCCGTATCTTTTCCCCCTGCATCCGTTCTAAAGCCTTTTTGCGTACAGAAACAGCTTTCACCGCTGCCCGGTTATGTGCGGCCACAAAATAATCCTTCTTAGCTGAACGGGACAGCCATTGCAGCATTTTATTATCATCATACGGCCCGCTGGAAGAAAACAAAAACGGCCAGCCTTTTATCTTTTTTATGGGGGATTCCCCATACAACACACAACCGGATAAACTACCCTGGCAGGCTTCCTGCGCTTTTTGGATGCTGGCTTTCTTACGCGCGGTAAGCACCTTACTGGCTTTTTTAGTTACCGTCAATTGGCGGGCAGCCTCTTTTGATGAAATACCGCTTGTTTTGTGCAAAAACGCATTTTTCCAAAGGCTCTGCCCATCCGCCCCAGAAGGAAAACACAACCCCGCTAATAAGAAAATTAAAACTAGTTTCTTCATCTTATCTCTCTAAAACCAACATCCCACCCGCTATACAACAACCGCACTCAGACAAAACGGGCCTATATAGGCACCATTTTGGATATATGGGAAATTCCTCATATTATTATGATAGATAATCCGCTCTCCGATAGCCAGGGTCTTTGGGCCCAACTGCATTTAGGTCTAATGGTACTTATGCACTATACAAATACAAAATTTACACGTATTAATAATAATCCCCCATACCCTACAATCTGTTATTTAACTGTGTGGGGGGAGCGCGTTCCTCCGTTAAATAAATTCACACGCTCCCAATAAAATGTGCTTTAAAACCCTTTTTGTTTTCCTTTACTAGCCCTCAAACACGAATTTTCCCTCTCCTCATTAGCCTATTTTACCGGAGTGACCTTGCTACCTCTCTGTTAAACCATCTCCCATACACCGGATACAGCGAGCAGGCTTCCATCTCTCTACCCCCGCTAAGACCCCTCGCACTAATGTTGCCACATTGGGAAGTCAACCAAAAAGATCTGTACCGCTTACCGTGTAGCTATATGGACAGGTTTTTGATATGAAATCCCCTAGGTTTATAGGCACTATGAGATGGCGTTATAAATACAAAAACCCCCCGTGTTAACACGGGGGGTTTATTGCAAAAGAGAAGTGACTATTTGGTGGTTACAAACACACCAGGGCCCATCGTAGAGCTTAAAGAAATGCTCTTCACATATACGCCCTTCGAGGTGGTCGGTTTAACACGAAGGATAGTGTCCATCACAGCTTTTGCATTTTCAGCCAATTTGGCGGCATCAAAAGAAGCCTTACCAATCATGGTGTGTACGATACCGTAAGCGTCCGCTTTAAAGTCCACACGGCCGGCCTTCAAGTCTTTAATGGTGTTGGCTACGTCAAACGTAACGGTACCCGTTTTGGGGGTGGGCATCAGGCCGCGGGGGCCCAACACTTTGGCGGCTTTGGCCAAGTCTTTCATGGTATCCGGGGTGGCAACTAAAACGTCAAAGTCAATTTTGCCTTTCATTACTTCTTCTACAATGTCTTCCGCACCCACGCGGTCGGCACCAGCCTTTTGGGCTTCTTGGGCGTGTTCGCCCTTGGCAATAACGGCAATACGTTTGGTTTTGCCCGTACCATGCGGCAATACTACGGCAGCGCGAACCATCTGATCCGCTTTTTTCGTATCAATACCCAAGCTGACGTGCATCTCAACAGTTTCGTCAAATTTGGCTTTGGCATTGTCTTTCACGATTTGAGCGGCTTCCACCAAGGTATATACTTTGGCTTTATCGTATGCTTTTCTAGCTGCTTCAATTCTTTTTCCCATCTAAAATCTCCTTTAGGTACCAGCGGGCCGGGAAGGCCCTCCCTATATACCTTCAAAATTTATTTTACTACGTCCACACCCATGCTGCGGCAGGTACCTTTTACCATTTCCGCGGCTTGTTTGATGTCTTTGGTGTTCAAGTCAGGCAATTTCTGAGCGGCAATTTTTTCGCACTGCGCTTGGGTAATCTTGCCTACTTTATCTTTGTGAGGCTGGCCGGAACCTTTGGCCAAACCTAATTCTTTCACAATTAACACAGCCATAGGCGGCATCTTGGTGATAAAGGAGAAAGAGCGGTCTTCATACACAGTAATCACAACCGGGATTTTTACCCCTTTTTCCAATTTTGCCGTTTTGGCGTTGAATTGTTTGCAGAATTCCATGATGTTCACACCATGCTGCCCCAAAGCGGGCCCCACGGGCGGGGCCGGGTTGGCGGCACCGGCGGGAATCTGCAACTTAATGTATCCTTTAATTTTTTTCTCTTTTGCCATTTTTTTGTTGCTCCATATTTTTTACTGCTTACTGCGGTAAAATCTAGTTCTTTTCCACCTGCAGGAAATCCACTTCCACAGGGGTGGCGCGGTCAAATACGGTTACCATCACTTTGAGCTTGTTTTTCTGCTCGTTTACTTCTTCCACCACACCAATAAAATGTTTGAACGGGCCTTCGGTAATACGTACGCTTTCCCCACGTTCAAATTCCACCATGTGTTTGGGTTTGCCGCTGGTATTATCGGTTAATTCCACAATACCGGCAATTTCTTCTTCCGGCAACGGAACTGGATTGGGGTCTCCCAAAAAACCGGTAACGCCGCTGATGTTGCGAATAAACCAGTATGCTTCACTGGTTAATAACATCTGCACCAATACATAACCGGGGAAGAATTTGCGTTTGCGTAAGATTTTTTTGTTTTGTTTTACTTCTACTACTTCTTCGGTAGGAACCAAAACGTTAAAAATACGGTCTCCAAAATTTTGGGAATCCACGTTTAAGAGAATTTTTTCTCTCACTTTGTCTTCATGACCGGTTTGGGTATGCACAACGTACCAGCATTTTTCTTCAGACATTAGCGTCCTCCAACGATGAGCCCCAGCACTTTGGTCAGGCCAAAATCGATAATGCTGACATACGCGGCCAATATAGCCACCACTATGGCGACTAAAATGGTGGATTGCACCACTTCTTTGCGTGTCAGCCAAGTGGATCTTTTAAGCTCGGCTACCGACTGCTTTAGAAAACTGATTGCTTTGTTCATAAAAGTTATCCGTTGTTCCTAAATAAAACTGGCAGGAGCGGAAGGACTCGAACCTTCAGTCCCGGTTTTGGAGACCGGTGGTTTACCAGTTAACCGACGCTCCCACTAAAATTAAGCCTTGCTTTCTTTGTGCTTGGTGCTCTTGCCGCACTTTTTGCAGAACTTGTTCAGTTCCAGCTTATATTCTTTCTTCTTGCCGCGGACCTGATAGTAATTTTTGTTTTTGCATTCCGTGCAGGCCAGCGCAATGGTAATTCTTTCAGTTGCCATCTTAATTTTCCTTAATAGTTTGAGGGGATTAATCCCCCCGAATACAGTTCACTTTTAAAGGATATCTGCAGGGACATTGGGTTACAATGTCCCTGCAACAGTGAACTAAACAATTTTACTACTCAATAATCTTGGTGACTACGCCGGCACCTACGGTGTGACCGCCTTCGCGGATAGCGAAGCGCAAGCCTTCTTCCATAGCTACAGGAGTGATGAGTTTCACTTCAATTTCGGCATTGTCGCCGGGCATAATCATGTCTTGTTTGAAAGTAAGTTCACCAGTCACGTCCGTGGTTCTCAAGTAGAACTGCGGTTTGTAACCAGGGGTCAGCGGAGTGTGGCGGCCGCCTTCTTCTTTCTTCAAGATGTAAACTTGTCCGACAAAGTGTTTGTGCGGGGTTACAGATTTAGGAGCAGCCAATACCTGGCCTCTTTCAACCTGAGTTTTTTCAATACCGC
>CALUUY010000036.1 GCA_944324095.1 uncultured Elusimicrobiales bacterium
TAACTGGGAGGAGCGTTCTTCCAAAATTTTCATAATCTGGCGGTGAAACGCCAAATTGCGCAACACAAACAAAAAGCTGCCGTTTGCTTCTTTAAATGCGCTTAAACGCACGGCTACCGTTTCCAACCCGTTGGATAAGCGCAGGTTGTATTCCCGGTTATCCAAAGCACCGTTGGCCGTTAAATCCTGCACGTCTTCCTGCAAAGCAAGGGCGCTGGCGTCATCAAACAAACCGAAAATTTCCGTACCGATTAAGTCCTGCTGGTCTAACTGGCAGAGAGAGCAAAACAAATCGTTGCATTGGGTAATTTTAAACAAATTATTACACAAGGCATACGGCTCTGTATTAGGCAACATCAGTTTAGCCGGAAGCGGCGGCGCCGGCGGGCAAAGCGGGTTGCGCAAAGCCTGCGCCGCCTGGGAAGCATCCACCCCCGCAGCTTGTTTCTTTTTAACTATATGGCGCAAAGGTTTTGCCGGCGGCAAAGGGGCGCCGGGCGGCAGCGGTGCCTTAGGCGCAGCCGGGGCGGCCGGCACGGTAACCTCTTGCTGCAGCACCAAATACACTACATAATCCGCCTCCACACTGCCGTCTTTTGCGTCCCGGCGGTTAATAGGTTCAAAGGTAATATCCAGGCGGATTTTGCCTTCCCCCTCAATACGGCCCGGGAATTTATTTTTTGCTTTGTCAAAATCAAACACATATTCCATGTGTGCGCTTTTGCCCTGCCGCAGCTGCCGGCGGACAGCAAGCGTGAGGGCGGGCTTCATATACACGTTGCGGTAAAAGTTTTTATCTTCCGCACGGAAATGAAACAAATCCCGGCATGCGCGGTTCATAACCGTAATGTAGCCCTTGCTGTTCATTACCAAAGCGGGCGTAACGGCACTTTCAAACGCGGCGCGGAAATTTTCCCGCTCGGTTTTTAATTCACGCAATACCCGGTTGGACGAGGTTACGTCACGCATAAAACAAATTACAATGCGCCGCCCCAAATAACGCGAGGCCATGGCCGCAAATTCCGTTTCCACACGGTGCCCGTCTTTACGTATAAAATGTACTTCTATGGAGGCTTGCGTATCACCCACGTTATTTATAACGGCTTCATAGCGTTCTTTAACAAATATTTTATGATCGGGAGACACCAAATCCAACAATACCTGCTGTTGCAGGTCTTCCTCGGAAGCAAAGCCCAATATATGGGCAGCGGCCCGGTTGGAATAGATAATTTTCCCGTCTTCCAAAATCACAATCCCTTCGCGGGCGTTTTCTACCAGCAGGGTGTTTTTGTCGTTTGCTTCACGGATTTGTTTTTCCATCTTGGTTTTGGCGGTAATGTCTTCGGACACGGAAAGTAAATAATCGGGGGTACCGTCCGGCAAAAACACGGGGGTTTTTACCGTGTGCATAATTTTAACACCTTCATTGGCGGTGGAAATTAATTCCTGCGGAATGTTTAACTCTTTTCCGCTTTCAAATACTTTTTGATCAGCCGAAGCTAAAAAATCGGCCTGTTCGGGCGTAATATCCTGCCGGTAATGGCTCTTGCCGATAACGTCGTCCGAAGCGGCGCCGAAAAGGCTTTCGCTCTTTTTATTCCATAAAATATACTTACCGTTATGGTTTTTTACAGACAAGGCCAACGGCAAGTTATCAATAACCGTCTGCAAGAAGTTGCGCGTTTTGATAATTTCCTGTTCCTGCTGTTTCTTTTCGGTAATGTCTTCGGCCAAAGTAAGCATCATAAAAGGCTTGCCGTCCCGGTCATACACCGGCACTTTTATTAAATGCAGCAACACCTTGGTGCCGCGGCGGGTGGTGTACCATTCTGCCGGCATATCCAACACTTTGCCGCTGGCAAAAATGGCGCGCTCGCGCTGGCCGTAAAAGTTGTTTTCTTCTTTATATTCGTTTTCATCCGGGAACAGCTCGTGCGCTTTTTTGTTGATAAAAGACAGCTTGCTGTTAACACTGCGGGCATAAATGGCCAACGGAGCATTATCCAATACGGCCTGGCGGAAATTGTGCGCCTCGGCCAGGCGGATTTCTTGCTCTTTCTTTTCGGTAATGTCTTCGGCCAGGGTGATCACAAAATCCAATTTATTGAGTTCATCCTTCACGGGGACTTTGATTAAATGGAAAATTTTATTTTTTCCGTCAGCCGTTTTGTAATTTTCTTCGGCAATATCTAAGGTTTTGCCGCTATTTAAAACAGCAATTTCCCGCCCTAAGTAAGAGGAAACTTCCGTCTTGCTTTCGTGCGGAAGGGAACCATTGTCTGCAAAAGCATTGCTATCCGGCGCCCCAAACATAGTGGTACATCTTTTGTTACGCAGTAACATTTTACCCTCTTTGCTGCGAGCGTACAAAGCAATAGGGGCGTTATCAAAAATAGCCTGCAGCAAGCGGTTCATACGCACAATCTCACGTTCCTGTTCGCGGCGTTTGGTTACGTCTTCGGCAATAGACAGTACCACCGGCTCCGGCCCCGCTTTGGCCAAGGGCACTTTAATCATATGAATAATGCGGGTATTACCGGCGTGATCCACATATACTTCATCAGGATATTCCTGTATTTTACCGGTACGGAGAATTTCCAATTCCCGGTCGTGATAAGCGTCTATCATTTCCCGCGTTTGTTTGGCGTGCGGAGAATTGGCAAACCGAGGTTGCATTTCATTAAAAATAATTTGGCTTTGCTTGTTGAAAAACGTCATACGGCGGTCTGCCGTGCGGGTATAAAGCCCCACAGGGACATTGTCCACAATTGCCTGGAGCAGGTTACGGGTTTGAATGGTTTCCTGTTCTTCGCTCAAACGGTTGGTGATGTCTTCATAAACGGTTAAAATAAACTCCACGCTGCCGTCTTTGGCAAATAAAGGCGCCTTGCTAACGCACAAGGTGCGTTCCGTACCGGTATCATCGGTAAAGCGCAAATGGGTGTTGACGTGCGATTTACCGTAATCCTTTACTTCCTGATCCATTAACTCAAGCGAACTGGCCACCGGTTTGGGAATAAACGGATACAGCTCCTTCCCTTTCAACTCAGTTTCCAAATGGCCAAACAAAGCTTCGGCCTGTTTGTTCCATAAACAGCATTCGTTTTTAATGTTTTGCACGCTTATGGCAAACGGATACTGCTCCAATATTTGGCGCCCGCACAAAATATCGTTTGATGCCGCCGGCTGCGCAAGGGCCGGGGTTAACGTAAGCATGGCATAACCGCCAAAAACACTCACTTGGATAGAAACGGATTTATGAGCTAAACTTTTAGTGGTAACTTCCACCACCAGCGCCGCATCAGCACCTTTTTTAAGTAAGGATATTACGTCTCTTCCCTGTAAGCCATATTCCCCCATATTACCGCCTTCAAAGGGCTTCTTTTCTCCCCGTAATAACAAGCCGGCTAACGAGTTGGCAAAGGCAATATTTCCTTTACCGTCAACCAGCAACACGGCAACGGCTAGACGTTCTAAAAACACTAAAGTCTGTGGAGAAAAGTCTTCTTGTGCAAGGCGGCCTTCTTCGGCTATAGCTTGGGAAAACAACTCAAATAATTTTTTGGACATATATCCTCTTTCTGCCCTAAAAGCGGCAATATAAATATAAAGTGGTACTCTTCAATATGGTAATAAATTCCCTGTAAATAAAGCAACCGCTTTCCCTCTCAAACTCCATAACAAATGCTACCGTTAAAACGTATTAAAAAATTTTACATCACCTGCCGCTTTTTCATTAATACCCTGCCCCCAAGCCTTACCCCTTATAAAGCGCTTTGATACTTTTACAGCATAATTTTAATTGACACCCATTCCCACAATACACTAAACTATATTTATTATGAAACACTTGTTTTCCGTCTTATTATTTCTTTGCGGTGCCGCCCTTCTGGCTCAAGCGCAACGGGCAGGCGCACAAGGGAAAGTAAAAACACTGCGCGGGCCGGCAGAGTATCTGTCAGTCGATGCGGCGGAAGTGACGGACTCCTGCCCCGGGGAAGACATCTTTGCCCCCTTTACCTGCACCAAAGCCCAAGAAGACGGGTTTACTTGTTTTGACGTGTCCCTGGTACAAGGAGACCCAATCCCCACCCAACGCTATGAACTGTTAGATGAAACCTTGGCCGCAGAAAACGTAAGCGCAGAGCCCCAATGTTTAAACGAAGAGCCCACCTGTGACTCTTTCCTTAAATATTTAAATTACAATTTGGATTTTTCGTGGTTTATTACCAACTACCCTTCCTCTTCCTTTCCGGAATGCGGTAAAACCTACACTTGCACGCGTATTGTGTGTTATTTCCCGGCGGATAAAGAATCCGCAGAGACGGCAAGCAAAAAACTTTCCTGCGTGTATAAAAAACACCAACGTTTTTTTGTGGGTAGTGAAATTACCTGCACCCGCTCCACCCCCACTACCGCCAAATAGCCGTTTTTAATACGGCTTTATGCGTTTTGTTCGCCTGCACACAATATTGGAGCTTATTATTAAAAAGAGACATCTACTTACGTTATTTTTAAAGCATCCTGCCGATGTGACTTAACTAAAACCAAATCTTTAATAAAAATGGCCCCTTATTTTTATTGAACATAAAATACAAAAAAGCAGCCTAAAGGCTGCTTTTGTTTATTTATCTGTTTTAGGTAGAATACGTTTTTTGCGCTTTTTTACACAAGGGCTATTGGGAAAGAAGGACACAATCTCCCAATCTATTTTTTTAAAAAACGCTCCCACACTGCCCGCTGCTACCGAACGCCCCGTTACAGTGTTTTGTCGGTCTGCATCGTGATCTGATCCCATACGCGGCCCCTTTTTATAAAGATAGCTATTACAACCTATTTAATAATAATAAAAATATATTATACATTATAATACAAAAAAATAATGTATTGTTTATAGTTTTTTGTACAAAGGGCAAAGTTTTCCCCCCATACAAGCGTTTCTAAAACGCAACCGAACAAAGCCGCCATACGCTATATTATTTAATATTTAAAGTTTAACACGAAAGCAAAGCGTTTTGCGGAAAACCCCCATTTCTCCACCTTGCTTATTAGGCAAAAAAATCCCTCCCCAAAGGGAGGGATAAATAAAGCCTAAATATAGGTTTAATTTTCAACCGGCGGATTGCCTTCCAGCAAGTCCAAAGAATCACAAATACCGGTGCTTTTTTCATTTTCGCCCTTGCAAGCCAAGGAACGCTTTTTACCAGAGTCCGACTTATAGGGATTCCAAATTTTATACTGATAATCCCCCGCATTGCGTATAGCCGTTACACTGGCGCAAGTAGTACCAAAAATGCGGTTTTCAGGGGCAGTGCCTACATTTCCGCCCAGCTGGTACACAAACATACGGCCCACCAATCTGTTCGTATCTTGCCCGCTGCCGGCCACATCCACCACCAGTTTATTAAACGAAGGCGGACATTCCTGATGAGCCGCATAATAAGCATACGTAGCGTCATTAATGGCTTTAATGGTTGACATAGCCTCCACCGCACGGGAACGCTCAATACTGCGGGTATAGGTGGGCAGCGCCAAAGACGTTAAAATACCTATAATCAGCACTACCGTTAACAGTTCTATTAAGGTAAACCCCTTTTTAGAAAGTTTCATATTATTTCTCCCTTCTGTTCAATTTGCCCTTATTGTAGCAAATATTGGTTTTTACTGCGTTAAAACTGCATAGCCGCAATACGGGCAGCAGCCTGCTGAGTCAGCTGCGGGGTGTTAAAAGCCGTCAAACGGAAAAACCCTTCGCCGCAGGAGCCAAACCCCACCCCCGGCGTACCTACAATATGAGCCTGTGTTAACAATTTGTCAAAAAAGGCCCAGGAGTCCATCCCTTGCGGGGTTTTCAACCAAATATAGGGGGCATTTACCCCGCCAAAAGCCTGTAAACCCGCTTCTTTAAGCGCCTGTAAAATTACCTGGGCATTTTGCATATATAAGGAAATGTTTTCCTTAATTTGTGCCTGCCCCTCTGCACTAAATACCGCTTCCGCCCCACGTTGTACGATATACGGTACCCCATTAAATTTAGTGGTTTGACGGCGCAGCCACAATCCGTGCAGGGCCACAGCCTGCCCTTGGCGCGTGTAGCCCATTAACTGCTTAGGCACCATCGTATAAGCACAGCGTGTGCCCGTAAACCCGGCCGTCTTGGAAAATGACCTAAACTCCACCGCCACTTCTTTAGCACCCGGTATTTCATAAATACTGCGCACAATATTGGGCTGAGTAATAAACGCTTCATAGGCCGAATCATACAAAATAACCGCTTGGTTGGCTTTGGCCCAATCTACCCATTTTTTCAAATCATCATAAGTTAAAGCAGTGCCCGTAGGATTATTGGGAGAGCATAAATACACCAAATCAACCTTAGCCTTAGGGAGAGCCGGTACAAAATTATTTTCAGCCGTACAGGGCAAATATTCTACCCCTTCAAATAAACCTTCCACAAAGCTCCCCGTTCTGCCGGCCATTACATTGGTGTCTAAATACACCGGGTAAACCGGGTTTTGTATGGCAATGCGGCAGGAAGAAGAAAAAATCTCCTGAAAGTTGGCCACGTCGCTTTTGGCACCGTCGCTTACAAAAATTTCATCGGCCTGCAAGTCTATACCGCAAGAGACATAGTCGTTCTGGGCAATGGCTTGGCGCAAAAAAGCATATCCTTGCTCCGGCCCGTAACCGTGAAAGGTTTCCGCTCGTCCCATTTCATCCGCGGCGCGGTGCATAGCTTCCACCACGGCGGGTACAAGCGGGCGGCTTACGTCGCCTATCCCTAAACTGATGACTTCCGCCTGCGGGTTGGCCTCTTTAAAAGCGGCGGTTTTTTTAGCAATTTGAGAAAATAAATAGCTGCCGGGGAGTTTTAAATAGTTTTCGTTAATTAAAGTCATAAAGCGTTTTTCCATTCTCCTTCAAAAATTTCTTCGGCGGGGCCGGTCATAAAGATGTTCTTTTGCTCAGGCCATTCAATCAGCAGGTCGCCCCCGTCCAGCTTTACCGTAACGCGACGGCCGGTCTTGCCGTTAATCACAGCAGCCACCACGCTGGCGCACGCACCCGTTCCGCACGCACGGGTAATGCCCGCGCCGCGTTCCCATACGCGCATACGCAGAGTTTGCGGGTCAATCACGCTTACAAACTCCACATTTGTTTTAGCCGGGAAAGCCGGGTTCTTTTCAATTAACGACCCCAACTCACGCACTTGGGCGTGCTCCACATCCGGCGCAAACATCACAAAATGCGGATTTCCCATAGAAACAGCCGTTCCGTAACGGATAGCCCCACCCACTTCCAGCGGTACATCTACCGCCGTGTCCGTCGGGTCTCCCGTCATCGGGATTTGGCCCCTAAGTAACCGCGGAATACCCATATCCACGCTAACCAAACCCAGCTGTAAATCTTTAATTTCCGTCCGGATAGGCCCGGCCAACGTTTCCAACGTAAGGACATTTTGTTTAGCCAGCCCTTCTTTCATAGCAAACAACGGCACACAGCGCGAGGCATTGCCGCACATTTCGGCTTCGGAACCGTCGCTATTAAAAATTTTCATACACAAATCCGCCGTTTGGGAAGGCAACAGCAGTACTAATCCGTCCGCCCCTATACCCAAATGCCGGTCACATAGTTTTTGTGCAGCAGAAAACGGGTTTTGTATTTTTTCTTTAAACCCGTTTACTAAAATAAAATCATTTCCTAAACCACTATATTTGGTAAATTTCATACGTCAAAACCCCCATATCCGTTTATTTTATAAAAAATCCCCTAATTTGATAAGATATTTTTAAATGGTTTTTAACAGGAGCTTTTATGGAATTAGAAAAAGTAATACAAGAACGCCGCAGCGTGCGTAAATACCAAGACAAACCCGTAGAGCGGGAAAAAATAAACGCCTGCCTGGAAGCGGCGCGTTTGGCGCCTTCGGCCTGTAATTCCCAGCCGTGGCATTATATTGTAATTGACGACCCCAAAGTAAAAGAAGACTTCTGCAAAGAAGCCTTCAGCGGTGTGTACGCTATGAGTAAGTGGGCCGAAAAAGCCCCTGTGCTTGTGGCAGTAGTGTCCGACAAGGGCAACTTTACCAGCCGCATAGGCAACTTTTTCCGCCGGACGGAATTTTACCTGGTTGACCAAGGCATCTCCGGCGAGCATTTTGTGCTGCGCGCGCACGATTTAGGGCTTGGCACCTGCTGGATAGGCTGGATGAACAGCGACAAAGCCGAAAAATTCTTCCACTTGCCCAAAAGTAAAAAAATTGAACACTTAATAGCCGTCGGTTATCCGGCCGAAGAACCGTCCCCCCGCCCGCGGGCCAAACTGGAAGAAATGGTTTCTTATAACGAATATAAATAATACGTCGCCCCTGCCTTCAGCGCAACCAGCAGGGGCAAACCTTATACCCCATTATTGCATAATCAAAACAGCCCCGTTAATAGCGGGGCTGTTTTGACGAGTTATTTTTCAAATTTTTCCTTAAACCATTTAATAACCCAGTCGGGCTTATAGTCTATAATTTTATGGTTATGCGGGGAGTAGCTTTCCGGCGGGGCCATAATTTGTTTTTCTTTGGGCAAGTGCGGATAAAAATAGTCCGTCACCACCTCTATATTCGGGTACCACAAATTATGAACCTTTTTGTCCACCCAATGCTGCAAGCCTAAATTGGGTAAATGGAGCCCGGCCGATGCCGCCCAAAAAACAGAATTAACCGCTATCACTTTTACACTAAAACGCTCCTTAAGCAAAGACAGCAGGTGCCAGGTTTCGTTAATGGCAAATTTTTTGATGTCCACTTCAAAATAATCCGGGTTGTCCAAGGGGCCGCCTTTGGTAACGCTCATTACAAAGTAGCCTTCGTCTATCAGGCCGCGCGCCAAATCCCCCATATAGGGATAAGTATAAGAGGATCCCCGCGAATCAAGCTGTAAAAACACAATGCCTTTTTTGTTTTGCGCGCGGGAAGCTATTTCCGCCAAGGCTGTTTGCACCACTTCGGCCGGCGTCTGCGGGAAATACATAACCGGCGCCGACACGCCCTCAACCGGCGGCAAGCCAAAAGTTTCAAACAAGCTTTTCACCCGGTGCGGAATGTGAACACCGTAATCATAATACACAGGAGCGGCCAAAAAACCTTCGGGGATGTTTTTAAATGCGTCCGAGTAATCATAATTTTTCCAAATCAGCGGGTGGCGCTGGCCTTGGAAATAAAAAACTTTTTCAAAGTGAGGATTATTTTCCAGCAGTTTCCCCACCAAGGGAGAGTTATTGCGGTCAAACCCTGCCCCCACATACGCATAAAAAGGCAAATGCGGATATTTGCGCTTGAGTGCTTCCAACATAGGCGTTGTGTATAAATAATCCCCAATCCCCATAAAAAAAATCAGCGCCAAACCTTTTACTTGAGGATTGACTTGCAGGGCGTTTTCAAAATTATAATACACGTGTTCGTGGCGGTATAATGGGCGGGAAATGCGGTACCAGCGGTTATTGATGGGGAGCGTTTCCCGGCAGGGTTGGCCGGGCTCAAATTTTTTGTCAAACTGATACCATACCGGGGTATGGGACGGAATAAAAAATAAAATTTTATGTACCAGCCAGCGCAGTGTTTCGTACATTACGCACAAAGGGCGCACAGAATACAAAAAAGAATGAAAACGAGTATTTTGCATGGTTTTAGTGTAGCAAATATGGCGCTATACACACAAAAAAGCCGCCCTAATGGGCGGCTCTCAAAGACACAAAATATTAATCCAACGAAACCAATTGATAAGTTTCGGACGCTCTTGTCATATAAAACTCCAAAAGGTTCCGAAGCTTTTTTTCTCTAGATTTTGACGAATAGGCACGCTCTATAATTTCAGGAACTAAGGAACGCACCAATGTACACCACAAGGCCACACGTTCCTGCTCTTTTTCCATTTGCAACGGGCCTTGCATTTTATTTAACAAATCCAAAGACGCTTGCTCGGCCATAGCACAATCTACCGACGCTACCACTCCCAGCGGGGTTTGTCTTCCTTCGGCATTGGTTGATAGCAATACATTTAGGCACACCGTATTTTTGTCTAGATTGGTTAAACGCTGCACCCAAATATCAGCCAGCACAGAAACAATGTTTCCCCCTTTGGGAGAAAACAGCTCATTTCCCCCCATCATATTTTGCAAAGCGCCCCCTTCCACCGCGCCATCGGCACCAACACTAAGGGCTGACACAACAGCCATTGTTTTCGGCTCATTAACAACGTCTTCATAAGCCTCCAACAAATACCCAATTCTGCGGCACTGCTGAGAAGGAAACCACGGCAAACGCTGGCAATTTTCTACAGTATTGTTATCAAAATACCGTGATGTATAACACAAGCAGTCTAAGTGACCAAACTCATGCCACCCTAATGAAGCGGGTTTTCTGGCGGAAACGTATGGCAAAGCGGCTTCCGCTCCCTGCTTCTTTAACATAGCAATCAAGGGTTCTATACCTGACGGAGTCACCGGTTCGGCTTCTTCATCTAAAGCCTCATCAAAAGCATTCAACAGATAATCATCTGCCACATATTCTTTATAGCGGGTTTCTCCAGCACGGGTTCCCAATGCTTTTTTATAGATTTTTTTCAGCCCTTTTTCTGACAAATCCTGCGTAAAATATACAGTAGTAGCGCCGTCTTTTTCTGTTTGGGCAAACAGCCAATTCCCGGCTCCGTTAAGAAGCAATAACCCTCCCAATAATATTACTGATAACGTATGCTTCATTGTTCCTCCTGAACTATTTGACATTCCGTCACTACTTAAGTATAAGCAATACATATTTCTTTTTCAAGCTTGCGCGCGCAGGAAATATGGTGCAATATGTGGGTGGTTAGGCATTCATTTTTCGTACTTTTCCAAATCTTCGTTTGGTTTTCGCCCATAAACAAAATTTCCTCTATGGACGAACTAGTTGCTATAAAAGGAAATGGGGCGGTATTTCACCCTCTGAGAGATCTCTCTAAGAGAAATGAACGCTGTAAAAAAACAGGACACAAAACATACCTACATTTGAAATAGCGTGCCAATAGTTGGTAAGAGGCACTTCCGACACCTGGTTTGGTCTTGAATGGAGGATGCCAGTACACCTACCGGCATAAATACGGGATTTTAAGCATAAAACAGCCCCCTTTTGGTATAGTTTACCAAAAAGGGGGCGGGTACAAAAAGACGGGGCTTATTAATCAATGGTTACCAGTTCATAGTCGTCATGACCCATACCCAATTCTTTCATATAAGAAAGCTGCCTAAGGCCTTCGCGTGATTCGATGCGTTCTTTTAAATCGTGGCTTTCTTCATCAGGCAAGGCATATACCAAATCCACAGAGGCTTGGTCTATGGCCAGCAAATCCGTAGAAGCCAAAATCCCCACATTGCGCGTTTTGGGTTCAGCCGCATCCACCCCGGCACAATCACAATCCACAGACATATTGCGAAGCACATTGATGTACACAATTTGCTTGCCGAAATGGTCGGCCACCGCTTTTCCGCCTTCCACCATATTCTCCATAAACCGGGCTTTGTTGGCGCGCCACAAATCGCTGCCTTGGCTGCCGTGCAGCATCGCTTTGCCCACTTTGCCGTCTGCACAGCCAATGGAAATGTTTTTTAACGAACCGCCAAATCCGCCCATCGTATGCCCTTTAAAATGGGTCAGCACCACCATAGAATCATAATTCAGCAAGTGCTTGCCAACAGACATTTCTTTAAAATGCTTTCCGCCTTTAACGGGAATCATTACCGCGCCGTCCTCGTCTATAATGTCAACGGGGCAGAAAGTCCAGCCGTTTATTTCTATGGTCTTGCGGTGCTCCTGCGTGGTATGCCGGCCGCCTTCATAAAGCGTATTGGTTTCCACCAAATTGCTGTTGGGGATCTGCGCCTGCAAGGCTTTTACCATCTGCGGCGGAATGATATTGGGGCCGTGCGGCTCCCCGGTGTGCACTTTAATGGCCACTTTCCCTTTGATATTCTGGGAAATTTTATCGTAAATTTTTACCAATCCTTCCGGGCTGATGTCTTTGGTAAAATACACCACCGCCGGCTGCTTTACTTCAGCCGGGGGCGTATCGGCTACTTTTGGCTCCACGGCTCTACAGCCCGCCAACAGCCCGGCGCAGGCTAAACCCATAAGCAGTTTTTGCATAATTGCCTCCTGTTAAAAAATAAATACATTATTTATTTTACCGCTTGGAGCGAGCTCTAAGTCAAGTCTTTTTTTATAAGAGGCTTTTTATTTACCGCCCGGTAAATAAAGTTTGCTAAATACAACCCAAAGTTATACAATATATACAGACCGGGTTTTACCCCGGTTTCCCGCGGTTGTTTAAGCGGGGTTTTACCGTTTTAAATTACGCAAAAGGAGACTTCTCTAATATGGCTAAATTAGTTGCTATGGACGGCAACGGTGCAGTATCCCACGTCGCCCATGCTACCAACGAAGTAATCGCGATCTACCCGATTACCCCGTCCTCCACGATGGGTGAAATCTGCGACGCGAAAAGCGCCAAAGGCGAAACCAACATCTGGGGCAACGTCCCTATGGTCAGTGAGCTTCAGTCCGAAGGCGGCGCTTCCGGCGCGGTGCACGGTTCTTTAACGGCCGGTGCTTTAACCACCACTTTCACGGCTTCTCAGGGTTTGTTGTTAATGATCCCCAATATGTACAAAATTGCCGGGGAATTAACACCTACCGTATTCCACGTATCCGCCCGTGCGGTAGCCACCACGGCTCTTTCCATTTTCGGTGATCATTCCGACGTTATGGCCGTACGCCAAACCGGCTGGGCTATGCTCTGCTCTGACAACCCGCAAGAAGCTATGGATATGGCCCTTATCTCTCAAGCGGCCACTTTGCGCGCCCGCGTGCCTTTCTTGCATTTCTTTGACGGTTTCCGCACCAGCCACGAGCTGAATATGGTGGCACCTTTAACCAAAGAACAAATGAAAGAAATGATTAACGACGAGCTGGTAGCCGAGCACAAATCCCGCGGTTTAAACCCGGAACACCCCACCGTGCGCGGTACCGCCGCCAACCCGGACGTGTACTTCCAAGCGCGTGAAGCCGTAAACAAATATTACAACGCCGTACCCGGCATTGTAAAAGAAGAAATGGCCAAATTTGAAAAAATGACCGGCCGCAAATACGATCTCTTCCAATATGTGGGTGACGCTGATGCCGAACGCTTAATCGTTATTATGGGTTCCGGCGCCGATGTGGCCCAAAACGCTGTGGAAGCGATGAAAGGCGAAAAAGTGGGCGTATTGAAAATTAAATTATTCCGCCCCTTCTCTATTGCAGATTTTGTACGCGTAATCCCGGCCACGGTTAAGAAAATTGCCGTGATGGACCGCACCAAAGAACCCGGCTCCTTAGGCGAACCGTTGTTCCAGGACGTATGCTCCGCTTTCTTGACGGACGAAGCCAAAGCCAAATTCCCGGCCACTCCGCTCATCATCGGCGGCCGCTACGGTATCGGTTCTAAAGACTTTACGCCTTCTCACGTTAAAGCCATTTTTGACAATCTGTCCGCCAATGAACCTAAAAAAGGTTTCACCGTTGGTATTAACGACGATTTAACCCACAACTCCTTACCGGAAACCAAATTGGAAAGCAAAGCCGCTTCTGATATTTTTGCCGCTTTGTTCTACGGTTTAGGTTCCGACGGTACCGTAGGCGCCAACAAAAACACGATGAAAATCATCAGCGCCAACGGGTTCTTTGCTCAAGGCTATTTTGTGTACGACTCTAAAAAATCCGGTTCTATGACCACGTCCCACATCCGCTTTGGCAAAAACTACATCCGCGCCCCGTATTTAATCCAATCCGCTGACTTCATCGGCGTGCATATGTTTGACTTCTTGGACAAATACGACGTGCTGGGCAAAGCCAAAGAAGGCGCCACGGTGCTCATCAACGCCCCGTACAGCGCTGACGAACTTTGGAACCACTTAACGGCTGAAGTACAAAAAATCATCATTGACCGCAAACTCAAAGTGTACACCATTGACGCCTCCGAAATTGCGCTCAAAACCGGTATGGGCAGCCGCACCAACACCATTATGCAAACGGCCTTCTTCGGCATTGCGGGCGTAATCCCCACCGAAAAAGCCATCGCCGATATTAAAGAAGCCATCAAGAAAACCTATTCCAAAAAAGGCGAAGAAGTGGTAAAGAAAAACTATGTAGCCGTGGACGCGGCCCTGGCTGGTTTACACGAAGTAAAATACCCGGCTCAGGTTACCTCCACCCTGCACACCAAAGCCCCGGTTCCGGCCAGCGCTCCTGCGTTTGTAAAAGACGTATTGGGCGAAATGATTGCCGGCCGCGGTGACGAACTGCCCACTTCTGCTATGCCGGAAGGCGGCGTATATCCTACCGCCACCACGCAGTATGAAAAACGCAACATCGCCATTATGGTACCCCAATGGGATCCGAACACCTGCATACAGTGCGGTTTCTGCTCCTTGGTGTGCCCGCACGCGGCTATCCGCATTAAAGCTTATGACGCGGCCGATTTGAAAGACGCTCCGAAAACCTTCAAATCCGCTGACGGCAAAGGCGATATTGCCGGCCTCAAATTCACCGTACAAGTAGCGGTGGAAGACTGCACCGGCTGCGGCGCCTGCGTATTTAACTGCCCGGCCAAAAACAAAGAAAACCCGGAAAAGAAAGCCCTCAATATGGTGCACCAGCTTTCCGTACGGGAAGATGAAATCGATAACTTCGCTTTCTTCTTGGGCCTCAAACAGGCCGATGTAAAAACCAAAAAAGAATCCGTAAAAGGTTCCCAATTCCGCCAGCCGTTGTTTGAATTCTCCGGCGCGTGCGCGGGCTGCGGTGAAACCCCTTACGTAAAACTTTTAACCCAGCTGTTTGGCGACCGCTTGGCCATTGCCAACGCTACGGGCTGCTCCTCCATTTACGGCGGCAACCTGCCCACCACGCCTTATTGCAAACGCCCGGACGGCAAAGGGCCGGCGTGGTCCAACTCCTTATTTGAAGACAATGCGGAGTTCGGCTTGGGTATGCGCCTGGCTTTTGACCAGCTCAACCACGACGACAAATCCGCGTTAACCG
>CALUUY010000037.1 GCA_944324095.1 uncultured Elusimicrobiales bacterium
TTTTTTTCCTTTTATGTAATTCTAAATGGGCTTGTTTTTTTTTTTTTTTATTGATAAATTTTGTTGAAAACAAAATTTAGTCAAAAAAGGAGCTTGAGAATGAAAAACGGTACAGCAGAGCGATTTGGCGGGTTTACGCTCATTGAGCTTTTAGTAGTGGTTTTAATCATTGGAATATTGGCGGCAGTGGCTTTGCCGCAATATAAATGGGCAGTGTGGAAAAGTCATTTCAGTTTATCTTTACAGAAAATTTCAGCCATTGCTAAAGCGGAGGAAATATTTTATATGGCAAACGGAGACTATACCTCTTGCGATAATTTAGATATAGAGTACGACTGCAATTTTTTGAATGGAGAAACGGGAGAGAATTTTATTACAGCAGTTGAAACAAAATCGATTATATCTGTTGGGGGATCCTATAATCCTTACATAGGGGTTTCTATATTTTGGTGCGAAAATATGGATTTAACGATTATGGGAAATCGTATGTTGTGTATGATAAAACCTGATTTTAAATATACCATTTATTTTAATTATGCTGATTCTTCTAATAAAGGAAAAGTAATTTGTAGTGGAGACGAGTACTGTAAACGTATCCAATAAATAGGATAAAGAATAACAGCCTCTAGTATAAGTAGAGGCTGTTTAGCAAAGGCTTTTTAAATCAAGTTATTTTTTCAGCTGTACTTTGGCCATCATATCGTACATAATGATACTGGCCGCGGCCGACGCGTTTAAACTTTCCACCCCGCCTTTTTGCGGAATGGAAATAATTTGGTCGCAGTTTTCGGCCGTTTTTTCGCGTATGCCAAAGCCTTCACTGCCAATTACCAATACGGCGGGGGAGGCATAGTCCGTCTCGGTGATGGACTGGCCTTCCATATCCGCTCCATACACCCAAAAGCCTTCTTCTTTCAGGTCAATTAAAGCGGTGTTTAAGTTGGCTACTTCCACAATATTGATGTTTTCTATCGCGCCGCAAGCTACACGGTAAACCGCCGGGGTAATGCCCACGGTACGCCGTTGGGGCAGGATAATGGTGGAGAAACCCAAACAAGCCGCACTGCGGATGATGGCCCCCAGGTTTTGCGGGTCGGTCATTTCGTCCACGGCAAGCCAAAGGTCTTTTTTGTTCCCGTCGGACTCGTAAAGCGCGGTGGAAAGCTTCATTAATTTAATGGGCTGTATTTTGGCCAGCACGCCTTGGTGGTTGGCGCCGTGGGTCAGTTTATCCAGCACGCGGGGTTCAATACGGTCCACCTTTACGTTGTTGCGTTTAGCTAAACGGATGATTTCTTCCACTTGGCGGTGGCCGGCCTTACCGTCGGTAACAAACAATTGGGTTACGTTGCGTTTTTTGCTGCGCAGCGCTTCCATTACCGGGTGAATGCCGTAAATAATGTCTAAAGGTTCGTTCATTTGTTCTCCTTAACCAATATCGGCCGAGCCAAAGCTCATACCCACTTCCAGCGCGGCTTTTACTTCTTCGCCGTGGGGGTCAACCCGTTTTAATTTGGAAATGGCGTCCGCTATTTTTACTTCCTGCATTTGGAACGCCCGCAGGCTGGCCATATAGCCAAATTTGCCTTCCAGCACCATATCCAAGGCTTTGGTGCCGTATAAGGTGGAAAGCCAGCGGTCAAACGCGGTGGGCGTACCGCCGCGTTGGGTGTGGCCCAACACGCAGGCGCGGGATTCTATTTTGGTTTTTTCTTCAATCATTTGGCTTAATTTGTAAGCAATGCCGCCCAAGCGAACCGGGTCTGTGCTGCCGGCTACGGTGCGGGTGACGGCTTGTTCGCCCGCTTCGTTCTTGGCGCCTTCGGCCGCTACTACGATGCTGAAGGTCTTGCCGCGGCTGCGGCGGTCTAAAATGTAATTAGCGATGACATCGTCGTTATAGGGTATTTCCGGTATGAGTACGATGTCTCCCCCGCCAGCAATGGCCGAGCGAAGGGCAATCCAGCCTGCATAGCGGCCCATTGTTTCCACAATCATCACGCGGTGATGGCTTTGGGCAGTGGTGTGCAGGCGGTCAATGGCTTCGGTGGCGATAGAAAGGGCCGAGTCGAAACCAAAGGTCTGGTCGGTAGCGGATAAATCGTTATCGATGGTTTTGGGTACGGCCACGATGGGCATACCCAAGTCCACAAATTGCTGGGACATATGCAGCGTTCCGTCCCCGCCGATGGTAATTAAAGCATCCAACTGGTTTTCTTTAAAGTTATGCAGTGCCGCACCGGATAAATCGGCCGGGTTTTCGGCCGAGCCAAAGGGCGCCAGCGTGTATTTAAACGGGTTAGCGATGTTGCTGCTGCCCAAAATGGTTCCGCCTAAGGTTAAGATACCGGAAACCAAGTCGCTGGTGATGTGCACAAATTCATTGCGTACAAGGCCGTCAAAACCGTTTTTAAAGCCCAGTACTTCAATACCGTGCTGTAAGGCGTTTTTGCTTACGGCACGTACTACGGCGTTTAAGCCGGGGCAGTCCCCTCCGGCGGTTAAAATACCTATTTTTTTAATGGTCATTTGTCCCCCTGTTACAACTAAAAAAGTTTAGTTGTGTAGCATAATAGCCATAAAATAAAAAATTGTCCGTCAATAAGTGTTTCCTGCTTAATATTGCGGGCCGTTACGTGGCTATAATAATATATTACAATAAAAACCGTATAAACGTTGCCTATAAGTAACATCCCTGTCAAAAATGGTTTCCACGGCATAAACCACAGGGCCGCCAATACACCTGTCAGGGCTGTTAAAATAAACGTAACCACCCATTTAGTGGCGGAAATGCCAAAGGCTTTGTAAAAACTTTCTTTTCCTACCATCAAGTCTTTATTTACCGAAGAAAACCCTAGCGTTACGGAACGCGTAAACACCAAAAGCCCCGCATAAAATACGGCCAAATACGCCGCCTTATGAAAAGGCACCCCGTGTGCATAAGCCGGCAGCCACGCACAGGCAAAAGCCCACCCCATTGCGGTAACAAAATCTTTGGTACCCGGGAAAGAGGCAATTTTGGAGTGCAGCATATAACGGAAAGGATAAAATATCCCCGCCGCTAAAAATAAACCCGCCAGCAGGGCAATTTGCCACCCGGCTAAGGCAGACAGTATCAGCGCCGTGGCGCAAGCTGTAAAACCCAGGGTAAAAGAGATTTTTCTTTCCCGTGTGGGGGCCTTTTCGGCCGCGTGGTTAACGCTGGTTAGCCCAAATACAAATAGCCAAGCAAACCACAGCAGTTTCCAGTCCGTACGTACGCCTTGCAGCTTCATACATACATACGTTAATGCCATAGCGGCAAAAGCAGTATAAAACGAATATTTTACAAACAACTTCCAGCCGTTATACAAAAACGCAGGGAGTGAAAACCGGTTATGGGTGTGGCGTGTTTGGCGAACCCAGTTGGCCACTCTGTCTATGACCCAGTTGGGGGTAGAGGCGCCGGCAGTAATAAATATTTTTTTAGCGTGCAGTACTTGTTCGGGCTGTAAATCGGCCTCGGTTTCTATGTGCAGCACGCTGGGTGCCAGCCCCCGGCATAAAAGCGCCAGCCGCGCCGTGTTGGCGCTGTGTTTGCCGCCTACTACAATCACTAAATCCGCATTTTTGGCCAGTTCTACGGTTTCTTTTTGGCGGTCTTTAGTGGGTTGGCAGATGGTGTTGGAAATTTGGCATTCGTCCGCTTTTTCTTTAATAATTTGTGCGGTTTGATAAAATACGCTTTCTTTTTGAGTGGTTTGGGAGACTACATTTACTTTTTTAAAATGCGGCAGTTTTTGGGCTTCTTCCGGGCCGTTTACCACTACTCCGCGGCCTTCGGTGTATCCTAAGAGGCCGATTACTTCGGCGTGGCCGCCGTCCCCCACAATGACGGTATCGTAACCTTGTTTAGCGTATTGGGAAATAACATCGTGTGCGCGTTTTACCAAGGGGCATGTAGCGTCCACCACTTCCATATTGCAGGACAAAATTTCCTGCTGGAACTGGGGCGTAATGCCGTGCGCGCGGATGACTAGCACGCCGGATTTGTCTTGTGCGTCCTGCGGTTTGTCTATGGACGTAATTTGCTTGGCGGCCAGCATATCGGTTACTTGCTTGTTGTGTATCAGCGGGCCGATGGTGTAAATAGGTTTTTTGCCGGCGGCTTCCAGCTCCAGCACTTTGTCTATGGCGCGTTTTACGCCGGGGCAAAAACCTGCGCTTTTGGCTACGATAACATCTTGTTCTTTATCCATATATATATTATAGGAAATTAGCCCCGGGTGCTGGCAGAGGGGCAAGATTTTCTATAATAACAATATGAATAAAATAGTAACAGGTTTGGCGGCCGTTGCGCTGCCCTGCGCCGCGTTTGCCGGTGCGTATGGAGAGATGTTCCGTGACGGGCATCTTCGTTTTGATTACACCCCGCAGGAAATTGCGGCCTTGGAACAAAGCGCTTCTAATGAGCTGGAAGAAAATTTAACCGCTTTAACGGCGCTTCCTGCACAGCAGCGTAATTTTGACAACACCGTTTTAGCTTTAGAAAGGGCCTATACCCAATATTGGTTTGTGCCTAAAAACTTGTCGCTTCTGGCGTATTTTCATAAAGACCCTGCCGTTAGACAGGCCGCCTCTGTATTAGAAACCCAAGGCAGCAAAAAGAAAGCCGAAATTTTTGCCCGGCGGGATGTGTACCGCGCTTTAAAGGAATACGCCCAAACCAACCCGGATTTATCGCACGAGGACGCACGCCTGCTGGCCAAATGGCTGGAGCGCTATGAGCGGGCCGGTATGTCTTTAAGTGACGGCAAATTAAAAAAATATTTAAAACTAAATGACCAGCGGCTTGAAAAAATTACTCAATACAATGTTAATTTAAATAATTATAAAGACGAGCTTTTGCTGACTCGCGACCAGCTAAAAGGTATGGGGGAAACCTTTATCAACCGTTTAGATAAAACCCCGGACGGGAAGTACATCGTTACCTTAAAATATCCGGACTATAACCCCTTTATGGCCAATGCCCAAGATGAAGCCGCCCGCCGCGCCCTGCAAACCAAATTTGCCCGCCGCGGGGGGAAAGAAAACGTAAAACTGTTGGAAGACACGCTTGTCCTTCGCCGCAAACAAGCGGCCTTGTTGGGCTACAAACAATACCCGGATTTTGTGCTTCCTGTGCGTATGGCCAAAACGCAAGACGTTTTGCGCGCGTTTTTAAAAGATTTGCAAACACAAATTACTCCGCTGGCCCAAGCGGAAATGCAAGAATATGTGGGGCTTAAAAATAAAACATTAGGCACGCAATCCAAAACATTAACCGCCTGGGAATTGACTTATTGGGCCAACCAATACAAAAAGGCCCATTATCAGGTGGATGATGAAAAAATAAAGGAATATTTCCCCGTTCAAACGGTGATAGACGGTATGTTTGAAATTTTTGGGGGGATTTTTGGGCTCCAGTTTGAACGGGCCGAGCTGCCTGTTTGGCACCCGGACGTACAGAGCTGGATTATTAAAGACGCTGCCACGGGGGACACTATTTCTTATTTTTATATGGATCTCTTCCCTCGGGATGGCAAATACACCCACGCGGCCACTTGGTCTTTTATAGATCGTTTCCAGCTGCCTGACGGTACGTATCAGGTTCCTTCTGTGGTAATAGCGGCCAATTTTTCTCCGGCGGCCAATGGCGTTCCAGCCTTGTTGGGGCACGGCGAAGTGGAGACGTTGTTTCACGAGTTTGGGCACGTGTTGCAAATGTCGTTAGCTAGCTCTAAATACGCCAGTTTAACGGGGGACAATGTGGCCTGGGATTATGTGGAAACCCACTCCCAACTGCTTGAAAATTGGGCTTGGCAGCCGCAAGTGCTTAAAAAAATATCCTCCCACTATCAAACCGGCCAAACCATACCCGACGAGCTGATAACAGCCATGTCTAAAGCCCGCCATGCCGGGGAAGCCACCGCTTTCTTGCGGCAGAATTTTTTAGGCCAGTTTGACCTGGAGGCCCACGCCAAAAACCGCCGCGTCAACACCACCAAACTCTATGCCAAAATGATGAAAGACATTACCGGTATGCCTATGACCAAAGACACCTATCCGCAAGCCAGTTTCGGGCACATTATGTCTCTTACTGACCCGTATGATGTGGGATATTATGTGTATGCGTGGTCTTTGGTGATTGCGCAGGATATTTTCTCCCAATTTGAAGAACAAGGCCTTTTTAATAAAGAGTTGGGTGCCAAACTGCGTGCGTATATTTATACGCCCGGCACCGTGTATGATGAAAATGAAATGGTGGAAAAATTCCTGGGCCGCCCGTACAATAACCGGGCCTTTTTAAAAAGCTTGGGGGTAAAAGAGTAACTTCCTCCATTTGCTGGCTTTAACATACCCCGGACGGCGTCAGCCTCCGGGGTTTTTTAACATTACTAAAGGACTTTAATGAAGGTAAAAGCGGGCGTTTTAACAGTTACCTGTTCTTAGAGAAAGGGCGCCTAAAAAATCTCTCTTAATGTAGCGTAAGAGAGATTTGGCAGAAAACAAAACGTTAATTTTTTCTATTAATGCGGGAAGTTTTTTATAATTATCCACCCCAGCACCGGTATAGCCAAAAGGATGAGCAGCAAAATAATCCCCCAGAACCCGCGCAGGCTGGCTGTGCCGTGTGTGCGGGCTATGGTTTTGGGGCACATAGTAGCCAGCATAGCTTGGGCTTTGGCGGAAAATTCTTCATCTGTTAAGGCTGGTTTGGCGGAAACCGCGTGAGGGGCTGCACTGGCTAAGGTGGCTTCGCCGGGTTTATCCAAGTTAATCATTGTATTACCAAATTCTGCCAGTAATTGGGCGGCGCGGCAGTGGAAGTTTTCCAATTCTTCTACGGGTATCAAGCAGTTTTCGTGATATAAAAAAGCATTATCGTTTACTTCCAAATAAATATTTTTACGGGTTTTTAACAAGCGTTTTAAATAGGGGGTAAACAACAGGGCGGCGGCTTGGTTGGGGGCGCTAATGTGATAAACGCGGTCAATTTCGGGGATATTGGTTTTTACCGTCAAGTATTCAGAGGCATAAAAAGGAGAGTTTAACGGCGCAATTTTTAATACGGGGAAGCTGCGGTTTCTAAACTCTGCCGTAAAAAGCGTAATTTTGACGGGAGGCGTGTTGGGGTTTTCATCTTTATAAATGTCCCCGTCGGCCATACGGGCAAAGGCCAGGCTGTCGGTAAACGTCATTACGTGGTGAAATAGCGGAAAGTATTCTTTTAACAGTTCCAATTTCCCGGCGCTTAAAGCGGTGGTAATTGTGTTGCGGCGGCGTTCAAAAAGGGCGTGGTTTCTAAGGGCGTAGCGGTGCATACGGGCCGTGCGGGTGCGCGCCAGCAACACCAGGCCACTAATTAAAGCGGTTAATGAAACGGATAAAATAATCAGCATATTGCGTCCTTTCCTTCATATTATCAAAAACCCAAGGCTATTTGCTATAATTTGGGCAAATAGTAAGGAGGATTATGAAAAAACATTTTTTAACGGTATTAGTATTGGGCGTGTTGGGTGCGTGCGCAGGGGTGGAACAAGCCGCACAACAGGAAGTGGCTTCTTTTACCCAAGCGCCAGTAACCCAGCAAGCCCAGCAGGTTCAGCTGGTGATGCAGCAGCCGGCGGCGGACTGCGTGTTTAAAGGCGGTATTTTGGGGGACGCTAATCCGGACGCGTCCGGACTGATCCGCGGGGTGACGGATTTATCGGCCCAAGTGGCGGCTGATTTGCGCAACAATGCCGCTAATATGGGCGGGAACACCGTTTGGGTGCGTGGCGCTAACTGGCATAATACGGATATTTCGTACGATTATGACAGCCCTTTTGTGGTAAACAATGTGCAGTACAGCGCGTTAGTGTACCAGTGCCCGGCTAAATAGCTTGGGGAAATTGGTTTTAAAGTTAAAAGCTCTGCCGGTGTTGTAGGCAGAGCTTTATTGTTGGGTAATACGATGTTTTACTGTTAGTATAGCCGCTTTTTTTCTTTCCCAAAAGGGAAACTAAAAACCCCGCCTTACAGGCGGGGTTTTTGTGTTTAAAAGTTTATTTGGTTATGTCTTGCGCAGGTTTTTTGCTGGATAAAATAGCCCAGCTTAAAACCGCCAACAACACAATAACCACTACCCAGCCGATTTTGCCCAAGGGAGTAAAATCGTTATGGTAGTTTACCACAATAGGCGCCACGATAACGGCCACCATATTTACCACTTTAATCAGCGGGTTGACAGCCGGGCCGGCCGTGTCTTTAAGCGGGTCGCCCACGGTGTCGCCCACCACGCTGGCTTTGTGGCGTTCGGAACCTTTACCGGTATTGGCGGCAATATTGCTGGGTTCATCTTCCACCACTTTTTTGGCGTTATCCCAAGCGCCGCCGGCATTAGACATAAATACCGCCAGCAACTGGCCGGAAATGATGATCCCGGCGAGGAACCCGCCCAGGGCTTCCACCCCAAAGGCCAGCCCCACCACAATGGGGGACACAATGCCAAGTACCGCCAGCACAATCAGTTCTTTTTGTGCCGCTACGGTGGAGATGTTTACCGCATTGGTGTAATCCGGCTTGGCTTTTCCTTTCAGTACTCCGCCTTTAAATTGGCGGCGCACTTCTTCCACAATTAAAGCAGCCGCGCGGCTTACCGCGTTGATGGCAAAGGAAGAGAACAGCCACGGCAGCGCCCCACCAATCAGCATACCCACAAATACGGTCGGGTTGGAAACCACAATGCCTACTTGGGAAAGCAGCGCCAAGGCTTTGTCTTCTCCGGCTTGGGCCCAAGCGTCGTTAAGCAGTTTTTGTACGTTGCTTACGTCCACCATATAAGAAGCAAACAACGCCACCGCCGCAATAACGGCCGAACCGATAGCCACCCCTTTGGTAATGGCTTTGGTGGTGTTGCCCACGCCGTCTAAGTCCGCCATAATTTGGCGTGCTTTTTTGGTTTCTTCATCTTCTTTGCCGTGCCAGGCCATTTCGCCAATGCCGTTGGCATTGTCGGCGATGGGGCCGAAAGAGTCCATAGCCACGTTGTTACCGGTTAAGGTAAGCATACCGATACCGGTCATAGCTACGCCGTAAAGGATGAAGGTGAACTTGTCTGCTGCACCCAGGCCGTCAATGCTGCCAAAAATCATTACCGAGAGGAATATGGCCCCGGCAATGACTAACGTGCTCCACACGGCCGATTCAAACCCCACCGCAATACCGGAGAGAATGGTGGTGGCAGAGCCGGTGGCAGTGGATTTTTTAATCTCCTGCACGGGCTTTTTATCCGTACCGGTGAAATATTCGGTTAAGCGGTCTATGGTGATGGCTAACAAAATACCAATGGTGGTAGCGGCAAAAGGTCTCCACCAGCCGCCGGGCACATCGGTCATATAATAATAAGCCAAAAGACCAAAAATCGCTACGGAAATAACCGCAGAAATGGTATAGCCTTTAAAAATGGCTTTCATTGCATTGCCGGCGGTGCGTTTAGAGTCTTTTACCGCATAGGTGCCGATGATGGAGCACAACACGCCAATGCCGCGTACCAAAAGCGGATAGACGATCCATTCGTGGTGGCCGGTAATTCTCCAAAGAGAAATACCCAAAATTAAACCCGAAACGATGGTGACTTCGTAGGATTCAAAAATATCGGCAGCCATACCGGCGCAGTCGCCCACGTTGTCGCCCACCAAATCGGCCACAACGGCGGGGTTGCGCGGGTCGTCTTCCGGTATGCCGGCTTCCACTTTACCCACCAGGTCAGCCCCTACGTCAGCAGCTTTGGTGTAAATACCGCCGCCCACACGCATAAACAGGGCAAGCAGCGTACCGCCGAAACCAAACCCCAGTAAAGCATCCGGCGCGGCAATACCAAAAATAATAAAAATAATGGTTCCGCCAAACAGACCCAACCCGTCTGTAAGCATACCGGTTACGGTGCCGGCGCGGTAAGCAATCTTTAAGGCGTCGCCAAAGCTGCGTTTAGACGCGGCCGCCACACGCACGTTGGCGTCCACCGCGATACGCATACCAAACTGCCCTACCAGAAGCGAAAACACCGCCCCCAATACAAATGCCCCGGCGCGGCCAAAAGCGGCAATCAGTTTTACCGTTTCAGGCGATAAGCCGGCAAAGCGTTCCATAGAATCGGCCGATACGGGCACGATGTAAACCGATAAAAACAAACATACCGTTAACAACCCTATTAACGGCAGGATGGTTTTTAACTGTCTTTTAAGGTAAGCGTTAGCGCCTTCCCGTATGGCGCCCCATACTTTTTGCATTTCCGGGGTGCCGGCGTCTTCGTGCAGTACTTGTCTGCGCAGAAACCAAGCATACAAAAGCCCCAACACCGCAATAAACAATACGCCAAACAGCGCATATTGTTCAAAGGGTCTTAGGGTGGCAATTCCATACCACATAGATTCTCCTTTAAAATATAATGAAGTTTCTCTCCTACCCTTTCATTATAATAAAATAAACGCGGGCGGATAACGTTAATACAGGCAATAATCGTTCTCAAGCTCCATTTTAAAAGGCCTTGCTTTGTTTTTTTTTGATAAATTTTGTTGAAAACAAAATTTAATCAAAAAAGGAGTCGGAAAATGAAAAACCTTTTTAAGGAGCGTTTGAGCGGGTTTACGCTTATTGAACTTTTGGTGGTGGTGTTGATAATAGGCATATTGGCGGCGGTAGCTTTGCCACAGTATAAATTGGCGGTGGAAAAATCCCGCCTGACGGAAGCCTTTATTTTGGGCAAACACCTAGCCCAGGCCGAAGAGCTTTATTATATGGCTAATGGTACTTATACTACGGATTGGGAAGCCTTGGGGGAAAAACAACCCGATTCAAAGGATATGGTTTATGCAATAGATAGGTCTGTTTACAATATTCTTATGAGGTCTAAGCGGGTTTCCGGGTTGCATTTGCGCTTCTTTATGCAAAATATCCGCGATCGTTATGCTGGCCGTTATTTGTGTGTAACAAAAGCGGATAATGAATTAGGGGTGCGGTTGTGCAAAAATTTAGCTGGCAATTCCAATCCATTTGATTATGTGCATATACCAGGATACGTAGCTGTTTATTTAAATTAAAAAGCTCCGCCAAATACAAAAGCGGTTTGGTGGCTTCCGTCGGTCAGGTTGTGGGTGTAGTTAATCCCCACCGGAAAGGGGAAACGCCATAATTTATAGGCCAGGGTTGCCCCGGCGCCGCTGTGGTTGCGGTACTGGCCGGCGCGGTAAATGTAGGCTGTTTCATAAAACGGCGCTAAAGACAGAAGCCCCGTATTGTTACGCAGCAGATAATACACAAAACCCGCACTGGCTCCGGCACCGCGTTGGCCGCGGATTTGGCGGTCATAACGGCCTTGGCCGCTGAGCAAATCGGTGGACAAAATTTCATCGCTAAAAGGTGCGCTTAGGGCGTCTTGCGCTTTTATTTCCAGCACCAGTAAATGCCGGGCTTTTAATTCAGCCAGCCAAGTGGCCTGGGCGCCTACTTTAGAAATGCGGTAGTCGGCCCCCGTCCAGGAGCCGCCGTCTGTATAAAATAATTTTCCTGCGTAACCAAAACGGGTGGAAGGTAAATCCATTAAACTTTTTTTCTTGTCCGTTAGCCCGTAGCCGGACAAAGCACCCATATTGGCGCCTTTGCGGATATTATCGCTTAACTGGAGCCCGGCCGTAAGCGTATTGTGGGAGCCGCTGTCTAAATCCACCCGTTCATTATGCGCATATTGATAACGTACCCATTCCGGGCGGATAAAAAAGCTAAGGTCGGGCGTTAGTTCTCGTGCGTAATTAAAAGTAAAAGTTTCCTGGCGGGTGTGTACTTGGGCCAGTAGTTCATTGGTGTATTCGCCTTCGTCATCTGAGGTGGAAAAAATGCCAAAGGTATTGCTCCAATAATTTTTATAGAGGCGCTGATCTGCATTTATTTTGCTGTACCCCGCGTAAAAACTGCCTTCACCCAAGGCTACCCCGCCGTTTAAGGAAAAACCGTCTTGGCTGACGGCTCCAAAGAAGAAAGACATTTCCCCTTGTTTAAATAAATTCCCCGCCGCTAGCGAAAGCGCCGCCACGCTTTTCCCGCCGCCAGAGGCAAAAGCCAATGGAAAGATAAAATAGCCGTCCTCTGCTGTAATATCAATATCCAGTTGGTTATCCGGGCGGGGGGTAAGGGTAAAATCCAGCTTTTTAAATACGCGCATATTATGCAGTTCATCTTGAGCGCGGTCGTAACCTTGTTCGGTAAACACATCGCCCGGTTTAAGCGGAAACCGCCGCAAGATAACCTGCGGGTTCATACGTGTTGCGCTGGCGCGTATATGGGCAATTGGTTTGCCTTCGTGGGGGGTTGCCTGTGCGTGCAGCAGCAAAACAGAGCATAAAAAAACAAAAATAAAAAGCACTTTCATAACTTATTTAAATTATATCTTTTTAGAGGGCAGGTTCCGGCAGTTTAAGTGGAAACAAAGCTGGCTAACCTTTAAAATTTTTTATTTTTGGGTTTAATTTAGCTATAATAAAATTCTACTCTCTTATTAGGAAAAATTATGAATAACAACTTTTCTTCTCTTTTTTCTGCCCCGCTTACCGGTGGGCGGATAGAACAGATTTTGTCTGTTGCAACGGACGGTTTACAGGCAGACGCCTCCCTCTTGCGGGAAAAAATATTACCTTTTATTAATGCCACCACGTCAGACGCACAGATTATGCAGCATTTAATGCTTTTGGCCTTGCAGATGACCTCCTTACAAACGCCGGACTGGAAAAACGTGGCCGGCCGCTTAAAAATGCTGGATTTATACCGCACCTGCCGCACCCGCGGATACCTTTATGATTATCCCCGCACCCTGGCCGAAAATACCGCCTGCGGCATCTACACCACCCAAGTAACCGATAAATACACCGCGCAGGAAATCGCCCAAGCGGCCTCTTTTATCAACCCGGCTTTTGATATGGTGTATGATTATGCCGGCGCCAACTTGCTGATTAAACGTTATTTGTGTGAATACCACGACCAGATTGTAGAACTCCCGCAGGATATGTTTTTAACCATCGCACTGTTAACCCACCAAAATGAACCGCGCGAAGAACGTATGGCTTTGGTAAAAGACACGTATGAAAAACTGGCCGACCGTAAAATCTCGCTCGGTACGCCGCTTTTAATGAATTTGCGCCGTCCCAACGGCAACTTAAGCTCTTGCTTTATTGTACAGATGGATGACAGCCGCGATTCTATTTTTTATGTAATAGACCAAATTTCCGCCATTTCCAAATTTGGCGGCGGCGTGGGGGTCAACCTTTCCCGCGTGCGCTGCAAAGGGGCGCGTATTAAGGGTATAAAAAATGCTTCCGGCGGCGTTATCCCCTGGATACGTATTATCAATGATACGGCCGTAGCCGTTAACCAGCAAGGCAAGCGCAAGGGCGCGGTGACCGTATCGCTAGACGTATGGCATTTGGATATTGAGGACTTTTTGGAACTGCGTACCGAAAATGGCGACCAGCGTATGAAAGCCTATGATATTTTCCCGCAGGTAGTCATACCGGATTTGTTTATGCAAAAAGTACGCGCAAACGAAGAATGGCTGCTGGTTGACCCCAACGAAATACGCACCGTCTATTGGACGGAAATGAGCGAGTTGTGGGGAAATGCATTTAACGAATTTTACGCCAAGCTGGAGGCGGACGCCAAAGCCGGCAAACTGGAAATGTTTAAATTTGTTTCTGCCAAGGAACTATTTAAAAAGATGATGAAATCCCAAATAGAAACGGGGATGCCGTACCTGGCGTTTAAAGACACGCTGAACCGTTTTAACCCCAATAAGCACGACGGGCTGATAGTGGGAACCAACCTGTGTACCGAATCCCACAGCAATGTGCGCCCCACGCAGTTTGGCGCGCATAAATTGGAGGGGGAAAAGATTTTGCGCGAGGAGCACGGCGGGCTTATTCACGTTTGTAATTTAGTGTCGGTCAACTTGGCTAATATTGATACGGACGAAGAGTTGGAAAGCGTTTGCCGCACTTCCGTTCGCCTGTTGGATAACGCCATCGATTTTACCGAAGTGCCCGTTTTGGAAGGGGTTTTGCACAACCGCCGTTACCGCACCATTGGGGTGGGGGCGATGGGGCTGGCAGATTGGCTGGCTAAACGTAATATTGCCTACACCAAGTCTGCTGACGAGGTGGACGCTTTGTTTGAAAAATTTGCCGCCTACTGCATACAAGCCAGCATAGATTTAGCCAAAACCAAAGGGCCGTACGGCGCGTATGACGGGTCGGACTGGAGCCGCGGAATTATTTTAGGCCACAACCAGGCTTGGTTTGAAGAACACGCCAATTTAAAAGATCGTTGGCAGCTGATTTTTGACGAGTTAAAACAATATGGGGTGCGCAATTCCCAAATAACGGCTATTGCTCCCAACACGAGCTCTTCCTTAATCCAAGGCTGCACGGCCAGCGTGCTGCCGGTATATAGCAAGTTTTTTGTGGAAACCCACGGCAAAGGCAGCATACCCAACTGCCCGCCCTTTATCGCGCAAAAACTTTGGTATTATCAGGAAAACCGCAATATTGACCAGCGCGTGGTGGTGGACATTATGGCGCGCTTAAATAAATGGATAGATACGGGTATATCGGTGGAGTTGATTTACAATTTAAACCGCGACATCCGCGCCAAAGACATTTACAATACCATTATGGACGCGTGGCAAAAAGGTTTAAAAACCTTATACTACACCCGCAGTATTCAAAAGGACGGCACCAGCGCCAAGAAAGAAGA
>CALUUY010000038.1 GCA_944324095.1 uncultured Elusimicrobiales bacterium
TGCGCCTTACTTTCCTGCCGGATTATGCCTGCAAACTGGCCAGCTTGGTAAAAAACAAACCGGGCGGGAATTTTTATTCCAAAGCCCTAAAGAAAAATTAACGCTGCCGCATTACGGCGCACCGTTTAATCAGTTTGATTCCAGCGGTTTTGACGAGGTTTTCCCCTCCATTGACGCCTGCCCCTACCCGGACGGAGAATACAAAAACATTCCCGTGCCGGATCACGGGGAAGTATGGGCAATGAAATGGAAGTGGGAAGTTTCCCCCAACGGAAGCGAACTTATTTCTTCTGTTCGCAGTGAAAACTTTCCCTACACGCTTTCGCGCTTTATTATTTTAAAAGAGAACGAAATTACATTCCGTTACACGGCCACCAATTTGGAAGAAGGCGGTTTTAAATTTATTTGGACGCCCCACTGCCTGCTTGCCTGCACACCCAAAACCCGCCTGCTGATACCGGACAATTTAACCCAAGTAATGACGGTGGAACACGGCACCAAACGCCTGGGCCCGTGGGGCACGCTGCACAATTATCCGCTTACTACAGACGTGAACGGCCAAACGTTGGACTTAGCCGCCACGGAACCTGTAAGCGCCAACAATTGTGAAAAATTTTACTTTACCCAAAAGAACACCGCCGGCTGGTGCGGCGTGGAACATACCGACAACGGAGACAAACTTATCTACCGTTACGACGCCGACAAAGTGCCCTATCTGGGCGTTTGGAAAACCCAGGGCGGCTACCGCGGGGATTACAACATAGCCTTAGAGCCCTGCACCGGCGTTTACGACGATTTGTATGTAGCAAATAAAATCAAAAAAGCGGCGGTCATTGCACCGCTGGGGCAGTACAACTGGCAGTTCAAAATGATTGTGGAATAAAGGGGATAATTTATGAATCAAATGAACCAGATTGCACTACGTAACAAATTCAACGAAGTATTTAAAAAAACCAAACTCTACTTTTTTGCACCGGGGCGCGTAAACCTCATTGGGGAACATACGGACTATAACGGCGGGCACGTGTTTCCGTGTGCGTTGTCTTTCGGCACGCACGCCGTGCTGTGCAAGCGGGACGACCGCACCATCCGCCTCCATTCCCTAAACCTGGAAAACCTGGGCATTATTGAGACGGATTTAGACCACGTCGCCTTTGACCCGAAACAAGACTGGGCCAACTATCCGCTGGGAGTACTGCACGTTATGCAAAGCCGCGGCTATCATATAGACCAAGGCTTTGAAATGCTTTTTTGGGGTAACATACCGGCAGGGGCGGGGTTGTCCTCCTCGGCTTCTATAGAATTAGCCACTGCGGTAGCCTTAAATACGGCCTTTCAGTTAAATATACCTCAAATAGAACTGGTAAAAATGAGCCAGGAAGCCGAAAACAAATTTGTAGGTATGAACTGCGGTATTATGGACCAATTTGCCAGCGGTATGGGAAAAGAAGACCACGCCATCCTGCTGGACTGCAACACCCTGCAATACGAATATGTACCGCTTAATTTAAAAGGCATTTCCATCGTCATCATCAACAGCAACAAAAAACACTCGTTGGTCAACTCCGGTTATAACGACCGCCGCCGCGAGAGCGAAAACGCCCTCAAAGCTCTGCAAACCAAGCTGCCCATAAAAGCATTGGGAGAACTATCCATAGAGGAATTTGAAAAAAATAAAGATTTAATCAAAGACCCCATCGAACAAAAACGCGCCAAACACGCCGTGTATGAAAACCAGCGCACGCTGCAGGCCACCCAATGCCTGCGCAAAGGGGATTTGGAAACTTTTGGCAAGCTGATGAACCAGTCCCACATCTCCCTGCGTGACGACTACGAAGTAAGCTGCCCGGAACTGGACGTAATTGCCGAAACGGCTTGGACAATCCCCGGGGTACTGGGCGCCCGTATGACGGGTGGCGGCTTTGGCGGCAGCGCCGTAGCCTTAGTGCAAGACAGTGCCGTAAAACAATTAATAGACACCGTGGGCCAAACCTACACGCAAAAAACCGGCCTCAAGGCGGATTTTTATATCGCTAAAATTGGCGGCCCGGCGCGCCAGATGGAAAAAATTTACTAAGCGCACCCTATTTTACTGTAACGGAGAAAAACAATGAAAAACATTTTAGTAGTAGGCGGGGCAGGATACATTGGCTCCCACACTGTAAAAAGACTGGCCGAAAAAGGCTTTAATCCCATCGTATTTGACAACCTTTCCAAAGGGCACCGTGAAGCGGTGGCCAAATACCCTTTTGAATTGGGCGACCTGGGCGACAAAACCCGCCTGGCAGAAGTATTTAAAAAACACCAAATAGACGCCGTTATGCATTTTGCTGCGTTTATTGAAGTGGGCGAAAGCGTAAAGGAGCCGTCCAAATACTATCATAACAACGTTGCCAAAGTGCTTAATTTGTTGGACGCGATGGTGGAAAACAACATTAAGTATTTTGTATTTTCCTCCACTGCCGCCACATTTGGGGAACCCGTCAAACCTAAAATAGACGAAACGCACCCCCAAAGCCCCATCAATCCGTACGGAAACACCAAATTAATGGTGGAAAAAATGCTGGAAGATTTTGATACCGCTTACGGACTAAAAGCCACCGCTTTGCGTTATTTTAACGCCAGCGGGGCGGACGACTCGGGCGAGATTGGCGAATCACACACGCCGGAAACGCACTTAATTCCCATCGTACTGCAAGCCGCCGCCGGCAAACGCCCCTCTATTAAAATGTTTGGCAACGATTACCCCACCCCCGACGGCACCTGTGTGCGCGATTATGTACACGTAAACGACCTGGCCGACGCCCACATCTTAGCCTTGGAAAAGATGTTTAAAGACAACGTAAGTGAACGCTTTAACCTGGGCAGCGGCAGTGGGTACAGCGTGGCGGAACTCGTCAAAAAAGCCAAAGAAATTACCGGCATTGATTTTAAAGTGGAAGTGGCCCCCCGCCGCGCCGGAGACCCGGCCGTTTTGGTGGCCGACAGCGCCAAAGCCCAACAAGTGCTGGGCTGGAAACCCAAATATGATTTAACCAAAATCATTCAAACCGCGTGGAACTGGGAACAGCACCGCAAATTCTAGGAGGCGTTATGAACATTTATTTATTGATAGACCAGCTGATTGCCTACGCCATAGACCAAAGGTTGCTGGCACCGGCCGATGAAATTTGGGCCCGCAACCAGCTGCTGCACATTTTAAAATTAACGGATTATGCTCCGTCCGGGTTTAAAGGGGATACGCCGGAATTTCCCTGTGAAATCCTGTCAAAAATTTGCGATTGGGCTGCCAAACAAAAACTCTTTGAGCCGGACACCGTCACCCAGCGGGACTTGTTTGACACTCAGCTTATGGGCGTGTTTGCAAGAAAACCCTCGGAAGTGGAAAACGAATTTTTTGAGCTTTGGGCCCAAACCCCCAAAAAAGCAACCGATAAATTCTACCACGACGCCCGCGCCCTGGATTACATCCGCACCGCCCGCGTGGCCAAAAACAAACACTGGAAGGCCCGCACCCCGTACGGGGCGTTGGATATTACCATCAATATGTCCAAGCCGGAAAAAGACCCTAAAGACATTGCCGCCGCATTAAAAGCGCCTGCAGCGTCTTACCCGTCCTGCCTGCTGTGTAAAGAAAACGAAGGCTATGCCGGGCGTTTAAACCATCCGGCCCGCCAGAACCTGCGTTTAATTGGTTTAGATTTACTGCAAGACGGGGAACCGTGGTTTTTGCAGTATTCGCCTTATGTGTATTATAACGAGCACTGCATTTTTCTTTCGGCCAAGCACGAGCCGATGAAGCTTACCAAAAAAAGTTTTGAGCGCCTGTTGGCATTTGTAGAGGTGTTTCCGCACTATTTTATAGGTTCCAATGCGGATTTGCCCATTGTGGGCGGCTCCATTTTAACGCACGACCATTTCCAAGGAGGGCGCTATACTTTTGCTATGGAAAAAGCCCCCGTGGAAACAACGTTTAAAATGGTCAAATTTCCGCGCGTAAAAGCGGGCACGGTAAAATGGCCTATGAGCGTGATCCGCCTGCAAGGCAGTAAAAAAGACTTGGCCGAAGCAGCGGACTATATCCTCAAAAAATGGCGCGCTTATAGCGACCCGAAGGCCGACATCCTGGCCAAAACGGGCGACACCCCTCATAATACGGTAACCCCCATCGCCCGCCGGCGCGGCAAAGCCTTTGAGCTGGACATTGTGCTTCGTAACAACCGCACCACGCAGGAGTTTCCTTTAGGCATTTTCCACCCGCACGAGGAAGTACACCATATTAAAAAGGAAAACATCGGCCTCATAGAAGTGATGGGCCTGGCTGTACTGCCCGCGCGCCTAGCCAAAGAACTGGCGGATTTAGAGCCGCTTCTTATTAAAAAAGACTTAAAGGCCATACAAAAAGACCCTTCTTTATCCAAACACGCCCCGTGGGCGGAAGGATTACTGGCTAAATACACGTTTACCAAAGCCAACACGCAGGAAATACTGCAAAAAGAAGTGGGTAAGGTTTTTGCACGCGTGCTGGAATACGCAGGCGTTTATAAACGAAACCCAGAAGGTAAAGCTGCCTTTGAGCGGTTTTTAAAGAAACTGTAAATAAAAACCTCCGCCGCTGGACATTCCAGCGGCGGAGGTTTTTACTCATATCTAAAAACAATGTTTATAAAAACTTTCCATTCCAACAAGTACCAGTTGCGCATATTCCACCATTATCTTGAGTCATACCAGGCATCATATTAGCACAATAATATTTGGCTTTCTCATAAAAAGCCTCACAATGAAGCTTTCCCGCATAGGGTTTTTCATACGTTTCAGTAGGGTTTAAAGGAACTACTCGTAATGTAACCCACCAGCCTATATTGCCCCCACCACATTGAACCGTAAACACATTAGCCCCCGAAGACTGATAACAATAATTATTATAATCTTTAAAATCATCGGGAACCGTAATATCCAACTCATCGAAATCCGTGGCATAACGGCCATTGGCCATATAATATATTTCCTGTGCCTGCGCGACCGACTTTAATATAGGCAATCTACCCGAAATACGGCTCTTCCATACCGCTTTTTCATACTGCGGCAATGCCACACTGGCTAATATACCTATAATTAAAACCACTACCAATAACTCAATAAGCGTAAACCCGCCTATCCGCCCCGCTGTAACGTTTTTCATCGTTTGCTCCTTGTTTAACAAAATTTTATTAAAAAAAAAATTAAAAAAAAAAAAAAAACAAATCAAGCCCTTTTAAAATTAACCCGGCCAAACACCTTCAAAAAACAGCGCGCCCTCAAATGCATAGGGGAAAACCCCTAAACACAAAACGCCAGCCACATAAAAACTTTGACATCTTTTGTTAAATTTTATAGAACAAAGTATAGAACAAAATAAAAAGTATAACACGGGAGGCGTTATGAAAGCCCTGCACCCCAAACAAATCAAACTATTGGAAATACTAAAAAACAATATCTCAGACCCGCTTACTATGGAAGAACTGGCCGACCGCTTAAACGTATGCGGCAAAAGCGTGGTATTCCATCACATTAAACAATTGGAAAAGAAAGGTTATTTAAAACGCAACCCGGCCAACCCGCGGGACTACATTATTTTAAAAGACCCGGAACGCAACGTCATCTATTTAAAAATGTACGGTATGGCCAAATGCGGCCCCGCCGGGACTATTTTGGACGGCACCCCCACCCGCATTGTACCGGTGGACCCCAGTATGGTGTATTTCCCGGCGTGCAAAGGGTTTATGGTGGAAGCGAAGGGAGACTCTATGGAACATTTAATCTCCCCCAAAGATTGGCTAATTGTGGAAATGAATCACTCCCCCAAAAATAAAGACGTGGTAGTATGCGTAAACAATGGGGAAGTGATGGTAAAACGTTTTAGTAAAGATGGGGACAGTATTATCTTACAATCCGAAAATCCTTTTTACACGCCTATTGTAGCAGACCCGCAAACCTTTCGCGTAGAAGGCATTGTAAGAAGCATTATTAAAAGAAACGTAAGCTGCTAATTGCAGGGAATTTTACACGCCTGTAAAATGGGCTTCCACAGCTTTCCTGCTGCGTACGGGGCGGCCGAAACCCCGTAGCTGCAAACGCCAAAGCAATAACAGTGCTAAGGCAATTAGTTGTAACCTCAACCGGGGGTTTTAAAAAACCCCCGGTATTTTTATTAATAGTCCCACATACAAATAGGACAAAAGACTCTTGTTAGCTAATCCGCCTGTTTGATAACATATAAAAATATGAAAAAAAACGTATGCTATTTTATTGCTTGTCTCATAGTGCCAGGGATATGGTTGTGGGGTGCTCCCTCAGCCGCAGCCCAAGGCCACTACTTAAAAAACGCTTCCAATCAAGCCGCCCATAAGGCTAAGGGCGTGCTTTCTCCAGCGCAGAAAGCCGTCAAACAAAGCCAGTTGGAAGCCCTTCAACAAGTACGCCGAGAATTGGCCCGCACCCCCGGCATTTTATTTACTCAGGATTTTAAACCGCAACTGGAAATATTAAAACAAATGGAAGTTTACTCCGCCCAGCCGGCTAAACCCCAAGAACTTTTTGCTGCTTTAAACCAAAAAATAGATTTGCTGATACAAGAAAGCGGGTTAAATGTTTTTCCCATTTCCTTATACAAAACGCCTAACTTGGCCCCTCAGCCAAAAGCACTATCCCGCTGGGAAGCTTTTGAAAAAGCAGTAAAAACCCGCACGCCCCGTTTTGAGTGGAAAACCGCTTACGGGCAA
Organism: uncultured Elusimicrobiales bacterium; assembly: GCA_944324095.1. Taxonomy (GTDB): domain Bacteria; phylum Elusimicrobiota; class Elusimicrobia; order Elusimicrobiales; family Elusimicrobiaceae; genus Avelusimicrobium. The sequence goes on from CALUUY010000038.1 coordinate 6,762, forward strand.
ACCGTGTATATGGGCCCGGCGGCTTTTCCCAAAAAAGAAACGCACCGCCTGTACCCCTGCCGGGAAGCTGCCATACAAATTACCCGTCTGCAATACCATTCTTTAAGCCAAATTTTTGAACGGATTTTTTCCTCCCGCTTAACAGGAGAACAAAAATTAGCCCTAGCCCGGCACTTATCCCAAACGGCCGAAGCGGCCGGAACGGATTTGACGCTGCGTTACATCAATTTTTTCCGCCAAATCCCGGCTGTAAAAATGCAAGGTTGGCTGCCGCCCGCCAACGGGGAAGCGCTGGAAATTTACGCCCGCCATAAGATAAGCCGCTTAGTAGAAAAATTAAAACAAGAGCAAAAATTATCTGAACGCGAAATCAATTTACTGCTGGATTTAACCGCTCTACTGCCGGTACAAGAATCCCGCCGGTTGCTGGCTTCGCTTAGCTATTTAGAGCCCATTGCTTCACAATGGCTGATGTTGGCTTCCCCGCAAAGCGCGCTTAATAAAAGCATTGAAACCCAACTACAAACAGCCAAAGAGCGCGGGATAAGAAGCCCTAAACAACCCTTAAAAGAAACGCTCCCCCAAAACATTGCACTAAAACGCGTGGCCTTTTTGTACCGCCAAAGCGCCTCTTACACAGAATTGTTAAGCCACATTAAAAGCCGCGTGCAAAGTATTGAGTACGCTTTAAAACAAACCTCAAAAGCCTCTTTAGAGCAATTAAACACGCCGCAGGCGTTGGCGCAGCGGTTGTATGTAGAAGCCTACAAAACCCGCTTAAAAAATTTACAAAATAAAGTTTGGAACCGTTTGGAAGAAATTGAAACGGAATTAAACTCACTGGAAACTTTTATCACTTATTAATACAAACCTTTATATGAAAAAATATTTTTTACCTTTATTATTAACAAGCACCTTATCTTTCCCGGCGTATGCTCAAAAAATGCCGGCCGGTTGGCAAAACCTTTTTAAACAATCTGCAAAAAAATCGGCACCTATTTCCAACCCGGCCCGGTTGCTGCCTGCTCCGTTAAACTCTACGGAAAGCTTTATTTTGGAAAGCCGCCTCTTGGCGCTTAGCACCATAAGCCGCGCTTTACGCAAAAACCCCAACCTGCCCAACAGCCCGGTGTTTGCCCAATACGCACAGACCTTAACCCTGATGGGGGAAAAGTTACCCCCCGTCCCGCCGGCTAATGCCCCGGCCAGCAAAAAGCGCCAATATGCTGAGCAAGTACGCCAAGTAATAAATCAATCCCTGCAACAAGGACAAAAAAAGGCCACGCACTTAACCACCAAAGAAAACCAAAGTTACAAAGAGCTTTCTTCCGCCCACATCAACTGGGCGCGCCGCCGCAGTGAAATGACTTTAGCCAATGCTAAAAATAATGAAAAATGGCATAAATTTGAACAAGCCCTGGCCGCCAAAAAACAAACATTTTCCTGGGGTGAAAAAAATTGGGACGAAGTACGCATCGGCCCTGCCGCTATGCCGCAAGACCCCAACGACCCGCTTTTCGGCTCCGCCAATACACTGTATCATTTAGCCAAAGAACCCCCTAAGGAATTTTTTCTGGCAATGGATTTTATCTCTTATTCCAAAGCCCTAACCCCTTACCAAAAGCAGGCCATTTGGCAACACTTGGCGCAGTTAAACGACGTTATCGGCTACCCGATGGTGTATGTCTATATGTCGCTTTTTCACAAAGTGCCGGCAATTTCCGCCCCCGGGCTAATGGAAAAAGAGGTTTCCCCCTCCTTGCAACAATACGCCCGTGATACACAGCTGGTACTAATAGAAAAATTAAAAAAAGGCCAACAATGGAACGAACAACAGGCCAATACTTTTTTTGATTTAAGCGTGTTTTTGCCCGGGCACAACGGTAAAGACGTTATAGCCGCCCTCACGTATTTGGAGCCGGACGCCGCTTTATATTTGTTGGCCCACCCGCAAGAAACTGCCGCCACACGGCAAATCCGCCAGCAAGTGCTTTCCGCCCGCGCTAAAGCGCAAATAAAAGACGGCCTGTTAATTAAACAGCCTTTGGATAAACCGCTGGGCGTATATAACAGCTTCCGCCGGTTACGGGCTTTAGCTGCGTATTCGGACGTATTGTCTATGCGTTTAGAAAAAATAAACAAACGCATTGCTATGCGTAAAACCCAAATAAAAAACGCCCAACAAAAACAAGAAGGTACTTCTAATCCATTTAACAACCAGCAGCTTAAATTAAGCTATCAATTATATTGCCAGATGGATTTACTGCATTTGCAGCAACTGCACGATAAACTGTTTGACCGGATAAAATACGTTCAGCAAGAACTGATGGGCCTGTATAAAACATCTGAGTTTAAATAAATATCCCCCCGTTTAAAAACGGGGGTTTTTATTTTTACCCCGTTACTGCCCCTGCTTTATGTTTTATCTTTAAAACACACATCCGCTTACCTACAACGGGTTACGACGATAAAGCAACTGTTTTTCATTTTTTACCTTACATTTAAAAAATAAATTCATCCTCTTTTATTTTTTACTACCACCTCTTACAGATAGCCTCTTCTTAGGTTTTGCCACAGCCCCAAAATGCTTTTTTACAACCCGTTAAATTGAAAATGTTTTATAAATTAATGAAAAAACCTTCTCTTTTCTCTTGTAAAATGCTATGCTGGAAGTTCCAACAGGCAGTACCAACTTACGGAGGTTTCATCTATGAGAATGATTGACCTGATTGCAAAAAAACGTGACAAAAAAGCCTTAACAGCAGAGGAGTTTGATTTTATAGCCCTAGGCGCAGCCAAAGGAACTATACCGGATTATCAGCTCTCTGCTTTTTTAATGGCGTGTTTTTTAAACCCCCTGTCGGACAAAGAAACCGCCCTGCTAACTAAAGCTATGGCTCACTCCGGCGGACGGTTAGACTTCTCAGACATCAAACTCCCTAAAACGGACAAACACTCCACCGGCGGCGTGGGTGACGGCGTTTCTTTAGCATTGGCCCCCTTAGTGGCCTGTATGGGTGTAGCCGTACCGATGATGGCCGGACGCGGGCTGGGGCATACAGGCGGTACGCTGGATAAGCTGGAAGCAATGAAAAACTTTGAAGTGCGCGTACCTGTTAAACTCATCCACCGCCAGATGCAAAAATTAGGCGTATGTATGTTTGGCCAAACCAAAGATTTAGCCCCGGCTGACAAAAAACTTTACTCTTTAAGAGATGCTACCTCCACCGTGGAAAGCCGGCCTTTAATTGTGGCCAGCATTCTGTCTAAAAAATACGCCGAGGGCGTCAGCAGCTTGCTGATGGACGTAAAATACGGTTCCGGCGCGTTTATGCAAAAATTGGAAGACAGCCGCAAGCTGGCCCGTGCCTTAGTGAGCACGGCCAAATTGCTGGGCCTTAAATGCCGCGCGTTGATTACGTATATGGATCAACCCCTCGGCCGCGCTATTGGCAACGGTAACGAGATGATGCAAACCATCCGTATTTTAAAAGGCGAAAAAGATTTGGCGCCTGATTTCTATGAGCTCTTAATGCAAACAGCCGCGCATATGCTGGTTATTAGCGGAAAACAAAAAGACGTGGCCAAGGCCCGCAAACTCTTAGAAGAAAAAATTGATAACGGCGAAGCCCTTGCTAAACTGCGCGAACTGGTAAAATGGCAAGGGGGCGACCCTGCCGCCGTGGACAACCCGGAAAAATATTTTAAACCGGCCAAGTTGAAAGTGGACTTTACCGCCCCACAAAACGGCTATGTAGCCCATATTGACGCTAAATTAAGCGGCCAAGCCAGTGTGCTTTTAGGCGCCGGCAGAAACCGTATGGAAGACGCTATAGACTACGGCGCTGGTATTTGGCTGCACAAAAAAGGCTCCGACAGCATTAAAAAAGGCGATGTGGTAGCCACCTTATACGCCTCTGATAAAGAACGCTTAAACGCAGGTTTGGAACTGTTTGCCAAAGCCGTAAAATTCAGCAAAGAACAACCCAAACCGTATAAAATCATTAAAGAGATCATCAAATGAAAAAATGGCTTGCTCTCTTTACAAGCGTAAGTTGTATGTTAGCGGCCGGCTGCAGAAAATCTGCGCCGGCCGTTACACTGGGTGACTTGTACCATACCCCGTTGGGGGAAGTGTGGGTGTACCCGGTGGGGCACGGCTCGGTAATGCTTAGCTGGAACGGCAAAACTATTCAAATAGACCCGTACAGCCAAGTGGCTGACTACACCCAGCTGCCAAAGGCGGATTTACTACTCATCACGCACGACCATCACGACCATTTAGATCCGGCCGCTTGGAAAAAAACCCTTAAGCCTTCCACTCACATTATTGCCGCAGCCAAAGCCGCCGCCCAAATGGACGGAGTTACCCCTCAGGTATTAAATAATGCCGAAACGGCCTCTTGGGAAGGGATTAACATACAGGCCGTACCGGCTTATAACCTAAAGCACAAACGCCCAGACGGGCAATTCTTCCACCCGCAAGGGGAAGGAAACGGATACATCCTTTCGTTTGGAGATTTTAGGCTCTATATTGCCGGCGATACGGAAAACATACCGCAAATGGCCAATTGGGCAGGGGTGGACGTGGCCTTTCTGCCCAAGAACCTGCCCTATACCATGACGGATGAAATGTTTGTGGACGCCGCCAAACGCCTTAAACCCAAACATTTGTATCCGTACCATTACCAACAAGCCGATAAAACAGCCCTCCAGCAAGCAATCGGCCCCGGTATTCAAATCCACTAAAGTTTTCCCCCCGTTTTAAAAAACGGGGGTTTTTATGGTCTGGGTTTCTCCGTTTAGCTAACATTTTCCGTTAGCGTGCTATAAGGCCAAAAAAATAGTCTTTTTACGCCAGGTTGCCAATATATGGCTTGCGCCCAAATACCCAAAAACGCTCACCCCTTGCCGTGGGTGGAGCACCCACGATCCGCCCTAAACAAAACCCCCACTCTTTGAAGAGCAGGGGTTGTAAAGAAGCTATATTTTATAACTCTTATTTTTTGATACCTATTAAGGCATAACCTTCACAATTTCCGTCAGCATCTTTAACGGCAAAGGCGTCCCAATCGGTAGTGGTATAAGAGCCGTCTTCCGACTGTAAGTCCATCCGCAAATGAAACGCTTTAGCAGACCCGTTTTGAGAAGCCAAAGCAAAGGCTGCACGGGTTTTTTCCGCATTGCGGATAAAACGTTCAAAAAACTCCATTTTTACCGCAACCCGGCAGCCCGTGGCTTGGCGGAAGGCTTCGTTGGCAGAACGAATGCGGTAATCCAGCCCAATCATCACGGCCGGGAAGTCCATATAATCCAGCGTACGGGTTAAACTTTGGGAGGTTTCACTCACTGCTTTGCCCGCCTGGCGCAGCTCTATGCGCAAACTTAAAATACGCGCCATTAGGCCAATTAATTCTTCCGCCCCCGCCTCAAACGAGCGCCGCGCCTGCAACGAAGCAAAACAAAGCGCTCCGGCCGGCTTGCCCGCTACGGAAATAGGCGCGGCTATTAAGGCTGCAAAATTTTTGCGTTTGTGGATACAGCGCGTGCAGGATGTGTTGCCCAAATCCGGGAATTGAACCACATTGTCGTGGGCAACATCCGTTAAACATTCCTCCACCGGAAAATCCATATAACGCTGAATGTTTAAATTGTTTTCCGTCACATACACCACGCTCATTTCTTTGGCGTGCTCGTCTGCAAAGCGCACCACCATACCCACTTCCGCCTTAAATATACGTTTACCAAAGGCTAAAATTTTATCTACCCATTCGGTAATGGAAATATTGGCCTCGTGGCTGATGTCGTACAATTCGCGCACACGGCTATCTTGTTCAAAGCGCTCGCTGACGTCCTTAATCCAAATGACGGCCTCGTCCCGCCCGGTAATAGGCGTTACCGTGGCTTCATAAGAGAAAGTACGTCCGTTTTCGCTAAGTGTAAAATCAAAATGTGTGGTGATGTTAATGGACAGGGCTTCTTTTACCGCAAACAATTCCTTAGAAGCCACTTCCTCCGGCCAATAAGCATCCGGCAGTTTGCCCACAAAACGTTGGGCCGCCTGTTTGTTGGTTAAATAATCCAAATTGGAATACACTTCCAACACAAGGCCCCTGGCATCGGTTTTTAAATAAATGCCCGGTAAAGACTGCCTTACACTGTGAAGCTCTTGCGCTTGCTGAGAATCCTGCGCCAGCTTGTCCATCTGAACGGATACATCCCGCACCACCACCAGCGCCGCCCCATAACCGGAAAAATCCAGCGGGACAATAACCACTTGAGCATTAAAGTTAGAACCATCTTTACGAAACACGGAAGCAGAAAAACTAATCCGCCCGTCCGTAAAGAAACGCTGTTCCAACTCTTTAAACCAGGTTTCGTCTTTAGCGGATGGAACTTCCCCCGGTTTTGTAAACAAATCCTTAAACTGCAGGCGTACCAGCTCATCGTGCGTATAACCCAACATCTGGCTTAAAAATTTATTGGCTTGTTCTATACGCCCAAAAGCCCCGTCCTGCGCCGCCACGGAAAAAACAACCCCGTCTGTAGCGTCCAACAAGGCATTTAATTGGGCGGAGCGTTCTTCCAGTATTTTCATAATCTGGCGGTGAAACGCCAAGTTGCGTAAAACAAACAAATACGCACCGTCCGCTTCTTTAAACGCACTCACACGTACGGCAACCGTTTCCAACCCGTTAGGCAGGCGCAAGTTGTACTCACGCCCTTCCAAAGAGCCGTCCGCCGCCAAGCGGCGCAGATCTTCCTGCAACGCCAGGGAGCTTTCCTCATCAAATAAATTAAAAATGTCCGTGCCTAATAAGGCAGGCGCATCTTGCTGGCATAAGGAGCAAAACAAGTCGTTACACTGGGTAATTTTAAATATCCCGTTACACACGGCATACGGCTCTGTATTGGGCAGTTTTAACTTAGCCCGCACCGGCGGCGCCGGCGGACGAGGAGCCTCGCTCTGTTTTTGCTCCGTGGAAACACTATCCACCGTAACGCTTTTCTTTTTAATAACCATCCGTGCCGATTTAGCCGGCGTAGTTCCTTCTACCCCCGCCAAAGGAGCTTTGGGCGCAGCCGGCGGCACCGGAACCTGCACATCTTGCAATACCGTAAGATATACCACATAATCCGCCTCTACCCGTCCGTCTTTGGTATCGCGGCGGTTGATGGGCTCAAAAACTACATCTAAATTTATTTTGCCTTCCCCTTCTATACGGCCGGGGAATTTGGCTTTCGCCCGTTCAAAATCAAACACATATTTCATACGGGCACTGGCACCTTGCTGCAATAAACGCCGCACACTTAAACGGATAGCCGGCTTAATATACACATTGCGGTAGAAGTTTTTGTCCTCCGGCTTAAAGTGGAATAATTCCCGCCCGGCGCGGTTCATTACCATAATATAGCCTTTGGCATTCATCACAAAAGCCGGGCAGACGGCGTTTTCAAACGCGGAGCGGAAATTTTCACGCTCGGTTTTAAGTTCCCGCAGCATACGGTTAGAAGAGGTAACGTCTCTAATAAAACAAATGACAATCCTGCGCCCTAAATAACGCGAGGCCATTGCCGCAAATTCCGTTTCTACGCGGCGGCCGTCTTTGCGTATAAAATGGATTTCTATGGCAGATTGCGCATCCCCCATATTGCTAAGCACGGCCTCATAGCGTTCCTGCACAAAGATTTTATGGTCAGGAGACACCATATCCAACAAAGGCTGCTGCAACAGGTCTTCTTCCGTCTCCATACCCAAAATATGCGCAGCGGCACGGTTGGAATAAATCACTTTGCCGTCTTCCAAAATAATGATGCCTTCACGTGCGTTTTCTACCAACAGGGTGTTTTTG
>CALUUY010000039.1 GCA_944324095.1 uncultured Elusimicrobiales bacterium
TGGATAAAGTGTTTGAAATCATCAAACACGGCCTGAAGAGAGACGGCAAGGTGGTTATCAGCAATTTTGGCTCTTTTCATTTAAAAATGGCCCGCCCTGTTACGCGCCATAACCCCAAAACCGGGGAAAAGGTGCAAGTGCCAGCCAAACAAAAAGTACGGTTTAAACCGTCCGAAAACCTGCTTAAATAATCCCGTTTCTTAAAATAAAACGCCCCGGGCAATAGCAGCCCGGGGCGTTTTATGGAAAAAACTAATTTCCCTTATACCCCATCATAACTATCATTAAATACTGAAACACCCCGCATACAACCAAAGCCCACGTCCACCCTATTCTTACCAAAATATTTAATAGCTTGTAGGGAGAAACCATCCACAAATAGAAAATAACCGCCACTACAAATATCCCCCACAATATCCCCGTTGTCATCAGTACAATCTGAAACCGGGCCAATGACCCTTAAAAAAAGGCCTAAACAGAAACTGCAAAAACAAAATAAACTAATTTCTGCAATAATTAATCCAATAGTATCCAATAAAGGCAGAGTACCCGTAACAAACCCCTTTGTTAACCATTGGTGCAACGTCCAAGGAAAGCTAATAGCTTTCCATATTCCAAGCCCGACCTTACTCAAAAACATAACGCCGCCTCCCCAATACTTTGCCCACAAAAGTTTTAACAGCTTTTTTCCTACCAGTTTTAAATTTTAATTTATAAAAAACAGAACACAAAAAACAATTTTGTGTTCTGCAAACAATGTATTTATAAATAAAATTTGTATTAAAACCAACCACCCGCCCGTTAATATTACAAAACCTGTTTTAACTCTACGGGTAAAGACGTCTTTTTAACCACATACACGCTATGGGTGTTTAATTTATCCTCTAAGCCAAAAACATTTACCCGGTACGTAACCAATAATTTGCCGGACTTTTGCTCCGCTTTTTGTATTTCAAACACTTTATCGGGCAAGTTACTGTCAGACTCTAACACCACAATCATCTGTTTATTAAAGTCCACTTGCGGGTATTTACCGCGGGCTATGGTTTTAAAATCTTTATACTCCTGGGTGTTTTTAATTAAACGCACTTTTACCGGTGCTTCCAGCATAGTAATGCTGCTGGGCTCCTCCGCTAAGGACGGCTCCTCAGAAGCCGCTACGGTAAGAGCCTCCTCCGGTAAGCGAGGAATAACCCTCTTTGCTTTTTGAATAAGTTCTGCGGGCACGGCACCGGCACCAGTTTCCTGCTGCAAGGCGGAAGCTTCTTCTGGCAAAGGTTTAGGAGCCACCCCTACCACACCGGAAATTTTGATTTTAGACAATTGGGACGGCAAATCCGCCCCTTTTTGCACCGTGTTTATCACCAGGTCTTTTTCGCTTACGCCCTGCGGCAAAGAGGCTTTTTCCATATCAATAGTAGAAATGCTGGAAGGGGTAGGCAAAGTCTCGGCAGGGGCCGCCGTCTGTTCATAAACCGCTTCTGCCTCTTCCGGCACGTCTGGTTCGCTGGCTGGCGGGAACAACACATACACGGCCCCCGCGCCGGCTACAGCGGCAACCAATAAAGAAATTAAAAACAGAAGCGGTTTATTTTTCATATTATTTTTTCTCGTATTTAGCTACAATAACCGAGCGCAGCCCCCCACGAGGCGTAAAAGTACCCGTTACCGTGGCTTTTTTGGGTTTGCAGGCTTTGACCACATCGTCCAGAATTTTATTGGCAATATTTTCCATAAAAATACCCATATCGCGGTATTCCAATAAATAGTATTTTAAGGATTTTAATTCCAAGCACAATTCATCCGGCACATATTCAATGGTAATAACGCCAAAATCAGGCAAGCCGGTTTTGGGGCAGACGGAAGTAAATTCCGGCAGTTCAATTTTGATGTCATAATCCCGCTTATACTGGTTGGGCCAGCACTGTATTTCCGGCAATACGGCATCTGCGTTTTTCCGCGCGTGGGCGGAGGTATAACCAAAATCAATATCGTTTGTCATTTTATTCTAAGTAACCTCGCTGAATTTAAAAAAACGATTCCTAAGCCTAACAATAATCCGCCGGGTATCATGTATCCGGGCAAGCGCCCCTGCGTGCCAAAAAGCACAAACAACGCCAGCGCCGCTCCCGCTACAAACGCCAGCAGAAAGTTCCAGCGGATGATCCTTCTAAGCTTTTTATTTATTGTAAATAAATCTAACAAGGCATACAAGTCATTACGTTTGATAATAATGTCCACCCAGTTGTTGTACAAATTCCGCCCGGAAAAGAACACCAGGCTGGCGTCTGAACGGAGCAGGGCAATAATATCGTTAAATCCATCCCCCACCATTACCACTTTATGCCCGGCCGAACGCATATTATTAATAATTTCCGCCTTGGTTTTTGGCAGTACATTGTAGCTTAGTTTTTCTATCCCCACCTGTTTGGCAATGGACGAAACAGACAGTTCATTATCGCCGGAAATTAACACTAAATCTTTTTCTTTTTGTTGTAAAAACTGCACCGCTTCAGCCGCACCCGGGCGCAGCGTGTCCGACAAAGTCAAATGCCCCAAGAACTTGCCGTTTTTGGCCACACAAATAAGCGGTTTGTCTCCGGAAAACATCTCCACCTGGGTTTCTATTCCCATTTCCCGCAGCCAGGTCTCCCGCCCGCAGACTATTTTATCCCGCCCGCAATTGGCCACCACTCCCAACCCTGGCAACACATCAAAAGAGACCACTTTTCTTACTTTAATTTGATGCTCTTTAGCATACAAATTCACCGCTTTAGCAAACGGGCCGTCCACCATCTGCTCGGCCGAGGCTACGCTCTCCAACATCTGTTTTAACAGGGCCGCATTCTGTGCAAAAACTCCTTCCACACGCAGCTCCCCGTGAGTAAGTGTACCGGTTTTGTCAAAAAATACCGTATCAGCCGCCGCCAGTTGGTTAAGTGCGTCCACATCTTGCAAAATAATCTTATGCGCCGCCGCACCCGCATACGCAAAAGAATGCCCCATCCACGCCGCAAACACAAAAGCAGGCGTACAAATTAGCGCTAAAAACAACCATAAAGCGCCCGAATAGTAAAAGAATTGATTAAACCCATTGGCATACGTCAGCCAAAAGAATACCCCTCCTGCGCTGATAATTCCTAAGGGCAAATACACCCGGGCAGCACGGTCTAACAAACAAGCGCCGGGAACGCGGCGGATTTCACTGGTTTTAATGGCGTTAATAATGCCCATCACGCTGGAAGAAGCCAGCAGGCCGGTTACTTCTACGTATATTTCATCTGCCTTGTTAAGCGTGCCGGCAAAAATAACACTGCCTTTCTTTTTAGCTGTGGGCAGCATATTGCCGGTGATGATACTTTCATCCACCGCACTGGCGCCTTTAGCCACCACCCCGTCACAAGGAATACGTTCCCCGGGTTTTACCAAAATAATGTCCCCGGGTTTTAGTTCTTCGGCAAAAACTTTAAATGTACGCCGGCCGCGGCAAATACGTGCGGCTTTGGGCAAAAAATCATCTAACTTTTTAATAAATACCCGTGTTTGTTCACGCTGTTGAATTTCCCGCCGCATCACCCATAAAGAAAGCACCGCCAAAATGGCGCCTTCCAAATACAAATCCGACACGGCCCCAAACACAGGAGCAGACACAAAAGTTTTTAATAAAGAATATATAAAGGCGGAGGTTATCCCCAGGCTGGCCATTAAAGCAAAAGAAAACCGCCCGGCCACAAAATCTTTTAAAGCGGCCCGGTGAAACACGTCCGCGCAAAAAAGATATACGCTCAGGTATAAAATAAAAATACCGGTACGGGAATGCTCAAATACAACGGAGAATAAAATAAAACAAGTAAAAACAAACGCCAATACCAAACGGTATGTATAAGCACGGGCGGAAAATTCAAACGCCGCCGTACGCGCTGCAAAAGTATTTACATTAGAAGACATTTTTTCCTTTTATTTGGCTAAAAACCGCCGTGCCACTACATTTTTGCGCCCGGCTTCGGTGCGCATCATTCTCATTTTATAATCATACTTAGCGGCATTGGCAGGGTCTAATTTGCGGGCTACCAAATAGTTAGCCACGGCAGACGGCGGATCCTCCAGCGCAAGCATATCCCCCATCAATTCGTACGCGGGTACATACCGGCTGGCCAATTCTTTGGTTTTAGACAACATACCCAAGGCTTGTTCCGTCTCCCCCTGCATAAAAAGCAGTTCCGCCATATAATAATAGGCCAGCGCATAAGAAGGCTGCAGCTGAACTGCCATTTGAAAATCTTCCATCGCATTGGCGTAATATTTAAGCTTCATAAACGCGCGGCCGCGTTCTAACAAGGCGCGGGCGTCTGGCCCTTTTAAACGCAAAAGCGTGCTGTAATCGGCCAAGGCGGATTCATAATCCCCCATAGAAAAATACGCCAAACCGCGGTTTAAATATAAGTTAGGATAATCCTGCCGGATGTTGTACGCCCGGGCAAAACTGGTTAAAGAATCGGTAATTTTCCCTTGTTGATAATAGGCAATCCCCAAGTTCATCCACGCCAGGAAATATTTCGGGCGGATATTGGTGGCACGCTGTAAATAATACACTGCATCTGAATAGCGGCCCATATCCAAAAGCAAAGCGCCTAAATTGTTGTAAGGCTCCGCCACGTTGGGCGCCCCCTGAATGGCGGCTACATAATCCTGCTCGGCCAGGGCTTGGTTTTTGCGGCGTTCTTTGCTGGTTTTAACCGGGAGTCGTTCCAGCAAAATACCACGGTTGGTGTGGGCGGCAATATTTTTAGGGTCTTCTTTTAATAAGGTGGAGTAAAGACGGATGGCTTTAGGTAAATCGCCTTTATCCGTAGCAAGCTGCGCTTGTTGGAAGAGGCGGTCTTCCTTAGAGGAACAGGCAGCCAACATCAGTATAGAAATTGCAAGCAACAAACATTTTTTCATTTGTCCTCCCGGGAGTGCCAAAACAGCAACGACGCTGCCAACAACACCCCTCCCACTGTAATAAAAGAATCCGCTATATTAAATACCGGCCAAACCCTAAAATCCAAAAAATCAACAACAAAACCTAACTTTATTCTATCATAAAGATTGCCCACTGCACCCGCAAAAATAAATAATCCCCCCCACTTGGCCAGCGGCCCTGCAGCCACCAGCTCCTTCCAACTGTAAACCAAATACACCAACACCGCCAGCATAATCCATATTAACAGTTGGTTTCCGTTTTGCATCAGTCCAAACGCCATACCGGTGTTTTCCACATAATGCAAGCGGAAATAAGGGAAGAACGTAACGTCTTTATCTTGCAAACAACAAAGGGCCCAATTTTTGCTGGCTCTGTCCGCCGCCACAATCAGCGCACCCCAAATCCATACGGATTTGTTGTGCGCCAACCAGGCTTTTAAGCGGGACAGCGCCTTATACACCAGCCGGCTCCTCTTCCGCGACAGTCAAACCTTCTTTTTCCAATACAGCTGCGCAGCGGGCGCACAAATCGGCGTGTTTGGGGTTAGAGCCAATGTCCTCTTTCCACTGCCAGCAGCGGGGGCATTTTTGGCCCGGCGCGTGTACGGCTTCTATATCTAATTCAGAAGCCCCGTCCTGTACTTCCACCGCAGACACAATGGCAATTTCCGGCCATAGGTTTTTGGTTTCCTCCAAGAAGGCTTTCATTTCCGGGTTATCGGTCTTAAAGACAACCTTCGCTTCCAAAGACGCGCCTATCACCCCTTTCTGGCGGGCGTCTTCCAACTCTTTTTGAACCAAATCGCGTATATCGCGGATTTTGTTCCACTTTTCTTCCAGCTTTACATCCGGCACCATAGAAGCATTGCGCGGCATATCAGACAGGAAAATACTTTCCGGCAACCCTTCCCCAGCCGGAATGCTGCGCAGCACCTGCCACGCTTCCTCCGCCGTGAAAGACAACACCGGCGCCATCAACTGCAACAATGCCTTTACAATTTCCGCCAGCGTGGTTTGCGCGCTGCGGCGGGAATGAGAAGACGCTCCCAACGTATATAAACGGTCTTTGGACGCATCCAACATAAAAGAGGACAAATCCAAAATACAGAAATTGGCTATACTGCGCATAGCATAACGGAAGTTGAACGTTTCATACCCTTTGTGAACGTCCTGGATTAACGCGTCCAACCGGCCCAGCATATACTGGTCCATTTCCGTTAAATCGGCTGCGGCAACGGCGTGTTTAGCCGGTTCATAATCAAACAAATTGCCCAGCGCATAGCGGATGGTATTGCGCAGTTTGCGGTAAGTATCCACCGGGCCGCCCAAAATTTCATCGGAAATGCGAACGTCTTCCTGATAGTCCGAAAAAGCCACCCACAGGCGTAAAATATCCGCACCAAATTTGTTAATAACGTCTTCCGGCGCCACACTGTTCCCCAAAGATTTGTGCATCGGGCGGCCTTGCTGGTCTAACACCATACCGTGCGTAACGATGGTTTTAAACGGAGGGACGCCTTCTAACGTAAACGAAGGAATGTAAGAACTTTGGAACCAGCCGCGGTGCTGGTCAGACCCTTCGGAATACACATCGGCCGGGAAGTCTAACCCGCGGTCTTTTAATACCGCCGCCCAAGACACGCCCGAGTCTAACCATACGTCCAAAATATCGGTTTCTTTGCGAAACTCGTGCGAGCCACACTCACACGCGTACCCTTGCGGCATTAGTTTTTCCACCGGGTCAATAAACCAAAAGTCAGACCCTTCTTTCATCGCACGTTCTTTAATAAAAGAGAAAAGCTCGTGATTAATTTGCGGTTTTCCGCATTTTTTACAATACAAAATGGTAACCGGCGTGCCCCAGAAGCGCTGGCGGGATAAACACCAATCCGGCCGCAAGCCAATCATAGCGCGCATACGTTCTTCCCCGCCGGCAGGATAAAATTTTACGTCTTTTAACCCTTCCTGCAGTTTTTCGCGCAAACCGTCTTTGTCAATGCTCATAAACCATTGTTCCGTAGCGCGGAAAATAATGGGGTTATGGCAGCGCCAGCAGTGCGGATAGCTGTGAACAATTTTTTGTTCTTTAATTAAAGCGCCCAGCTCGTCCAATTTTTTGACCATTAAAGGATTGGCCTCAAAAACGTGCATTCCTTCAAAAATGCCGGCGTCTTTGGTGTAGCAGCCTTTTTCGTCCACCGGGCAGAATACGTCCAAGCCCCATTGTTTACCGGCGCGGAAGTCGTCTTCCCCGTGGCCGGGAGCAATGTGCACAATACCCACACCTGCGTCCATCGTAACAAAGTCCGTCCAAATGACGGGGTTTTCCTTACCGCTAAGCGGGTGAATGTATTTGAGCCCCACCAGTTTCTCACCGGGAACTTTACCCACTTGGGCAGCTTCCAAGCCGGTATTTTTGATAAATTCTTCGGCCAATTTTTCCGCCACTACATAATATTCCCCGGTTTTGGCGTCTTTTAAAACGGCGTAATCTTCCGTATTGGATACGGCTGCAGCCATATTGGAGGGAATAGTCCAGGGAGTGGTCGTCCAGATGGCTAAAGAGACTGGTTTAGAAAAGTCTAAATCCCCAAATATTTCGGCCGTGGGATGGGCTAGTTTAAAACGCAGATAAATAGAGGTGGATTCCACATCCTTGTATTCGGTTTCAGCATCGGCCAGAGCTGTCTCACAATGAGAACACCAAGTAATGGTTTTTTGGCCTTTGTAAACGTATCCTTTTTCAATCAAATCCAAAAATACGCCAATAGTGATGCCTTCGTAACGCGGGGCCATAGTAAGATAGGGGTTATCCCAATCACCCTGCACGCCCAAGCGCTTGAACCCTTGGCGTTGGATGTCTATAAATTTGGAAGCAAACTCACGCGCTTTTTTGCGGAAAGCAGGCACATCGGTAATGTGTTTTTTGTCTTGTTTTAATTCTTTCAGCAAGGCTTGTTCAATGGGCAGGCCATGGCAGTCCCACCCCGGAACATAAGGCGTATAATGCCCGGTCATTGCGCGGCTTTTTAAAATAATATCCTTAATGGTTTTGTCCAAAGCGTGGCCAATGTGTATTTTGCCGTTGGCATAGGGCGGGCCGTCGTGCAAAATAAAATGTTTGCCCGCTTCATTCTTTTTAAGCATAGCTTCGTACAAATTGATTTTTTGCCAAAACTCCAAGATTTTAGGCTCTTTTTGGGTGAGCCCGGCACGCATAGGGAACTCGGTCTGCGGAAGCAGAACGGTATGGGAATATTTGTTCTTACTGTTTTTTGCCATGAAAAAATACACTCCGTATATTAAGGATATATTTTAATTATACGAAATATTGAGAGGAGAAAAACGCCCCGGGCTACTTTTTTTCGCCGGTTTGTTTATGCAGATAATCGTGCAGCTTCTCTAAAGTTTCACGGCTGATGGTATGTTCCATTTTGCAGGCGTCAATATCGGCCGTTTTGGGGCTTACGCCGATAACCTGCGTTAAAAAACGGCTCAAAATGGCGTGACGTTTTTTTACGTCCTCCGCGGCGCGGCGGCCTTTGGCGGTAAGCTCCACCCCTTGATACGGCTCGTGTATCAAATACCCCTCTTTGGCCAACGCATTAACGGCACCCGTTACACTGGGTGTTTTAACGCCAAGCACGTCGCGTATATCGGTAATGCGGGCAAGGCCCTTTTCGTTTGCCACTAAGGAGATAGCCTCCAAATAATCTTCCATATTAGAAGAGAGTTTACGCACCATAACGCCCCCAATATTAGTTTATCTAACTTTTGTTATACCATAAAAAACAACCGCCGGCAAGCGCTTGCACAAAGAAAAAATGTTGTTATAATAAAAGTATCCGCACTCAGGAGGTTGTTATGGACAGCAAAACCTATGCAGCCGAGTTTTTGGATTATGCAGAAAAAAAAGACCCGGCCCAAAAAGTTTTTCACCAAGCCGTTAAAGAAGTGGTCAGCAGCCTTACCCCTGTTTTACAGCAACACCCCCAATACATCAAAGAACGCATTTTGGAACGCATCGTGGAACCGGAACGTATTATCATTTTCCGCGTGCCTTGGCAGGACGATAAAGGCGAAATTCACGTCAACCGTGGTTTTCGTGTACAATACAACAGTGCATTGGGGCCGTATAAAGGCGGGATGCGCTTTCATAATACGGTCAACCAAGACGTGCTTAAATTTTTAGGCTTTGAACAAGTTTTTAAAAACAGCTTAACCACTCTGCCTTTGGGCGGCGGAAAAGGCGGAAGCGATTTTGACACCCGCGGTAAATCTGACGCTGAAGTAATGCGTTTTTGCCACTCTTTTATTAATGAACTTTACCACCATATTGGCTATCATACCGACATTCCCGCCGGAGATTTAGGCTGCGGCGCCCGCGAAATAGGCTATATGTTTGGCCAGTACAAAAAACTTACTAACGATTTTACCGGCGCTTTTACCGGCAAAAAGCCCAATTGGGGCGGCAGCCTGCTGCGCCCGGAAGCCACCGGCTACGGCGTAGCGTATTTTGCCCAAAATATGCTTAAAAACAAGGGCGACAGTTTGGAAAAAAAGACCTGTATTATTTCCGGCACAGGCAATGTGGGTATTTACACTATGGAAAAGCTAACCCAACTGGGCGCCAAAGTGGTGGGCTTTATGGATTATGACGGCAGCATACACGACCCGGACGGCATTGACGCTGAAAAACTGGCTTTCTTAAAAGATTTGGTATTCGTCCGCCGCGGAAGCTTAAAAGAATACGGGCAAAAATTCAAACACGCCCTCTTCCGCCCCGGTAAAAAAACGTGGGACATCCCCTGCGATTGGGCCTTCCCTACCGCTTGTGAAAACGAACTTCACTCCGAGGACGCCAAAAACCTGGCCTTAAACGGCTGCAAAGGCGTGTGTGAAGGCTCCAATATGCCCTGCACGCCAGAAGCGATTCGCATAATTAAAGAAGCCAAAATGCTCTACGCCCCCGGCAAAGCAGCCAATGCAGGCGGGGTGGCTGTATCCGGCTTGGAGATGACGCAAAACAGTATGCGTGTGTATTGGACAAGAGAAGAAGTTGACCAATACCTCCAACGCATTATGAACAGCATCCACGCCAATTGTTTGGAAGCGGCCTCCCAATACGGTATGCCGGGCGACTATATGGCAGGCGCCAATATTTTTGGCTTTAAAAAAGTGGCCGACGCTATGATAGACCAAGGTTTAGTATAACCTCATTTAACGCCAAACAAAACCCCCGGGCTTTACAATTAAGCCCGGGGGTTTTTGTAAGAACTATTTATAAATACATTATTCCATAGAACAAGCTGCTGAAATACACCCTTGTGAAGATCCCTCAGCTCCACTGGCGGTTCTACTAAACCCTGCTATTTTACAATTCCCGGCAGTTCCTACCCGGGTATCCATACACCGAACACCCGTTAATGAACAATACATCAATTCATAGGGGGTATTCGTGTTAATTCGCTTGGCATAGGTAGCTGGTTGAGTGTTACTCCCCCCTTCCATACACCAATAATCTCCTAACTTAAACTCCCAGTTTTTAGTACTAAAAGAAGTCCCTGTTGCAGGGCTTCCGTCTGCATTGGTAAAGCCAACATCCAAATCATCAAATGACCAAGTAGTACCACCTTTTGCTAAGCGATAAACCTGTTTGGCATCCCACATAGACTTCATAATAGTTTTTGCTTCTGTTACGCGGCTTTTTTCCACCGCTTTGGTATATTGCGGCAAAGCCACACTGGCTAAAATGCCAATTATTAATACTACTACTAATAACTCTATAAGCGTAAAGCCGCCTAATCGCTCCACAGCAAGGTTTTTCATTCTCTGCTCCTTTTTTGACTAAATTTGATTTCTAATCAAATTTATCAAAAAAAAAAAACAAAGCAAGCAATATTTAAATGCTATATAAACAACAAACCCGGCTATTGTTTAACCGGGTTTGATTGAAATCAATCAGCATCATCCGATACGTATGCCTTGCGGATTGCTGGGCCTAGCAGAAGGAGGTTGAACCGGCGCCGTAATTGGAGCCCGGCGGGAGTAAATTTTGTCCACAATCACTGCAATCGCTCCGTCCCCCGTTACATTGCAAGCCGTTCCAAAACTATCCATAGCAATGTACAAGGCTATCATCAGCCCCAGTTCTGCTTCACCAAAGCCAAGCATACTCTGTAAAATACCCAAAGCCGCCATAATAGCTCCACCCGGAACCCCCGGCGCAGCCACCATCGTTATACCCAGCATAAAAATAAAACCCGCATATTGGGAAAAATGAATCTCCTGCCCCGTCATTAAGAAAATAGCCATAGAGCAAGCCACAATTTTCATTGTACTTCCGGACAAGTGTATCGTAGCACACAACGGCACCACAAAACCCGCTATTTCCTTTCTAACCCCCAACATTTCCACTTGCTTTAAATTGACCGGTATCGTGGCGGCGGAAGATTGTGTACCCAACGCCGTCATATAAGAAACCATCATCGTTTTAAGCATAACAAAGGGGTTCTTGCCGCCTATTATACCCGCTAGCAAAAACTGCAAAAACAACATAACCGCCGTAATGGCAAAAATAAGCACAATAATTTTGGCAAATACGCCCAGCACCGTGGCCACCTGGCCGCTTACCGTCATATTCAAAAAAATACCAAAAATATACAGCGGCAGCACCGGGATGATAACCGACACAATCACCCGGTCTATAATGTCCCTAAAATCCTGCAAAGCCCCTTTTAAACGCGTACCGGGGATAGACGCCATCCCCAACCCCAGCGTAAACGCCAGCACCAAAGCAGTCATTACGTCCATCATTGGCGGCATTGGAATAGAAAAATACGCTTTTAAAGCAACCCCTTCCCCAAAGGAAGTCACCTGGTCTGCCGCAGTGATCAACCAAGGATAAGTTACGTCCGCCACTGCATAACTAAAAAACCCGGAGGCTAACGTAAACCCGTATGCCAGCGCCGTAGTAACAAACAACAGTTTGCCCGCACTGCGCCCCAATTCGGCAATGCCGGGCGCCACTAACCCTATGATAAGAAGCGGAATAATAAACCCTAAAAAATTGCCAAAAATACCGTTAATGGTAATAAAAACGCGGGTCAACCAGTCCGGAAACACCAGCCCGCACGCAACCCCCGCTATAATAGCGGCCACAACAGCCGGCAAAAGCCCCCATTTAAGGCGAACTTTAAGCAGTTTTCTTTTTTTAAATTTAAACATTTGGCCTTCTTATTTAATAATTTATACACAACTTTTTTATTATACGAAATATACGCTGCAGCAGGGCCGCTTTTTCCCCTTCAAAGGCAGAGGGCAAAGGATATTTGCTAAAATAGATATATGAAAGTAAAGATTAATATAGACGGCGGAAGCCGCGGCAACCCCGGGCCGGGGGCGTCGGCTTACGTCATCAAAACCCCGGAAGGCAAACTGCTTGCCCAAGAAGGCCACTTTTTAGCGCATTGTACCAATAACCACGCCGAGTTTACCGCGCTTAAACGCGCCGCGCAAGCCTGCGTACTGCTGGGCGCAACGGAACTGGATATCCGTTCAGATTCTTTACTTTTAGTGAAGCAATATTTAGGAGAATATAAAATTAAAAACCAGAATTTAAAAGAGCTGATTGACCAAATCCGCCAAATTACCGAAAGTTTTAAAACCGTGCACATTCAGCACGTACCGCGGGAACAGAACAAAGAAGCGGATGCTTTGGCCAATAAAGCGATGGACGCTAAACACGATGTGGGCTGCCCTCCGGCCAATCCAGCCCCTAAACAAGCGGACGTACAGCCCGCCCCAAAACCGGTTCCTCCCGCAACAGACGGCAACTCCACCCAACCCAAACCCGCTATGCCTGCCGCCCAAAAACCTGCTTTGGCTAAAAAGAAAGCGTCTAAACCCAAAAAGGGGCCTCAACAATTGGATTTGTTTGACGGATTTTAACCCTTTCACGCACGCAGTTTACCCAAACGGCGTGCCAGCTTTTATAATAAAAAGCCGATTTTTGAACAGCCCAGATAGCCGCTCCCGGCCGTTTTAGGCGCAGGGGGAGGAACTTCCGGACTCCACAAGGCAGTGCGCCGCCCGAAAGAGCGGGACGACGGGGCCATATCACCCCGTTGGACGGAAAGTGCAACAGAAAACAAACCGCCCGCAAGGGTAAGGGTGAAATGGTGGGGTAAGAGCCCACCGCGTTTGCGGCAACGCAAACGGCACGGTAAACCCCGCACGGAGCAAGGCCAA
>CALUUY010000040.1 GCA_944324095.1 uncultured Elusimicrobiales bacterium
CGTCTAAAAAGCGTTCGTAATGGCCTAAATCCAGGTCGGCCTCGGCTCCGTCGGTAGTAACAAATACTTCCCCGTGTTGATAGGGGCTCATTGTGCCGGGATCTACGTTGATGTACGGGTCACACTTAATCATATTAACCTTTAACCCGTTTAATTGCAGTAGTTTACCAATGCTGGCGCCGGAAATACCTTTGCCTAACGAGCTTACTACACCGCCCGTAATAATAATGAATTTACTCATAATCACTCCACCTCTCTATTACCCTGATTTACTGTATAAAGGGGAAGCTCCCGCTTAGGCGGGAGCCCCGTTAGTTATTTTGTAAATATTTTTCTGCGGCCTTCAGGTCGGCTTCTGTGTCTATAGCCGGGCCGGAAGGCTCTATTTGTGCACATTTGATAGTCATCCCCGCTTCCAGCGCGCGGAGTTGTTCCAGTTTTTCCAGCTTTTCCAGCGGGCTGACGGGTAAATGTACAAATTTTTCCAACGCTTCGCGTTTGTATCCGTAAATTCCGCAATGTTTCCAGTACGGGGCTTTTTGGGCGGCTTCGTCCGGTTGGCGTTTGTACGGAATGGGCGAGCGGGAAAAATACAGCGCTTTCTTGTCTGCCGTTAACACCGCTTTTACGCAATTGGGGTTATTGATAATGGCTTCATCCAGCGTGGCGATAACGGCGGTGGCAATATCGCAAGCGGGGTCATTTTTTAACAGTTCGGCCATTTTGGTAATGGTATCCGGGGAGATAAAAGGTTCATCTCCCTGTACGTTAATGATGTATTTTTCGTTGCGGCCTTGGGCGGCTTCATAAATGCGGTCTGTACCGCTTTGGCAGGCCGGGCTGGTTAAAATGGCCTTGGCTCCAAAGCGTGCGCAGGCTTCTACCACCAAGGGGGATTCCGTTGCAATAATCACGTCACCCACGCGGGCTTGTAAGCACTTTTCATAGACGTGCTGAATAACCGGTTTGCCGGCTAAAGGTTTTAAAATTTTACCCGGCAGGCGGGACGAACCATAACGTGCCGGTACAGCAATTAAAACGTCACTCACGGTAACACCCCTTCCACTTCTTCAATGGTAGCCGTAGCCGTGCCGGACTTGCCCACCACAATCCCCGCTGCATAGTTGGAAAGTACGGCCGCTTCCTGCAAGCTGGCTCCAGCCGCCAACGCTAAAGTTAATACGGAAATAACCGTATCCCCCGCACCGGTTACATCAAATACTTCGCGTGCGGTGGCTTTGACGGTAATGGGGGTTTTGCGGCCTTTTTCAAACAAGCTCATACCGTCGGCACTGCGGGTGATGAGGATAGAGTCCGCATTCAACATTTTTAAAATTTTGTTGCCCAATTCGGTGATGGCTTCTTCACCACTGCGGGGGGATTCCCCTGCGCCTTCCCAGGCTTCTTTGGTGTTGGGCGTCATACAGGTAATGTTTTTGTATTTTTTGAAATTGTCTATTTTAGGGTCCACACAAACGGGGATGTTTTTCTCCCGGCACATAGAAATAATGTCTTGAATGTTATGGTCGCTTAACATACCCTTGCCATAGTCGGACAGGATGACCCCTTTTGCCGTTTTTAAAGCAGCCTTAAAGTTTTCCATACATTGGGCGCCTACGCTGGCGTCCACGGTTTTTTTGCTTTCACGGTCAAAACGTACAATTTGTTGTTGCTCGGCCATTACGCGCACTTTTTGGGTGGTGGGGCGGTTGGGGTCTTCGGCTACGCCGCGCAGATCTACGTTTTTGTCGCGCAGAAAGCCTTTTAACATTTCTCCGCCCAAATCGTCTCCTACTACGGACACTAACAGCGGTTTGGCTCCCATTGCAGATAAGTTAACCGCCACATTGCCCGCTCCTCCCGCTACAAAGAATTCCTTTTTTACGGCTACCACAGGCACAGGCGCTTCCGGCGATATGCGGGTAACATCGCCTTTAATAAAATGATCCAGCATTATGTCTCCCACAACGATAATTTGCTGGTCTTTAAATGAATGTAAAATCTCTTTTAATCTTTTGGTAGGTACGGTGGTCATATCAACCTCTCCTTTATCATCTTCCCATTATAAAATATTTGCCGGCGTGTTTACAGCCTTTTGTATTCCAGTAACGAGGCCGATACACTGCCGATAAAAACTTCCGTCTTCATTTTAACGGGCATACGATACTCGTCGTCCGTCAGCCAGACGGTTAGGCTCTTGCCTTTGCTTACAAAAATTCCTTCCCCGCGCAGTTGGGGCTCCACTACAATGCAGTGGAACTCTCCCGCCGGGGTTTTTACTTTTTCTTTGCGTAAAACTTTTACTATAAGCGGGTATTGTTTTTCCCGGTTTACAATATCAAACACCACATCTTTTCCCACTTCCAGCGGTTGGGCGCGCACAAAATACAGGGCCGACAAAAAATCCGCCACCGGGGTGGTCAGTTCGCCCGAGATTTCCCGCGGGGAGGGGTCTTTCTTTTTTATTTGGCCGTAATAGCGTTTTTCTTCAGGGGCAAATTTTACCCACTCGTCTCTCTTATAACTGCCTTCGCGCACGCTTTGGCCGTACCCGCGGGAATAAAATGTTTGGGTGTCTATCCAAGATTGGTTTATGTCGCGCACTTTAAAGAAGGCGTCTATCACAGTGGCCGAAAAGGCACTGGTTTGTATGAGATAGGCTTTTTCTCCGTCAATGTCTACCACGCCGCGGTTGCGGATGTAGGCCGTTCCTGCTTTAATAAACGCGTAGTAAATGCCGTATTTAAGTTGCTCCCCGTCCCAGGGGGCACCGGTTTTTAGGTTGGCGTCTGCCGGCAGATAAGCGTACGGGTTTAAAAGGCGGCCGACTGTGTTGATGAGTTCTTCGTCTTCAAATACAGGCGTATCGGGCGGTAATACCGGAGCGCTTTGGCTGGCACCGGCTAAAGACGGCTTCGCTTTTTTTGCCGGTTCTGTTATCTCTTCTTTTTGCAAGGCCGTTGTTTGTTCTTTAGCCGGGATAACAAGTGTTTCTTTTTTGTCAGGCGTACTAGCGGGTTTAGGTGCTTCGCTAGGTTGGGGAGTATTATGGGTGTTTTGAGGGGCCGGCTGTGTTTGAGCGGCGGGCTGTACAGAGGCGGAATTTGGTTGGCGGGGGGCTGTTTTGCACCCTGCGCTTATTAGCAGTAATGCCGCCAGCAGCGCCGTTTTATTCATTTAGGGAATCCTTTTCTATAAATTTTGCCGCGTTTAGCATATTGGTGGCAATTTTATTGGGTTTTAATTCCGGGTATTTTTTAAGGTGATGTTTACCGTTGGCAGTAGTCATCAAAATGGTTTTTAATCCCAGGGCTTGTCCAAAAAGTACGTCTGCCTTTTTGTCTCCCACCATATAAGAGCGGTTTACATCCACCCCGTATTGTTGGATGAGTTTTTCACCCAATAGGGTGCCTGGTTTGCGGCAGGCGCAGTTTTCAGAGGGGGCGTGGGGGCAGTACACAATGTCTTGTATAATAACCGGTTTTAAAAGTTGGCGCAGGCGGAGGTGGCAGGCGTCCACCTCTTTGGCGGTAAAATAACCGCGCCCAATGCCGGATTGATTGGATACGATAAAAAAAGTAAAACCTAGTTCTTGTAATTTTTTTAAAGCCGGCAGGACGGATTTATAAGGACGAACTTTGGCTGGGTCGCTTAAATATGTGCCTGGTTTTTCGTGTATAAGGGTACCGTCCCGGTCAAAAAATACGGCTTTTATTTTAGGCTTCATCGGGGTGCTCCTGCAAGTATTTCTCCCCTTCGGCTTCCCGTTTCCAGCGGTTGTGGGCCCAAAGCCAGGAGGCAGGGTCTTGCCGCATCCAGTCTTCGTAACAGCGAACTAAAGTTTTGGTAAACTCGCGTACGCTTTGTTGGGAATATTCTTTGGGAGGGGTTAACGGGTCGTGCACAATGCAGACGATTTTGCCCATCCGCCGCACTACCTGTACCGGAAATACCGGCACTTGCATTTTAACCGCCAGCAATGCCGTAATGGGGGAAAAAGCCGCCACGCGGCCCATAAAACGAACCCACACTTCACTGGAAGTTGCGTTTTGGTCAATTAAAATGCCTAAGAGCTTGCCTTTTTTTAGCCAGCGCATGCAGGCAAAAAAGGGGTTATCTTCGTGGTTACTGTAAAAGGTGCGGCCGGTAAAAATATTGCGCAGGCGGTTGGTTTCAGCATCCACGTAGGGGTTGTCCACACGTTGGGCCAGCACGGCCTTGTCTATTCCCCAAATGGCGCCGGCTAAACCAAAGGCTTCCCAGTTGGTAAAATGCCCGATATGAATAATACCGCCGGTCTTTTTGGCTTGCGCGTCCAGCATTTTTTCCGCGCCGATAATGTCCACATATTTTTTGAATTTTTCCGGCGTCATAGCGGTTAAATGGATAAATTCCGCTAAAATAGCCCCCATATTTCGCCAGGATTCTAAGGCAATATCATGTACTTCCTGTGGGGATTTTTCTGGAAAAGCCCGTTGAATGTCATACATCGTGCGTTTAAAACGTTTGGGCATTATAAAACGCACGGCCCCGGTGGCTAAACGCCCGCCGGACACAGCCCAGGAATAGGGTAACAACCTAAGCAGCACACAGGCCGCTTTTAAACCAATATACTCAATATAATGTAAAGGTGTTTTTTGAAAGCGCATACCTTATTATAACAATTTTCTATTGGGGCTGTATGGGGGCGGAAAGAGCGCTTTATAAATGCTAAAATATATTAACTGTCAGATTTTTAAGTAAGAGGTTTTTATGGATTTACAGGAAGTAAGAAATAAACTGCAAAATTCGGTTCCCGGCCGCTGGCTTTTATTGGGGGCAAGTAAATTATACGGTGCTGCCGGTTGGTTGAATCGTTTTGCGTATCAAAACGGGTGGAAAACGGTAAGAAGCGTAAATTCCCGCGTGGTGTGTATAGGCAATATTACGGCTGGCGGAACCGGTAAAACCACAGCTGTATTGTTGGCGGCTACGGCGCTGGCTAAAGAGGGCTTGCGGGTAGCTATTGTTTCCCGCGGATACAAACGGCAGGAAAAAAGCAAAGAGGTGGTGGTGCTGTTTGATAACCCGGACGCGGATTGGAGAAGCGCGGGAGACGAGCCTTTTATGATGAGCCGTGTGCTAAGCCAATATAAAGTGCCGGTGGTAATTTCCCCCGACCGGGCCGAAGCAGCTACCGAAGCGCTGCGCCGTTTTAAAAGCCAAATTATTTTGCTGGATGACGGATTTCAACACCACCGTTTAAAACGGGACGCCAACATTGTGCTGGTGGACGCCAAAAACCCCTTTGGAAATGGCGAACTTTTGCCTTATGGCAACCTGCGCGAGCCGCTTACCGCTTTACAACGCGCCGCTTTGGTGGTGCTTACCCATTGCGACCAGGCTACCCCGCGTGAGTTGGAGGCTATCAAAGACAAAATCCGCGAATATAACGACGAAGTGGATATTTTAGAAAGTGAACACAAGCCTGAATATTATTTTGACGTATGCAAAGGCCGTAAAGTGGATTTGAAAGACGTACAAGGCAAGGCGGCTTGTTTCTGTGCGTTGGGGCACCCGGAAACCTTTGAAAAAACACTTGAAAATTTAGGTCTTTCTTTGGCTCAGCGGTGGCGCTTTCCGGATCATCAATTCTATACCCCGGCCCATTTGCGTACGTTTGAGGAGACCCGCGGTTCCTTGCCGCTTATTACTACATTTAAGGATTTTGTAAAATTCCCTGATAATTGGCGCGATATTTTAACCAAAGACGTATATGTTTTATCCGTCAATTTAAAAATACGCGGAGGGGAGACGCAGATGGATAAATTTACCCACGTGCTGTATCCCAAATTTTCTCAGCGTAAATAAACTTTAATTGTAAAAACCCCCGTTGTAAAACGGGGGTTTTTGATGCCTCGGATACAGAGCGCGCGATAGCTTCTTTTAAGGAGTCGCGCAAGCTTATTGCCCCAAGCAGAGTGTTTAGTAAATGGCTTGATGAGTAGCATAAGCCGCTGCTAAAGTTTAGAATACTAAAACCCCCGGATGTAGCCGGGGGTTTTGACTATGTAGCTGTTAATCAAGATGATTGTTTGGTGTAGCGTAAGTTGCGTTTATTTAATTTAAGCCTAATTTAGCTAATAGCCCACCCAAGAAGCCTTCTTCTTTTTGATGAACGGGGGTGGGGGCTAAAGCGTCGCGTTCCAGGGAGTGTAAAGTTAAAGCGATAGCAGTGGAGAATGTGGGATTGTCCGCGTCTTCAGCATCGGAGATTAAATCATCATAAGCCGCCAAGCGCGCTTTACGCAGGCTAAATACATTTTTGGCCGCTTCCCGTACGCTTAAGGAGCTTCCTCCTCCGCTTAATACGGCCCATACCGGCGGATATTTAACAAAAGGCAAGGTCTGCAACAGTTCTTTTTTTACCGCCTTTAACATATTTTTAGAAGCTTCATCCAACACGTCATCAATCACTTCATCATCGCCGTATTCGTATTGGGCCAGGGTGGTGCGGGTGGCGTCTAAATCATTTTGAAGCACATCGGCCACTTCCTGCACAATCATTTCTGCCCCTATAGGCAGTTCCCAACCGCCCACCACTATCCCTTTGTGATACAACAAGGCCGAGGTGTTGTTGCCCCCAATGTCCAACAACAACGTATTGTTGTTTTTTTCTTCCGGGCGCATTAGCGTTTCCCCCAGGCATACGATAGAGGGAAGAACCGTATAATCCGGGCATTCACATTCACATAATACGCGGTTTAAATTGTTTAGCTGGGTAACCAATGCAAAAGAAATAAAAGTTTCTACTTCTAAGCCAAATCCTTCCATCCCGCGCGGATTTTTAATGCCGGTTTGGCCGTCTATGGTGTAAATTTGGGGCAGGACGTCTACTACTTCCAATGTGTCGCTCGTATTGCGGGGGACGGAATTGTTGATGGCTTCGGCAATATCGCGGCTGGAAATGATGCGGTTTCTGCCATCTGTGTTTTTAAAACCGCTGGAGCGTTTAAAACTTAAAAACCCGCCTCTTAACCCTACAATAACCGAAGGATTAAAAGAGACGTATTCGGAAATGTCCGCAAAAATTTTGTTTACAGCCTCTTGGGTTTGCTGCAAATCCAGCACCACGCACGCATTGACGGCCTTGCACGGTTGAGTAAGCGTGCGGCGTACTCTTAGCGTGCCGGTTTCATCATCGTAAGCACTTAATACGGCGGTGATTTTGCCGCTTCCAAAATCCAAGGCTAAAATATTGCGGTTCATATCAACTCCTAAAACAACATATCCATTTTATCAAATTTAAAGCGGTGTCAAATTCCCCGAATACAGCCCCAAAAACGGTAATTTTTAATTTTGGTGACTGTCGTCGGGAAAAACTTAAAAAGTCTTGATTTATATTCCACTGATCATTGATGAGATGTGTATCTAAGTTGGTAGGGTTGGGTGTGACTAAAATACCCCCCAAAACAATCGTGTTTTTGTGTCGTGGTAATTGTAATTGGGGTATTATCCGCAGTTACGTTACCAAAATTCAACCACGTGATAGAAAACCGCAAAGTAACAGAGGCGGAAGAGATGATGTCCGCGGTTCGCACAGAACAGGAAAGACGCTGTTCTATGGATCAAAACTATACCACTAGTGCGGCTAATTTAAAAGACATTGTTGCGTCTTTAGATACTAAAAACTTCAAATATTCGCTTCAGCCGCAGGGTATTGCTGCCCAAAGCAAGAGTTCCGATTATACGTTAAAAATTTTATCGTATGAAGACGGCAGCTATTGCTGTGAAGGTGCGGGTTGCAAAAAATTAAATAAAAACTATCCTGCCTGTTCAGGTTTAAGTTTTCCTGAGTCTGCTTGTGCGGGAACGGAGAGCGGAGACGATGGCTTAGGGCCGGATCCAACTCCTGAGCCGGGTATTAAGGAATGCGTGGATCCCGCTCCTGCTAGCAGTGAAAAATGTTCCCCTTGCGGAGAAACACGCACTAGAACCGTTACTTGTGTAGACGGTGAGTGGAAAGTGGGAGCTTGGAGTGCGTCCTGCAAAACACAGAATCAGTGCCCTATTACGTGCCCGGAACCCAAACCGGCCACAACGGAAGAATGTTCCCCTTGTAAAGACACAAGAACTCGCAGTGTGGAATGCGGTTCCGATGGCCAGTGGATTATAGGGGATTGGGATAAAGAATGCCCAACAGAATGTGGAGAAACGTGTGGTTCTGCTCGTGAAAAAGGAATTTTAGCATCTTTTTGCTATGCAGCGAACAGGTTGCCAAGTGCCCCTGATCCTGTGTATGATGAATACCCGTTAGATCCTTCGAATTGTTGTGACTCTTGTAAATTATCTACGTGTGAGGTTGATCCTGAAAAAGGTATTTGTGTACACAAACTGTGGGATTACAATACTACTGATTTTTTGGCAATCAGATATTCTGAAGCTGACCCTGTTGCCAAAATAGGAACTGAGGTGGCGGGGCTGGATTTGGAGCATTTTGGAATTCAAGGTTTTAGACAATATGGTGGTGATTCCAATGGTGTGTGCGATTTTTCAATGCCCGGGGCAGAAAAAATAAATGCCTCAGAAATAACGAAACATTATTCTTCTGGAAATTATGAGGAAAATGTTGCATTATGTGAAGCTGCATGCGATCCATCTTCTTCCTCTTGCTCTATGTATTTGTTTGCCAACGAAACGAGTTGGTCCCCTCTTTTTGTATCAGAAAGTGCAGGAGGAGATGCTTTTTGTTGGTTGTCAGAAGAACAGGCTAATAACCGCTTAGATTTTTCTCACGTAGCTCAAACTGGTTTGACAAAGTATTCCAATATGTCTATCCATTGTAAATGAGATACGTGGTCTTATAGCGGGGCCGGTGCTTGTAATTCTGTAAATTTAAGTCAGTGGTGTCAATATCATGGTATTTTTAATATTGGCGGGTTAGGTCAAGGCGAAGAAATCGGTTCTGTGGGTGCTGCATGTGCTGATTATAAAAATAAAAATGAAAATAATGCTAGTTGTAAAAGCATAGCAGGCATTCCTTCCCAATATGTGACTGATTCTTCTGTAGATTACCCTGTTTTACCGGGTAGTTTAATGGATGGATCTGGTCGGGTGGATGTAGATCCTGATTGTAATATACGTGTTACGACTAGTAAAGTAAATATCTTAGGAACTAAACTCGTTAAATTATCGTGTATTCAGCGTCCTAATGCAGGAGAGCCTTGCGAATAAGAAGGAGACTAAATATTTACCTAGGTAGTTGTGGATCCCCCGGTTACCCCGGGGGATCTTTATTTGGTGGGTTTAGGGATACGGCTAATAAGTTACTGTATTGGTATTTTTGCCCTAAGTGTTTTGCGGGCAGGTTGGAGGCCGTTACTTTGTGCTCATCCCCGCGGAAGCGCTAAATTTAGTAAAATATAAATACTGCATTATGATAGACATCAAAAATCTTTCCTTCCATTTTGGCATCCGCGCCTTGTTTGAAGACACCTCTGTAATGATACAAGACGGGCAAAAAGTGGGTTTAGTAGGCCAAAACGGATGTGGTAAAAGTACTCTTTTTAAATTAATCACAGGGGCGTTCTCCCCCGATGGAGGAAAGATTGATATTACCCGCGGGACACAAATTGTTACCGTGGCACAGGAAATTGCAGACCCTTCTCAAAAACTCCTTCCTTATGTGCTGGCGGCTGATAAAGAATTAACCGCTTTGGAAAAAGAAACCCAAAACCCTGCCGTTACCGGTGAACGTTTGGCTGAAGTTTTTGAACGGATGGAAAATTTAGGGGCCCACAGTGCCACAGCGCGCGCCAGTGCTATCTTAAGCGGGCTTGGGTTTGAAAACAAAGATTTTGACCGTCCTTTAAAGGAGTTTTCCGGCGGGTGGCAGGTGCGTGCCTGTTTAGCGGCTGCATTGTATGCCCCCAGTAATTGTTTGTTGTTGGACGAACCTACCAACCACCTGGATTTAGAAACATCCGTCTGGCTAGAGAATTATTTGCACCGTTTGGATAAAACCATTTTTATTATCAGCCACGACCGGCACATCTTGAACCTGCTGTGCGATAAAATTATACACGTAGAAGACGCTAAGCTCAAATTTTATAACGGTAATTATGACCAGTTTGAACGCACCCGTGCTGCTGCCATAGAGGGTGCCCGCCTGGCTGCCGCCAAGCACGAGCGGGTGGTGGCGCATTTACAGTCTTTTGTAGATCGGTTCCGCTATAAAGCCACCAAGGCCAAACAAGCACAAAGCCGTATTAAAATGATTGAAAAAATGGGGGAAGTTCCTCCTATTCCCAAAGACCCGGAGGTACATTTTCAGTTTCCTTCTCCCACGCGGTTGACCCAGTCTTTAATTTCTATAGAAGACGGCGTAGCCGGGTATGATGAAAAACCCGTGCTGTCTCATTTAAACCTGCGTATTGAGCAGGACGACCGCATTGCTTTACTGGGGGCTAACGGGAACGGAAAATCCACCTTGGCTAAAGTGTTGTCTCACCGGTTGCTGCTAATGAGCGGACGGATGACTACCGCCAAAAAGATGAAAATTGCTTATTTCTCCCAGCATCAAACGGAGGAGTTGGACGTAGATAAAACCCCCTTTGAGCAATTGGCTGAGGTTATGCCCGGCGCCAGTGAAACACAAATCCGCGCGCAGTTGGGCGCGTTTGGGTTAAATAAAGCCAAGTCAGACACGCAAATTGGTAAACTGTCCGGGGGGGAAAAATCCCGCCTGCTTTTGGCGCTTATTACTAAAGACGCTCCCCACCTGCTTATTTTGGACGAGCCTACCAACCACTTGGATATACAATCCCGCCAGGCCTTGCTGGAAGCACTGAACGAATATGAAGGCGCCGTCGTGCTCATTACGCACGATTTACACGTTATAGAACTGGCTTGTGATACGCTGTGGATTGTGCGCGGCGGTACTTGCCAGAACTTTACCGGGGATTTGGAAGACTACAAAAACCAACTGCTCAACGGTGGTAAAGGGGCTAACGCCGCCAGTGATAAAATCTCCGGCAAAGACCGCCAACGTAAAGACGCGGCCAAACGCCGTGCCGAAGCGGCCCCGCTTAAAAAACAAATACGGGAGCTGGATAAAGTAATAGAAAAATTATCCGCCCGTAAAGCCCAGCTGGAGCAACAGCTTGTGGCGCAGTATTCGTCTGATAGCAGTATAGAACTTGCCTTGCTGACGGACGAACTAAACAAACGTGAAGAAGAGTGGCTTGCTTTAAATGAAGAATGCCAAGCCCTTTTACACGCAGACTAATTATACATTAAGGATATTTATAAAATGAAAGACTTTCGTATCTTGCCCGATTTTTTACAAAAAGCGTTACACCGCTTGGGCATCACCACGCCAACGCCCATACAGGCGCAGGCTATTGAACCCGCCCTGCAAGGGCGCGATGTATTGGGTACCGCTCAAACGGGTACCGGTAAAACTTTTGCGTTTTTGTTGCCTATTTTGGCCCGTATGGAAAAGGAAGACGGCGGCAGTGCGCTGGTTCTCTCTCCCACGCGGGAGTTGGCCCAGCAAACGTATGAGGCCTTGCGGGAGTTGGTGGAAAATGACCCGCGTTTTAGTGCAGTACTGGTGATTGGGGGGGACAATATAGACCGCCAAATAACTAAGCTGGCTAAACACCCCCGGTTTATTATTGCCACGCCCGGCCGCGTGATTGACCATATGCAGCGCAAAACGATCGATTTAAGTGACGTGCGTTATTTTGTGTTGGACGAAACTGACCGTGTGCTGGATATGGGGTTTAGAGATGACATTCAAACCATCGCCTATGTCTTGCCGGAAAGCGGCAAACAGACTTTGCTTTTTTCCGCCACTATGCCCAAGGAAATTACTTCCTTGGCCGCCCAGTATTTAAAAGACCCGGTTCGCGTGCAGATAGGGTCGGTCACGTCCACGGTGGATTTGGTCAGCCAAGAAATTATCTGTTTGGGCGTTCGTGAAAAACTTCCCCAGCTGATTCACGAATTAAAAACCCGTAAAGGTTCCGTTTTGGTGTTTGTACGCACCAAACACGGGGCAGAACGTTTGGCTAAACAGCTTAAGATGTACGGTGTTAAAGCCAATGCCTTGCACGGGGATTTGCGCCAAAACCGCCGCCAGCAGGTGATGGATTCTTTCCGGGATGGTATGCTGCCTGTTTTAGTGGCTACCGATGTGGCTGCCCGCGGGATTGACGTGCCGCACATTGGCCACGTGATTAATTACGACTTACCTCAATGCCCCGAAGATTACATCCACCGCATTGGCCGCACTGGCCGCGCGGGCTCGGTGGGGTGTGCGGTGTCGTTTATTGCGGGTGATGAAGATAAGTGGCGTGAAATTAGCGAAGTTGCCCAATTTTCTACCCCGGTTAAATTAGTGGAAAAAACCATAGACCCGCTGCCCGAACCTAAGTTTGTTGCGCAAGAAGAAGGGCGTGGCCGTTCCCGCGGGCGTATGAGTGATGCGCGCCTTCGCCGGGAGGAGCCCGACAATACTGCTGCTAAAGAACCCTATAAACCGCGCGTTATTTTAGCTACGGATACGTTGGTGCTGCCTGCGGCCAAAAAGCACAAAGGGGCTGCTAAGCCGCGCCGCAAGCAGGAAGCTTCTCGTGCTGCCGCCCGCCCGGCTGTGGAGCAGAACCGCTTTGGGGGGCATAATGTTACGCGGGTGGGGGCCTCCAAACGGGCGCTTAAAAAACAAAGGGATTTTTCCGCCCGGAAAAACGGAAAAAACTCCCCCAAAAAAGGCCTTAAAAATTTGGTTAAAAAGGCTTTTTCTAAACTGTTTGGCCGAAAGAAAAGAAAATAAGTCATTCCAAGTTCGCCTATCGGTAAAAGAAATACTTTAAAAGGCCCGGGTTTATGCCCGGGCCTTTTATGTTTGTTAGTTAAAAGAAGGTTATTTAAGCTCTTTCTGTGCCGTGTTATGGTGTAGAAATATAGGCTACAAG
>CALUUY010000041.1 GCA_944324095.1 uncultured Elusimicrobiales bacterium
CTTTGTTGATGATTTTTAATTATTAATTAAATTTTTTTTGCTTTTTTTTTTTTTTTTGATCTAGTGGGTTTGTTTAAATGCGTGAAGGGGGGTAGCTGGTATGAAAAAAAACGCTGGGTTTACGTTAATAGAATTATTGGTAGTGGTTTTAATTATAGGTATTTTAGCTGGGGTAGCTTTGCCGCAATATCAAAAAGCCGTGTCCAAGGCGCGGGTGACTAATTTTTTAGGTGAAGTGCGTGACATCCGCCGCGCTATTGACTTGTATTATATGGAAAAAGGTTCCTATCCTACCCGGTTGGATGAAATATCCGGCGGGTGGAAGGAGGGGGTTAGCAGTAACGGCAGCTTGCGGGCTTGTTTTTCCAGCAAACAAGATGAATGCTGGGAGCAAATCAGCGGTTATGTCCGTCGTTCTATAAAACTGCCCTATATTGGCAGCCCCAATACCTGGACGTGTGACTTGCATTTAAATCCACGCACACGTGCTTTTTGCTATGTATATACGGATGAAGGCGAGGCTTTGGCTAAATCCTTAGGTTGGGAAAAACGCCAAACCACCGGTTTCCCTTCCTATTACATCCCGGTGGGAAATTAATCCGCTGTGCCTAGCCGCGGGGATGGAATTTTTTGTGTTTTTCTTTCAAATCCCCCACGTTTAAGTGGGTGTAAATTTGTGTAGTAGTTAAATTGGCGTGCCCCAACATTTCCTGCAAACTTCTTAAATCCGCCCCGCCCTGCAATAAGTGGCTGGCAAACGTATGCCGGAACAAGTGCGGGTGCAGCGGCTGAGAAATGCCCGCCAGGCGCCCCAGCGCAGCCAAGTCTTTCCATACGCTTTGGCGGCTTATTTTTTTGCCGTTTTTGTTTAAAAAAAGTTCACTGGCAACCGTGGTTTTGGCCGCAAAATGCGCTTCCCGCGCGTCTATATATTGTTTCAACCGCCGGCACGCCTGCGGGTGTATGGGTACAAAACGCTGTTTGCCCCCTTTGCCAAAGGCCAGCACCCAGCCTTCCTGCAAGTTTACGTTTTCCAAACGCAGGTTGATCAGTTCGCTTACGCGCAAGCCGGCGGCGTATAACAGCTCAATAATGGTAACGGTGCGGATTTCGTCAAATTTTTCAGCCGGGTAGGAAAGCAACCTGTCCATCTCTTCGCGCGATAGCTGCACCGGTATCTTTTGGGCCAGCTTGGGGGATTTTAAAAAGCGGGTGGGGTCTTCGGTTATTTGTTCTTCTATAAGCAAAAATTTATAAAAACTTTTTACCGCTTCCGTCTTGCGAAACACACTGGCAGGAGCTAGGTGTTCTATCACGCGCAGTTGGTAAAGGTATTGGTCTAAAAATTCTGGCGTGGCGGATTGGGGGGCTATTTCGTTTGCTTGGCAGTATTCCAAAAAGCTGGTCACGTCGCTTTTGTAGGAGCTGACCGTATTGGCGGAAAGCTGGCGTTCAAAAGTGAGGTGGTTGGCAAAATCTTCCAGTAAAAACTCGCTCATTGGGCGTTGCCTCCCACCGGGTGCACCGTCAAAATGCAAACGTCTTTTCCAAATACATAGGGTTCCCCGTCTTCTTCCATATCATAGTCCAGCCCGGCCTGCATCATGTGCATTTGCGTGCATAACGGCAGTAGCACCGGGGGTTTAGGTTCTTTAAACGCCTGCTTTACACTTTGTTTGGTTAAGGGAATAATTTGTAACGTTTTGCCTTGTGGAACATAATATTGCAGCATACGCATAAATACTTTGTGTGTGTAGCCTGTTTTGGCCATATCCACAAAAACCCGTTCGGATTTAAGTTCATTGGCAACAAAGGCAAATGCGTCTTTTAAGCCTGTAAATTCCCGCGTGTATTTAAAGTCCATCTGCATATATTCCCCACACCAGGCGGTTAACAATAGGGGCAGCAGAATAATCAATATTTTTTGCCGTTGGTATAAGTGGAAGATGAATATGGTTATTAATAATATAAATGCCGGCATTAAAATGGCAAAGTACCTGTCCATCCATAAGTTGTATTTAAACGATACCCCAAACACCACTGCTATCAGTAAACATATTTGCCCCAAGGCAAACACTATATCCGCTTGTAAGAGTAATTTTTTGCCCTGGGTATGCAGTAAAGACACCGCCCCCAAGATGGCAAATACCAATAATACAGCCAGCACCAAGGGGGAGCCAAACAAATATTGCAAAATGTCCCAACTTACGCGCGCCAGCGGAACCGAATACCACCAGCTTGCGCTGGGGGCGGACATTACCTGATACGTAATCACCAACCAGGGCGTCCACAATAAAAAACACAGGGCTGTACCCCAAAAAACCGTTTTAGCACAGTATTTATAATAACAGGCATACCCAAATAAGATAAGGGCGGTAATAAAAAATATTCCGGCGGAAAAAAAGTGCAAATACGCCCCCGCCAGGCCGGATACAAAAAACACGGCCCATAATTTTTTGGAAGGGTTTTCCTTCTCCTCCAGCTTTTGGGTAATGTGTAAAGCCGCCAGCGAAAACAGATACACGCTTAATATGGCCCACGAATAGGAACGTATGTAAAAGCAAAAAATGGCAAACGTATTGCAGCCGGTGGTAAGCGTAAGAAAAATAAATTTTTTAAGCTTGGGCCAATGGCTGGGAGCCCAGAAATAGCTAAGGGGTATGATAGCCAAACCCGGCAGCAGGCTAAGCACGCGCATAGAGGCGGGAGTCATATCAAAAAAATGGTTCCATCCATATAGCAGAATGTTATAAAGAGGGGGATTGATGTCTTTGGTTAAAAATTCCCGCCAGATAAACCCCAAAGAATAGTTGGGGTCTGCCGTGGCCATAGAGTAAAGCTCATCGTATAAAAAACCTATCTGCCAATAATGTATGCGCGCCAGCAGCATATACAGTGCCACCGCGCCTGCCGTTATGAGGGATAGAGCCAGTACTATACGGGAAAAACTTTTTTTCATTTTGTGATAGATAGAACCGTTAAATAACGTAAAACTACAAAAAAACGCCCGGAAGCACATACTCCCGGGCGTGAAAGAACTTATTTTTTAAGTGTTTTTTTGGCAGGGGCCGGTTTTGCAGCGTCCTGCTCTTTTTGGGCGGCTTCTTCGGCAGAGAGTTGTTTGCCGTCATAATGATGGCCCAAGTATTTTACAAACAATTTATCCTGTATTTCATTGGCCAAATCCGGGTTGTCCACCAAATATTGGCGGGCATTATCTAAGCCTTGGCCCAGTTTTTCGTCCCCATACAGGAACCAGCTTCCGCTTTTTTCAATAAAGCCGGCTTCCACGCCTTTGTCTATGATGCAGGCTTCGCGGGAAATACCCTGGCCTAAAATCATCATAAACTCGGCCTGGCGGTAAGGCGGCGCTACTTTGTTTTTTGTTACTTTGGCGCGCACGCGGGTGCCGATGATTTCATCGCCTTTTTTGATGTTTTCAATGCGGCGCACGTCTATACGCACGGAAGAGTAAAATTTTAACGCCAGCCCGCCGGGGGTGGTTTCCGGGTTGCCAAACATCACGCCGATTTTTTGGCGGATTTGGTTAATAAAAATAATGCTGGTTTTGGTTTTGCTTAAAATACTGGTCAGCTTGCGCAGGGCCTGGCTCATCAAGCGGGCTTGCAAGCCTACGTGGGCGTCGCCCATTTCGCCTTCAATTTCCGCTTTGGGCACCAAGGCGGCCACAGAGTCTATAATAATTAAATCAATCGCGCCGGAACGCACCAGTTTTTCGGCAATTTCCAAGGCTTGCTCGCCCGAGTCCGGCTGGGATACCAGCAGTTCATCCACATCTACGCCCAAGGCGGTGGCGTACACCGGGTCTAAGGCGTGTTCCGCATCAATAAAAGCTACGGTTCCGCCCATTTTTTGGGTTTGGGCTGCCACGTGCAGGGAAAGCGTGGTTTTACCGCCGGCTTCCGGGCCGTAAATTTCAATTACGCGTCCGCGCGGAAGGCCGCCCACGCCCAAAGCCAAATCCAACGATAAGGCTCCGGTAGGGATGGCTTCCACTTTTTTAATGCTGCTGTCTCCCAATTTGCAAATCGCTTCTTTGCCGAAGGCTTTTTCTATTTGGCCTAAGGCTAAATCAAGGGCTTTTTGTTTGTTTGCGTCCATGATAGTATCTCCTTAAAAGTTTAAATCATTACCGCGTGTTTGGCGGGTGCCGCTGCGTTTTGAAAGGTCAGCTTGCCGGCGGTTTTGTCCAAATCGGCGCGGATGGTGGTACCCGGCTCATAGCGGCTGATGAGTATGTTTTCAGCCAGCGGGTCTTCCAGCTCTCTTTGCAAGGTGCGCAACAGCGGGCGTGCACCGTATTTGGCGTCAAAGCCGCGTTCAATTAAAAATTCCTTGGCGGCGGGCGTTAACTGTAAGGTCAAATCTTTTTCGGACAGTTTATCATCCACGTCTTTTAAGGCCAAGTCCAGTATCCGGGCGATGTTCTCTTTGGTAAGTGAATGGAAAACCACAATTTCATCAATACGGTTTATAAACTCCGGGTTGAAGGTTTTTTTCACTTCGTCCATTACGCCTTGGCGCATATCTTGGTATTGTTGTTCCTCGGTGGTTTTAGCGGCAAAACCAAGGCTGCTGCCTTTATTGGTAATTTCCCGCGCGCCTACGTTGGACGTCATAATCACCACGCAGTTTTTAAAGCTTACTTTGTGGCCTAAATTGTCGGACAGATACCCTTCGTCCAATACTTGCAGCAGAATGTTGTAAATATCCGGGTGGGCTTTTTCCAGCTCGTCTAATACCACCACGCTGTACGGGCGGCGGCGCACGGCTTCCGTCAACTGGCCGCCTTCTTCATACCCTACATAGCCGGGAGGCGCCCCAATTAAGCGGGAAACCGCAAATTTTTCCATATATTCGGACATATCCAACCGGATCATAGCGTCCTCGTCCCCAAACAGAAACATCGCCAAACTTTTAGCCAGTTCCGTCTTTCCTACCCCTGTGGGGCCCAAGAACAGAAACCCGCCTATCGGGCGTTTAGGGTTGCCTAAGCCGGTGCGGTTGCGCCGTATGGCCTGCGAAACCGCCCGTACGGCTTCTTCTTGGCCGATGATGCGCTCGTGCAGGTGTTCTTCCATATGCAGGATTTTGTCCGTCTCGCTCTGGGTTAAACGCGTAACGGGTATGCCTGTCCATTTGCTGGCCACCAGGGCAATGTCTTCCTGGGTTACTTCAGGCTGTTTTTGTTCGCGTTCTTCCTGCCATTTCTTCTTTAAATGTTCAATATAGTTTTTAAGGCGTTCTTCCGTATCTTTGGCCGCGGCGGCTTTTTCAAATTCTTTGTTGGAAAGAGCTTCGTCTTTTTCTTCCACGGCTTGGATGTATTCTTTTTGCTTTTCTTTTATTTCCGGCGGGAGCACCGCATTTTTAAGGCGGGCGCGGGCGCCGGCTTCGTCAAAAAGGTCGATGGCTTTGTCCGGCATTGCGCGGTCGGTTATGTACCGATCGGCAATAGAAGCAGCCGCCTGGAGGGCTTCGTCGGTATATTTTACTTTATGGTGCTGCTCATACTTGGAGCGGATGCCTTTTAAAATGGTGACGGTCTCTTCTATATCCGGCGGATCTACCGTAATGGGTTGAAAGCGGCGTTCCAAGGCGGTGTCGGTTTCAATATATTTGCGGTATTCGTCAAAAGTGGTGGCGCCGATGACTTGCACCTCCGAACGGGCCAATGCAGGTTTAAGCATATTAGAAGCGTCTATAGAACCTTCAGCCGCGCCGGCACCTATAATGGTGTGCAGTTCATCAATAAAAATAATGGCGTCTTTAGCGGAAGAGATTTCGTCAATAATGTTTTTAAGGCGTTGTTCAAATTCGCCCCGGTATTTGGTGCCTGCCACTACGGAGGCCAAATCCAGCGCTAACAGGCGTTTGCCGCTAAGCACGTCGGATATTTCTCCTTTGGCTATTTTTTGTGCAAGCCCTTCCACTATGGCGGTTTTGCCTACGCCCGGTTCCCCCAGTAAAACGGGGTTGTTTTTGGTGCGGCGGGCTAAAATCTGTACCAGTCGTTCAATTTCTTCGTCGCGGCCGATAACCGGGTCTAAGCTGCCGGCTTTGGCCAGGGCGGTTAAATCGCGGGTATATTCGTCCAGCGTGGGGGTTTTGCTCTTCTTTTTGCTGGGGGCGGACTTGCGGACGTCCTCGTGGCTGGAAAGGTTCATTTCCTGAGGCAGGTCGGACAGGTCTTCCGTCAAATCACCGGGTTCAGCGTCCCCAATGTAATTGAGTACGCTTTCGCGCACGGTGTTTAAATTAAGGCCTAAATTTTCCAAAATTTTGCAGGCCATCCCTTCTTCTTCGCGTATTAAACCCAGTAAAATGTGTTCGGTGCCGATGTGCTCCGTACCCAGCATTTGGGATTCTTCTACCGAGAATTCCAACACTTTTTTTGCCCGGGGTGTAAACGGAATTTCACCCAAAAGCATAATGGTGTCCCCAATGCCAATCATTTTTTCTATTTCCAAACGTATTTTGCGGAAGGTTACTCCCAGCCCGGTTAAAATTTTCCCGGAAACGGTGCCGTCAATGGCGCAGAGCCCCAGCAAAATGTGCTCCGTACCCACGTAATCGTGGTTTAAACGTTTGGCTTCTTCCTGCGCGATGAGGATGATTTTTTGCGCGTTTTCTGTAAATCTTTTTGGCATATTGAACCCCTGATAAAAAACTCTTACATTCATTATATAAAAATAAAACCGGGCGGTACGGTTACTTTGGGCCCATAACCCGCCCCCTTGTTTTTGGTATAATACCTATATATGAACGAAGAATTACGGGCGCGCGCCGCCAAAATAAAAGCTATTTTAACCGATGTGGACGGTATCCTTACAGACGGGAAACTGAACTTTTTTGTCCTGCCGGACGGCCGGGTGGACGAATTTAAATCTTTTAATGCCTTGGACGGTATTGCCGCCCGTATGTGCCGCCATTGTTCCATTACGCTGGGTATTATCACTGGCAGACGGCACCCCGCCACCATCCACCGCGCTCGCGCGTTGGGGTTTTCTTACGTTTATCAGGGGTTTTTGACCAAAACCGGCCCGCTGGAAGACATTTTAAAGCGTGAAAATCTTCGCCCGGAAGAAGTGGCCTTTATTGGCGATGATTTGACCGATTTGCCCCTTTTGTTAAAAGTAGGCTTGGCCGTAACGGTGCCTAACGCGGTGGACGCGGTAAAAAAGGCCGCCCATTATATTACCACCCGCCGCGGGGGTGACGGTGCTTACCGGGAAATGACGGATTTAATTTTAGAAGCCCAAGGCAAGCTGGAACCGCTAACCCAGCAAATGCTAACCTCCACGTGGGGAGAGGCCAAATCCCCCAACGGGTTACAGATTATTACTTCGCAGGAAGGCATTTCTTAAAGGTTTTTATTATGAAAGGCAAATTTATTGTTTTGGAAGGGCCGGACAGATGCGGCAAATCCACGCAGGCTAAACTGCTGTACAATTATTTTTTAGCCCGCGGGTATGATGTGCTGCTTACACGCGAACCCGGCGGCACGCCTACGGCTGAACGCATACGCCAGATTGTGCTGGAGCCGGGGCTGGACGTGCGCCCAATGGCGGAGTTGTTTTTGTATGAAGCGTCCCGCTCGCAGCACACGCAGGAGAAAATCCTCCCCGCTTTGCAAGCCGGTAAAATTGTGATTTGTGAACGTTATACAATGTCCACCTGTGCTTATCAGGGGTATGGGCGCGGCATAGATTTGCAGACAATTGAGACTTTAAACCAAATAGCCACGCTGGGTTTACAGCCGGATTTGACGTTGGTGTTTTTGATGTCTGACAAGTATTTTATTGAGCGCGGGGAATATTTATTTTCAGACCGTCTGGAACAGGAAGACTTGGCCTTCCGCCAAAAAATGCGCCGCGGATACCAGGAAATGGTTTCCCGCACTCCCAATGCTTATTTGATAGACGC
This sequence comes from uncultured Elusimicrobiales bacterium, assembly GCA_944324095.1. Classification (GTDB taxonomy): domain Bacteria; phylum Elusimicrobiota; class Elusimicrobia; order Elusimicrobiales; family Elusimicrobiaceae; genus Avelusimicrobium. The sequence continues at coordinate 7,948 of CALUUY010000041.1, forward strand.
AGATAGAAATATAGACGAAATACAACATCAATTGGTGGATTTGCTGGCCAAGCACCATATTGTGGAGCAGGATGCCGTTTGCTGATATTTTAGGCCAAGAGAAGGCCGTTTCTTATTTAAAAAGTTTGGCTGCGGGCGGGAAAGTGCCCGGTGCTATGCTGTTTTTTGGGGAAGAAGGCGTAGGCAAAGCAAAAACCGCTTTGGAATTTGCCAAAGCGCTTAATTGTTTAGACCCGCAGGCCCGCGCCCAGGGGGATGCGTGCGGGGTATGCCAAAGCTGCCGGGCTATCAGCCAGGGCACACATCCGGATGTGGTATTTGCCGATTTTTTGTATCAGGCCCGATTGGAAGTAAAAAAAGATTTTTCCAGCAAAGGCTACGAAGAAGAACTGGAAAAAGAGCTGGCCAAACAACAGCATATCAGTGTGGATACTATACGCGAAGTAACGGCCAAATCCCAGCAAAAAGCAGCGGCAGGCGGTTGGAAGGTGCTGATTATAGATTCCGCCCAAACCATGCAGGCGGCGGCCGCCAATGCTTTACTTAAATTTATAGAAGAACCTCCCTATAAAACACTGTGGATTTTAATTACTTCCAAACGCGCCACGATGCTTAAAACTATTTTATCGCGCTGCCAACCGTTGGCATTTGCGCCGCTGGGGCAGGAAGAGGTGCTTCGTTTATTGGCCCAGCAGCAGGATGTGCCGCAAGCGGAGCTGGCGGCAAAATATTCGGGCGGGTCTGTGGCAAAGGCATTAAAAGCGGCGCAGGCGCTTGAATTGTTGGCCTCGGCTGAGAAGGGCCCGGCGTGGCCGTGCAGTGTGGCGGGGGAATTGTCCCGCACGTTGGCGGTATCGCGCGTGCAGGCGCAAAGCATATTGGACGTACTGGTAACGGCTTTGCACCAGGCTTGGATTAAAGAGACAAACCCGGCAGCGGCACAGGTAATTAAACGGGATTTGAAAAAATTTGAAGATTATAAACGGGCGGTTACGCGTAACGTGTCGCCTGCTTTGGTGTTGGAAACCGCCCTGATGAGTTTGGACGGAACAAACGTAAAGATTTTTGATTAACCGGAGAGTATTATGACGAAGAAATGTTATATCACCACCCCTATTTATTATGTAAATTCCGTTCCGCACATCGGCCACGCCTATACTACCGTGGCGTTGGACGTATTAGCCCGCTATAAACGTTTGAAAGGGCAGGATGTGCGCTTTTTGACCGGAACCGATGAGCACGGCGCCAATATTGAAAAATCCGCCGCGGCTAAAGGGGTTTCCCCTAAAGAATGGACGGATGAAGTATCCGGTAAATACAAAGAAATGTGGAAAACGCTCAACATTTCTTATGATGACTTTATCCGCACCACGGACGCTAAACACGAACACACCGTACAAGCCATTTTTGAAAAATTGCTTAAAAGCGGAGATATTTATTTGGGTTCTTACTCCGGGAAATATTGCCTGTCTTGCGAACAGTATTATAATGAGAGCGAAATGCTGGAAGGCGGCCTGTGCCCCGTGCACAAACGCCCGCTTACGGACGTGCACGAAGAAACCTATTTCTTTAAACTTTCCCGCTATCAGGACGCTTTGCTTAAATTTTATGAAGAAAACCCCGGCTTTTTAAGCCCCAAATTCCGCGCCAATGAAATCATCAACTTTGTAAAAGGCGGTTTGCAGGATTTGTCCGTTACCCGCACCAAAGTAAAATGGGGTGTGCCGGTATTGTCTAACCCGGCGCATACGGTGTATGTGTGGTTTGACGCGCTGATTAACTATATTTCCGCCGCTGGTTATGGAACGCTTATTTGCCAAGATAAGGCCGAGCACGAAGCGCAGTTAAAACAAATCCGCGCAGATAAGTTTGAAGATTTATGGCCGGCGGACTTACATTTGGTGGGGAAAGAAATTTTCCGTTTCCACGCAGTGATATGGCCGGCTATGTTAATGGCATTAGGGCTGCCGCTTCCCAAGAAAGTATTTGCCCACGGCTGGTGGACGGTGGAAGGGGAAAAAATGTCCAAATCTTTAGGCAACATTGTTGACCCGGCTGAAGTGGCCGCCAAATACGGCACAGACCCGCTGCGCGCGTTTTTATTTAGAGAAGTACCCTTTGGGCAGGACGGGGATTTTTCGATGGAAAGTTTTAAAAACCGCTATAATTCGGACTTGGCCAACAACATTGGCAACCTGCTTTCCCGCACGCTGAATATGGCGGCCAAGAATATAGGGGAATTACCTGAAAAAATTGAGGGGGACTTCCCTTTGCTTAAAAAAGCCGACGAAGTGGAACAAACCATTGATAAAGCCTACGAAGATTTAGCTTTTGATAAAGTGTTGGAAGCCATTTACGGTTACGGCAGCGATTTAAACAAACTGGTGGATGAGAAAAAGCCCTGGGAATTGGCCAAGACGGATGTGGAAGCCGCCAAGGCCGTCTTATTGGAACTGGTGGGTGGTTTGCGCCGTGTAGCGGTGTGGCTGGAGCCGTTTATGCCGACTATCGCTAAAGAAATGCAAAGACGCCTGCTTCCCGGCAAGATAGAAAAATACCCGCCGCTTTTCCCGCGGTTGGAAGACAAATAATATCAAGCTTGCCGATTGTAAAAACCCCGCTTAACGGCGGGGTTTTTGTATGTTGTGAAAACCTTGTGTGAGGCCGGAATGTTAAAAATAAATCGTTAAAGAAAAAATAAAACTTGTCTGTAGTAGGACAAGGTTGTTTGTTTTTAGACTGAAAAGTTTTTACTTGTAGTCTGTGATGTGTTTAAAAGGCCTTGCTTTGTTTTTTTTTTTTGATAAATTTGATTAGAAATCAAATTTAATCAAAAAAGGAGCGGACGATGAAAAATGCTTCAGCGGGGCAATTAAGTGGTTTTACCCTCATAGAGCTTTTGGTGGTAGTATTGATTATTGGTATTTTAGCGGCGGTAGCGCTGCCACAGTATCAAGTGGCGGTAGAAAAATCCCGCGTTACACAGTCTTTGGTGCGTTTGGGGGCACTTAAAACAGCGGCAAACAGTTATTATTTAGCAAACGGGTCTTGGCCGAATGATGTTACTTTGTTGGATATAGATATTACCAAAGATGCTAAATCTATTGGAAAAACTAATATTTACCCGGAAGACCATATAGGTGTAACTTATAAAGATGATTCTGTTTGCCTGATTGCCGGGGAGGGGTCGGCAGTATGCCAAACTAAAAATACACGTATACATTGGCCATTAAAAACAGCCAAAAAGTACTGCAATGGATTGACGGAAATTGGCGATAAAGTGTGTAAATCTATGGGTGGGAAAGATGCACACACTCCTTGTATTGGAGGAAGCTCATATACCTGTTATCAACTGCCTTAATTGTTTTTACAAAACCCCGCTTAACGGCGGGGTTTTTGTATGTTATGTAAGATAAATCAAGAGGGAAAAACACTTTTTCCCCGGAAAAAGGGCGCCTGCGGGTTAGCTTAAATCAATCAAATGCCAGTTCTTTTCATACAGCTCTATCAGGCGGGCTTTAAAGAGAGCGTGCTGGGGCTGGGATAAAGACGGGTCTTGGGACAACAGCTCGTCACGGTCTTGTATGGCCCAGGTTAGAATGTCGCGGTCTTTAAAAAAATCGCCTGCTTTAAATTCCAGTTCGCCGCTTTGGCGGGTGCCTAAAATTTCCCCGGGGCCGCGCAGCTGCATATCGCGTTCGCCAATTTTAAAACCGTCGTTTGTGCGGCAGATGATGTCCACCCGTTCTTTAGCCACGCTTCCCACGTGTTGGGGCACCAAAATACAATAACTTTCGTGTTGCCCGCGCCCTACGCGCCCGCGCAGCTGGTGCAGGCTGGCCAACCCAAAACGTTCGGCGTTTTCTATTACCATTACCGTGGCGTTTTTAACGTCTATACCCACTTCAATAACCGGGGTGGCTACCAAAATGTCCGTCTTGTGGGCGGCAAAGTCGGCCATAACGGCCTCTTTCTCTTCTTGGGTCATTTGCCCGTGCAGCATAGCCAGTTTAAATTGTGAAAAAACCGTTTTTAATTTTTCAAATTCTTCGCTTACGGCCTTGGCGGATATTTTTTCGCTCTCTTCAATTAAAGGATAAACAATATAGGCCTGGCGCCCTTTTTGTACTTCCTGTGCTACGCGCATAAAAGCCAGTTTTTCTGTGGCGCTTTCGGTTTGTATCGGTTGGCGGCCGGGGGGAAGCTCGCTAATAGTGGATACTTCCAAATCACCGTAAAAGGCCAAGGCCAAGGTGCGGGGAATGGGGGTGGCTGTCATAGTAAGTAAATCCAGTTTGGAGGTTTTTTCTTTGAGTAAACTCCTTTGGCGTACGCCAAAGCGGTGTTGCTCGTCTATAACAGCCAGGCGCAGGTTGGCAAATTGCACGTCGTCTTGTATTAAAGAATGTGTGCCCACAATAATTTGTATTTTGCCTTCTGCCAGTTCTTTTAATATTTTCTTTTTGGCGGCCGTTTTGGTGCTGGCGGTTAAAATAGCCGTTTTAATGCCTCGGGTTTTAAGCAGTTTTTCAAACGTTAAAAACTGCTGTTCGGACAATATTTCCGTGGGGGCCATTAAGGCGGACTGGTATCCGTTTTCCG
>CALUUY010000042.1 GCA_944324095.1 uncultured Elusimicrobiales bacterium
TTTGTTATCTACTTTTCCTTCTTTAAGCCGTACGTTGTAATCTACGCGTACCAGCACTTTTTTATCTTTCAGATCTACGTCCTGAATTTTTTTGATGCTGTCAAAATTCATACTTTTACTGGCTCCTTTTTAATCTAAATCAAAGGGCGTTTGCACGTCCGTACTTCTTATGTTTATATTTTACAAAATTTATAACCTTGCGTTTAACGCTCGCGTGAACGCGCTAGTAAACGCAATATCTCAATATACAGCCAAATGAGCGTTACCAACAGCCCAAACCCGGCGTACCATTCCATATATTTGGGTGCGTTGTAGCTGCTGGTCATTTGGTCTATAAAGTGAAAGTCTAACACAAAATTAAGCGCAGCTATTATACAAACCACTACGTTTACCGCAATGGCCCACGGAGCGGCACTGGTAAAATAACTCACATTTACGCCAAACAACATCAGCACAAAAGAAATGATGTAAAACAAAGCAATACCCGCCGTGGCGCTTACTATACCAATCAAAAACCCGCGGGTAGGCCTAATAATGCCGGTTTTATATAAAAACAACATAGTAAAAAACACAAGCATAGTAACTGATACCGCTTGCATTACAATGCCGGGATATTGCTTGTTAAAATAGGAGGACAACGCCCCTAATAACAGCCCCTCCCCCACCGCATATATGGGCGCCAAAAATGGGGCCGTGTGTGGTTTAAAGCTAATAATCATCCCCACTACAAGTGCACCGATAGCGATGGGTGTAATCAAGCCGAGGGCTTGCGCACTGCCCCACGTTAAAAAGGCTCCCACCACGCACAATAACAACAAAAAGAACGTTTTGTTTATGGTGCCTTGAATAGTCATTAACTGGCCGGCCGACGCGTTTGTTTGGGCGTTGCGGAAGGCGTTTTCATTAAATACTGGATTATTTGCCATAGGCATTTTACCCCCTTAAGTAAGATATTTCCATTATAGTAAATTTAGCGGTTTTTCTTGTGATATTTTGGTGCCAAAACACTGATTTTCTTTTGGCCGACTTGTATTTTTTAGCATCTGCTTTTGCACACAGAAAGAGGCTCATTTAACCGCAAAACAAGGCAAACAAAAACGCCCCAAAGAAAATTGGGGCGTTTAAAATACAGGTAGAAAAAATTTATTACCCGTTTCTGCTTACCGCCTGTACCGTTTTGGCAGCCGGCATTTTGTTTAATAATTTAACGGCCTGCTGGGCGGTGATTTCTTTACCATTAGGGAAGAGTTTGTTTAAAGCCTCTTGCACCGCTTGGGAGCGAATGGGCAAAGAGAAGAAGACAAAATCTTTTTTAGCTACAAATTCCTCGCTGGAGGCATTGTCGGTTTCATAATAAAGCGGGCCGCCAATGTCATCGGGGTTTACGCTTTCTTCCCAATTTTGATATTTGCCTAAATTTTTTAAATCCACAAATAAAATGATTTCACCCTTTTTGGCTGCGGCATTAATAGCGGGCAAGCAGTCTTTTTTAACAGCCATAGCCCCTTTAGCATTCAACAACACGCCAGAGCAGGTAGTTTGTACCTGTAATGACCCGTGGTGTAAGGCCGCGCGGGTTTTGGTGTAAATATATTCTTCCGGTTGGGAGGTGGTAATTGTTAGGCTTACCTGGGCTTTTTGGTACACATTGGCCGCGGCGGCTTTTTGTTTTAAAGTTTTTGACAGGTCATCCTGCGCCCAAGAAGCAGACGCACATACAGCAGCAACAACCAACAGCATCATCCATTTTTTCATTAATAATCTCCTTAAATTTAACCTTCTTTACTGTTATTTTATCGGTTTATTTGGGTATTAAACAAGGGTCATTGTACCCAGCGGCATCTAGGCCTTTGGGCCTAAAAAAAACCGCCCCGAAGGGCGGTTAAATGTTTAGGGAAGCATATCCATTGCCCGCTGTATGCGGGGGCCGTAATTTTCCAACCATAAATTGGCTATGGGGGACTGGGTAAATGCTTTTTGGGTTTCAGCGCTGTGCAGCGTATTAAATACCGGTTTGCCTTTGGGTAAATTCATCACAAAACCAAAGGCTTCCACCGGGGCCAGCCAAAACTGACTGACCGGCATAGGGGGTTGAGAAAAATAAAAGGCTTTTCCGTCGGCATATTTGCCTAATCCCGGCATAGTGATATAGAGGCAGAGCGGTTCTCCATCGTACCCAGAGCGTTTAACGTCTTCCAAGTATTGGTAGGCGGTGCCTTCATCGGTAGCGCCGGGTGCGGTTAAAATAACTGTGGCGCGGGGGTCGGTAATGTATCCTTTGGCTATAAAGGGTTCATTAAAGGAGCCCGAACAGTCTCTTATTTCGGCCGTTACGCCAAAACGTTTTAAATGGGCGGCAATGTCTTTTTCCAGTTGCGTTAAAAAGGCCTTAAACGGGGCAACATCGGCTTTTTTGTATTTTAATGTCTTGTCCGTTTGCGGGGCTCTAACTATGCTGGAAGGCGGTAAGCTGGCTTTAAAAATAGCTGTAAGATTTTGCTCGCTTAGTTTGGCTTGCGGCAGGGAGGCTAAGGCCTTTTGGGCCTCTTTTTCTTTAGACGGAATGTTGTACAGCGTATATCCGTTTTTAAGTACTTTAAAATTATTCGGCAGCACAGACCCTTGGTAAAAGAAATCTTTGCCTTTGTACGGGCCCGAAGAAAAACGGCCCAGTTTATCCATAGATACAGAAATGGATACGGGGGCTTGTTCCGTAAAAGCCGTAGCTAAAATTTCCGTGCAGGGGTTGTCCATCACTAGCGCATTCTCCCCCTCTAAAAACCCGCTGCAATACACCTGCCAGCGGCGGTTAGGAAAGTCCGCCGTTAGTTGTATGCGGACAAGCCGTTTGGCATACATATTTATTTGTTTTAAGATGCTTTGTTGTTGGGCCCCTTGGGTGCGCGCTTGCAGGGTGCTATCCAGTGCTGCTTCAGCGGTTTTTGGCGCGGCTTGCAGTGTGGTGCCCACAAGAATGGTTAATAATAAATAGAGTGTTTTTTTCATTTAGGGTTTACTCCTTGTTGAGGTACAACAGGATTGTAATAAAAATAGAAGCCTTATTTGGTTACTAAGATTAAAAAGCCCGTACTTAAACGGGCTTTTTAACGTAAAACGAATTTGTTTTATTTCGTCCTGAGAAAGACGTTACAGCATTTTTAAATTTCTAAACGCGGTAAATCTTTCCGTAAAATATTGCGCGCCATATCTTCAGAAATAGGAGTTAAATTTTTGATAGATTTAGCAAAATTGCCTTTCGGGTTGATTTTCATGGTATAAACATACAACGGCGCGCTTCCGCTTTGATGGGAAGCATACAAGTCTTTGCTGGCGTTGTCAGTTTTGGAATAAAAACCTTTACCAAAAGAGCTTAAATCTACATAGATAGCAACCGGGGTAAGGGCTTCATCGCTGTCGCTTTCCCCAATGATGTCTATGGCGCGGCTGGCTTTTTCGTTTAATAAAATTTGAGCTTCCGTATAATCGCTGTTAACGCGAAGCAATACACCTTGGGCTTTCACTTCGCTCATTCCTTTGGCCGAGATTACCACCGGCACTTTGCGGGACACTTTTTTCTTTTCGGCTTGTTTTTGTACTTTTGCCACCGCTTTTTCCGCCGCAGGAAAACCACCGGCCGGGAAACCAGGTTCCGGGAAACCGGCTTCAGCGCTTAATAAAGAGCACGCGCCCAAAGCAAACGTCAGCATAAATATTTTTTTCATACTAAATCTCCTGTTTTAAAACAACCTCTATACACATATATTATAGAAAATAAACAGCGTCTTTCAAGGGCTTAATAAAAACCTTCCGCTTTGGCATAAAATTCTTTAGGCAGGGCTTTGATTAAGCTGTCTTTTTCTTTTTGAGCGTTTTGGGCGCTAAATAATTCTTTTAAAGAAAAATCGATTAAATACGGGGTGTTGGATGCTAACAGTTTTCCGCTGGTGGCTACCAATACCGGTTCTGCAATTTTGGGTAATTTATTTTTTAAGTTGGCCGGCAAGGGTAGTTTTGCCACCAAATAGTTTTTCTTGCTGATGAGTTTGTTTTTAGGAAAGTTGCTTACTTTAATTTTGTATTTGGGAATAATGTTGGTAAAATCCACAATAAAAGCAAGTTTGTCTTTAGTGAAAAACAAGGCTTTGCGGCAGCTGTCGTTTAAAATGACGGTACCGTCATTATCCACCAACAGGGCACGGCAGGCAGCCGCAGCTTTTTTATCATAGTTGGAAGGAATATAAGATTCGCCCGTAAATTGTATTTTTAATACGGCTTTGTTGTTAAAATTATAGGCGCGCATTTGGCCTTTGGGTTGAGGGGTTTTGTCGTTTTTTTGTAAAGCGCGGATAAAGGCTAATTCTATCTTTTTTTCTGCGGAGATTTTAGTATCGTGAAAAGCTGGTGGAATGAAGATTTGTTTCCAAATATTGTTTTGTGCAAAAGAAATCTGGCTGGCTAACAAAATAGCCAATACAAAAAGTAGCGTCCGGTTTTTCATAAGATACATTCCTTAGAAGGTAAGATAAACGTCTTATACCCCTATTTTATCCTAAAGTGATTTTTTTGTAAAGGTAATTTGGGCCTAGATAAAAATGAAAAAAGGGCCTAGAAATTTTCTAGGCCCTTTTAGCTTTTAGCGGGTTAAAATTACATCATCCCCATTCCGCCCATACCGGGCATTGCCGCCGGAGCGTGAGCGCCTTCTTTTTCGGGGGCGTCCGCCACCAAGGCTTCGGTGAGCAGAACCGTTCCGGTAATGGAGGCCGCATTTTCCAAGGCGGTGCGTACCACTTTGGCCGGATCTACCACACCGGCTTTTAACAAGTCGCCATAGGTGTTATCGTCAGCATTGTAACCGTCGGCCGCGCCTTTCATTTTAAGTACATTGTCGGCCACTACGGCACCGTCTAAACCGGCGTTTACGGCAATTTGTTTGAGCGGTGCAACCAACGCTTTCTTTACAATGTTGATACCGGTGCGGACGTCTTCGTTATCGGTTTTCAACGCGTCCAAGGCTGCTTGGCTGCGGGCCAAAGCTACACCGCCGCCAGGCACAATACCTTCTTCCACGCCGGCTTTGGTGGCGTTTTTGGCGTCTTCCACTTTGGCTTTTTTGGCTTTCAGTTCGGTTTCCGTGGCGGCACCTACGCTGATGACCGCTACCCCGCCGGACAATTTAGCCAAACGTTCTTGTAATTTTTCTTTGTCGTATTCGCTCTTGGAATTTTCAATCTGTTTGCGGATTTGTTCCGAGCGGGCCGCAATAGCTTCTTTGCTGCCTTTGCCGCTTACGATGGTGGTGTTCTCTTTGTCAATTACAACGCGGGCGGCTTGGCCTAACATAGCTAATTCGGCTTTATCCAATTTAATGCCGCGTTCTTCGCTCAGCACATCGCCGCCGGTCAAGATGGCAATGTCTTCCAGCATTTCTTTGCGGCGGTCGCCAAAGCCGGGGGCTTTTACGGCGCAGCCTTTCAAGGTGCCGCGCAGTTTGTTTACTACCAGCGTAGCCAACGCTTCACCGTCCACGTCTTCAGCAATGATTAAAAATTGTTTGCCGCTTTGTACAATTTTTTCCAAAACCGGCAAGAGCTCGTTCATGCTGGATACTTTCTTATCAGTAATAATGATGTAGGGGTTTTCCAACACGCATTCCATACGTTCAGAATCGGTGACAAAATACGGGGAAATGTATCCGCGGTCAAACTGCATACCTTCCACAACGTCTAACTGCGTGGTAGCCGTTTTGCCTTCTTCTACGGTAATAACGCCTTCGGCACCTACTTTTTCAATGGCTTCGGCAATCATATTACCAATTTCGCGGTCGTTGGAAGAAATGGTGGCAATTTGCGCTTTTTCTTCTTTGGTTTTGACCGGTTTGTGCATTTTTTCCAATTCTTTTTTGGTGGCTTCAACGGCCATTTCAATCCCTTTCTTTACTAAAGTGGGGTTTGCTCCGGCGGTAATGTTTTTGATGCCTTCGGTCAGCATAGCATCGGCCAGTACAGTGGCGGTGGTGGTACCGTCGCCGGCTACGTCGTTGGTTTTGGAGGCCACTTCGCGGATGAGCTGGGCACCCATATTTTCAAACTTATCTTCCAATTCAATGTCTTTGGCAATGGTCACGCCGTCATCAATAATGAGCGGAGAGCCGAATTTCTTTTCCAACACTACGCTGCGCCCCTTGGGCCCCAACGTTACTTTTACTGCATTTGCAACTTTTTCAATACCCGCTTTCATTTTGGCGCGGGCCTGATCGCCGTAAATTACTTGTTTAGCCATAAATTAAATTCCTCCTGTAATTACCCCAAAATCCCTAATACTTCATCTTGATGAATGATTAAGTAAGTTTCTTCATCCAGTTTTACTTCGGTGCCGGAATATTTGCCGTAAAGCACGCGGTCACCCACTTTTACGTCCATAGCAATCCGGTTGCCTTTGTCATCCAATTTGCCGGCGCCTACTGCCAATACTTCGCCTTCCATCGGTTTTTCTTTGGCGGTATCAGGAATGATAATTCCCCCCTTCATGGTTTCTCTTTCGATGGGCTTTACGATGATACGATCGCCCAACGGTTTGATCTTTACTTCTTTCATAGATTTTCTCACTCCTTTAAGTTATTAAAACTGCATTTGCCGGAGGATTGTTTTTAGCACTCCCTTTGGCTTAATGCTAATTTATCATATATTGAATATAATTGTCAACCCCTTTCTTTGATTGCTAAAAAAGAAAGGGGTTGTCGTCGATAAAACTCTTTGAGATGTTTGTATTTTTTTAACTTTTAGTAAAAAAACGTTTGATTTTTTGCCCAAAAGTTAACGGTTGCGCCGGCAATATTTTTATCATAACGGCGGAAATATTGTCTTGCCCGTCATTGTCGTTGGATACCCGCACCAGCTGTTTACACAGTTTTACTAAAGGCGTATTGGAACCTTTTTCCAACTGTTGTTGCATTTGCGCTTCGGTAAGGCCTTTGTACAAACCGTCGGAACACAAAATCATTATGTCGCCTATTTTAACGGGGAATTTAAGTAAATCAAATTCTACGTTTTTCTTTATTCCCATAGCACGTGTAAGCACATTTTGAATTTTGGATTTATCCGCCTCGGCTTTAGTTAACAGCCCGCGGCGTACGTGTTCCATAGCCAGGGAGTGGTCTGTCGTTACTTGGACTAATTTTTTATCCCGGTATAAATAGATACGGGAATCCCCCACGTGTACGGCTACGGCATTATCGGAATCAAACATTACACCGGTCAGCGTGGTGCCCATCATTTTGTAAATAGCGGACGCTTGGGCTGTGGTGTAAATAGCCGCATTGGCCAAATTGGCGGCCATAAGCAGTTTGCGTTCCACTTTATCTAATTTAGGCAGAAAAGTGTCTGGCATTTTTAAGGCGCCGGTGTTGACCTTGCGGATGGTTTCTTCTAACACGTGTACGGCAATGTTGCTGGCAATTTCGCCGGCGGAATGACCACCCATTCCGTCCGCCACTACGCCTAAACCTAGATCAGACGAGATAAGAACGCTGTCTTCATTCTTTTCCCGTATTTTACCAATATCGGTTACAGCTGCAAATTCTATATCAAAGGTGCTCATACTTCCTCTCTAAAAACAATGTTAGCTGCACACCCCAATACCCCAAACCAATACAATAACGTGAGTAAGAAATAATACGCATTATTGTTTTGGGCATTTTGGTTAAAATTGTGTATCGGATAGCCTAAGGCATAGTCCCACGCCAGCAGCTTCATTCGGCTGGGGCCGGACAGGTAATAAGCCGATAACATTTCTATCATTAACGGACGATAGGATTGCGGTATAGCATCTTTTGTAAAAATGGTAATCTGTGCGTCCAGGTATTTGTATTTATCTTCTGGAGACAGGGTATTTATTTCTTTTACCGAACCAATACTGGCAAAAGATTGGTTTTGAAAGGCTGAAACATATCCCAATTTATCCAAATCTTTTTGAGCTGCTTTTGCAGAAGAGTCCCCCGCGTCAATTTTAGACGCCAACACTTTTAGCGTTGTGTTCATTGTATTTGCCAAGCCTGAGGTATTATAAAACCATACACACGTTATGGCCGCTATTAAACACAAGGTGGGTGCAACAATGGTGGATTCGCTTGTTTTTTGGGTTAAATGATAAATGGCACAAAGAGCAAACAGAATCCCTAAAAAGCCCGTCCATTTAGTAAATGCTCCTGCCGTATTGGGTGCAATAGACAGCCCGGTGGCAGTGTAGCTTAAAACCAAAGTTAAAACGATTAAGGCCGCCCCTAAGAACACCTCTATTTTACTTAGTTTTGCCTTCCAGCATAAGGATAACGCCCACATCCCGGCCACTACAAAGTAACATAAGGAATATTCCGGCGAAAACAAAAACTGCCCAATGCCTTTAATGTCCCAATAAGGCACTTGCGGTGTAAATAACCCCGCCATATAAGAGATGAACGCTATAATAAGCAGCCCCATTGTGCCGTGGGAAAATGCCCTAATGGAAGAGGATGCAAAGACAGCAATTAATACAATTAAGCATACTCCCCCCACCGCCAATTGGTTAGGAGCACTTTGAGAGGCCGTAATTGGCGATAGTAAGTTAGCCGCAAAACCTAATGTGGGGCTGGTGTGTACAGATGCAATTTTGCCAAATAAGAAAAATACATAAGACGTCAACAACGAAAACACCATTAAGGCCGGCAACCACGCTAATTCAACCAGTTGCCGTACGCTAAATTTGTTTCCGGCGAACACTTCCTCCGGTTGTATAAAAAGTTCCGGTTCTGGCACGAAAGCCTGTGCGGGCGGAGGCGGCGGCACAGGCGGTACCGGCGCTTGGGCGGCCGATTGAGGCATAGGTGGCAGCGGCGCTTGAGGTTGAACGGGCTTATTAACAGGGCTTTCATCTAGGCCGGGTAACAATACCGGCTGGCTTTGACGCGCTTCTTTAGCGGTGTCTTTTAGCAAAGCCTCGTGGCGTTTCTTTTTAATGCTTTCCGTATTAGATAACGGGGAATCTTTTATAATTTTTAATGACGTATCTGTTTCTAAATCAATAATAGAGCCGGCCGTACCTGATTTTAACCGTAATTGGTCTTCCGCTCTCATTTTTTGGAAGAACAGATAGGTTTCCTTGGCTGTTTGAAAGCGTTTTGCCGGGTCTTTACTCATTAATTTCTGAATGGCAAGACTAAGCCACGGCGGTAAATCTTTGCGAATTTTAGACGGATCCGGTATCGGGTCATTGATGTGTTTTTGAATAATGTCTATGGTGTTTTTGCCATTATACGGGAACTGCCCCGTAAGCACATAATACATACTGGCACCAATAGAATACAAATCTGCACGGGTGTCCAAATCACGCCCAAGGGCTTGTTCCGGGGCAATAAAGTATGCGGTGCCGGCCAGTTCGGTGGTTTTGGTGGTGCCTTTGTCTTTATCTACTTTTTTGGCAATACCAAAGTCCACAATCTTGGGGTGCATTTCTTCGTTAATTAAAATGTTGGAAGGTTTAATATCCCGGTGGATGATGCCTTTTTCGTGAGCAACGCTTAACCCTTTTAAAATGCCGTCAAATAAATCCAACACCAAGTTAACCGGCAACACCTTGCGGCGTTTTAACATAGCAGACAGCGTTTGCCCTTCAATAAAGGACATCACAATAAAATAATATCCCCGCTCTTTACCTACGTTGTAAACGTTTACGATATTGGGGTGGTCTAACTCGGCTACGGCGCGTGCTTCGCTTAAAAACAGTTCAACAGCTTTTTTGTCATTTGCTAAGGCAGGACTTAAAATTTTAACACAGACAATGCGGTTTAATGCTTTATGGCGCGCTCTATACACGGCGCCCATACCGCCTTCGGCAACTTTTTGCAGAACCTCGCAACCGGAAATATCGGTGCCTATTAAGGATTCTTTCGGGTCTTTGTCGCTCATAGCCGTCCTTTTAGAATAATGTTGGAAAAATGTTCTCTATTATTATACAAAAACTGCTTGCTTTTAGTTAAAACAAACATTAGAATATAACTAACGCTTATCATATCATATTTTAGTTGATGATGTGGGGCCTATTTTGGGGGATTCTATGAGCGAAAGCAGCTTTACTGTACTTTGTAATGTGGGCGTACTTCCGTTGGAAGACGACTGTGAAGTTAAATTTTCCATAGATGCATACCGTAATTATCGGTATGCGTCTATTCGCAAATATTTAAAAACGGACGGGTTTTGCGGGGCTACGCGCGCCGGTATTACGATGACGCCGGAAATTGTGTGCGCGTTGGAACCGTTGATCGCGGCTTTGCCGGATGATCCGGCCGCGTGCCCGGATAAGGATTTGGGTAAATTTGCCAAGCGGCCGGGGATGTCGGTAGTGGCGCGGGTAAGCACCTTTCAAGGGGCTAAAGGCTTGGATTTGCGCCAGTGGCAGGAGGACAGCACTTATACCGGCTGGACTAAAAAGGGTATCCGCCTTCCTTATGCAAAAATGAAAGAAATTAAGGAATTGTTTGCCCGTATGAAAGAAGCTTTGGAAGAAAAACCTTTGGAGTTTTAATCTTTTAGGTTTTTTAGTTTCTAACGCTCCGGTATCGTATCCGGGGCGTTTTTGTTTTGTTCAACAAAGGGGTGGAGTAATAGTATACCGGTACTTATTCACGTAAAAAATATGCTTAGCCGCTATATACAAGCTTGGGTAATAGACTTTAGCATAGAGTTTTGGGCGTTAGCGTGCGAAACGATAGACATTCCCTTTTGAGTAGCTTTACCAGGGTGTTTAGTACATTTAGTCAAATAAAAACCCCCGGTTTTAACCGAGGGTTTTTTATTTTAAGATTTTTGGATAGCGCCGCTTTGTTCCAGCATTTCTTTTGCGTTTTGAAAGGCTGTTTCCGGCAAGATTTCCCGCATACATTTAAAATGCCCCAGCGGACACTTTTTCCCCCCGTGTAAGGCGCAGGGGCGGCATTCCAATCCTTTTACTTCCAGCACGCGGTGCCCTTTGCCATAGGGAAAGAACCCCAGTTCTTTGGTGGTAGGGCCAAAAATGGCCAGCGTGGGCACATTAAAAGCGGTGGCAATGTGCATAGGGCCGGAGTCGTTCGTAATAAATAATTTAAAATGCGGCATTAAGGCCATTAAGTCTGCCAAGCTGGTTTTTCCGCACAGGTTGGCACAGTGCCCTTGGGAAAGCTGACAGATCTTTTCTCCCAAATCAGCGTCTTTTTTCCCGCCGCCTACAATGACCGTCTGCACGTTCAGCTGGGTTTCCAAACGGCTGATGAGCTCTACAAAATATTCCATCGGCCAGCATTTTGTCGGCCAGGCGGAGCCGGGGTGCAGCCCTACCAGGGTTTTGCCGTTTAAATTAAAGTCTTTCATTAAACGGGCCACGTTTTCTTCGGCGGACGGAGTGTAACGCAGGCTGAGCTGCTCCGCTTTGAATTTTTCTTTAGCAATGCCTTGTAGTAAAGAGAGGTTTCTTTCCGCGTCGTGTATCATCCAAGAGAACGGCACCGTTTTGGTGTACAGGAACCACCCCTCGCTGGAGGTAAAACCAATACGTATCGGTACGCCCGAAAGCCAAGCAATAAGCGCACTTCTAAAACTGCGGTGCGGAACCAGCAGTATGTCCATCTTTTCGGCTTTAATGGCTTTGGCGGTTTTCCAAACGCCAAAAATTTTGTTCCAGCCGGTTTTATCGTTTAAAATTACCTTGGAAACTTCTTTCATCGGGCGGAAAATGTCTTCCGTCTGCGGGCGGGTGATAACGATAATTTGACTGTTGGGAAACAGATGCGCCGTTTTTTTGATAAGCGGGGTTGTTAGTACGCTGTCGCCTATAAACGAGGTTTGAAAAATACCAATTTTGCCAATCGTTTTGCCTTCCATATTGGCGTGTTTGTAGGCCCAGTCCCCCAATTCCGGTTGGGTGTATTGGATAGGCACATTCCACCCTTGCAATACGCTTAAATAGCGCTCCAGCGTGTGTTTTTCAAGCACCGGGGAGTTTTTGCGAAACTTTACATACATCCGCCGCGCCACGGAATTTTTATTATAACGCAAGCGGTTGGGAATATTGCTAAACAAACCCATCAATATGGTTTTAAAGGTGGAGTGTATGTCCAAAAAATGGGTAAAATGCCCCGCACGTATTTGGCGGATATTGCCCCACAAGCTTTTTTTGGCCACCATAATTTCATCAATATCCGGATGGCCTGCCAAAACTTGCGCAAACTGCGGTTTAACCAATAGCGTAATACGGCTTTGAGGCCATTTGGCTTTTAAATTTTTGTATATGGGAGAGGATAAGACAATGTCCCCCAGCGAAGACAATCTTACCACTAAAATATTAGGCTGATTTTCGTTCATAATTTTCCACCACTTTCATAATTTTAGCCGTAGCGCCTTTA
>CALUUY010000043.1 GCA_944324095.1 uncultured Elusimicrobiales bacterium
CTTCGGATGCTTTAGCTTCCTCCCCGGTGCAAGAAGAAACCCTGCCTGCGCAGGACGAGCAGAATTTAACCCAAGAAGAAGCCTTGGCGCTTGAAACGGTGCAGGCGCCCGTGGCCGTACAAGAAGAAGAAAAACCGGCCGAAGCTGTAAAACCCGTACAAGAGCCGGCCCCTGCCGCCGAAGAACCTGCTAAAGTGCAGGAAAAGAAAGAAAGCGTCATTGTAAAAGTAAATCCCAAAAGCAAAAAATACCGCCGGGTAACGTTCCGTTATTACGGGGAAGGGAAAAAGGTTTCTATCGTTAGCGGTTTTACGATGGCTAAACCCCAAGCCTTGCGCAAAAAACAAGATTATTGGGAAACCACCCTGTCTATTGCTCCGGGGCGCTACCGCTTCTTGTACATTGTGGACGGCGTAAACACGCCTGACCCGTACAGCCCGGAAGAAGACGGACGCAGCGTGTTAGTGGTAGAATAAATTAAATAAAATTTTATACGTAAACCCCGGTATCATACCGGGGTTTTTTATTGTACATAAATATCCCGTCGGCCGGGGTTATACCAGGCTTGCGCTTGGCAGAATTTGCCCTTTGAGGAGACTCCTTCTTTTTGTGGCAATAAATAGCCCAATATCCCCTTTGTTGAACAAGAACTGTGCTTTGAAATGAATAATGCGGGTAATTATATTCCTTTTGCTTTAATCATCTGTTAAGGTTTTGGTAAAGGAGTTTTTTGCTGTTTAGGGCGCTTTTGCCTAGATACAAAGCAGAAGTGGGAGAATTGTCGCCCACCAAAAACCCCGGCTTTAATGCCGGGGTTTGGGTTGTAAGCAAACGGTTAGCTTAGAGGTATTAGTTTATCTTTCCTTGGTTGGTCGTTCCGCTAAGCCGGTGATGTGGGTTTTAAAACTGCGGCGTAAATCTGCCAGATCTTTACGGTTGGTGGCCATAAAACAAAAACCAGCTTTTCCGTCTTTTACGCCCGAAGTGAGCACCACCCCGCCTTGAAAGGACACCCCGGCATTGATTTTATCCAGCTCATCAATTACTTTTTGGGTAGTCCAGCTGGGGTCAAAACGCATTTTGGTGTCCAAATAAAAATGCAGGTCTTTGCGGTGGATTCCATATACGGTGGAAGCCAAACGCAAGCACAACCCAAAGCCGTTATAGCGGGAGTTACACTCCAAAGCGCGCAGTTTTAACTCGCCGTCTTTTTGGCGGATGGCCCAGTCAAAATTGATCTGCCCCCTTACACCTTTGCCGTAATAATAGCTGGCCAACATAAGGGATTTTTCTCTTATTTCATCCAATAATTTTTTAGGCAGGCGCGTAAACGGGAAAGAGCACCCTTCCCACGCTTCTTTATGGATAATTTGGCAGTCTATGCCTACAAAAGATATTTCATCATCTTTTAATATGCATAGCGAGCCCAGCGTTTTATAAATTTCTTTAAAACGTTCCAAATAAAAATCCGCCTCTTTGTGGTATTTTTTAATAAGCGGCAGTAATTCCGTCAGCTTGCCTTTTACGTTGCCATATCCCCCGGCGGAAAACGGCCGGCGCAGTAAATACGTTTCGCGCGGGTCTAACACGGCCAAAATACGGGGCATTTTATTCATACCGGTTTCGTACACGGGGGCAATGGTGGTGATATTGAATTTTTTGCATAATTCCTTAAACACCAGCTTGTTGTTTGCTTCTTGTATGGCAATGGAGTTATTAAGCAGTTTGTTTTCACACTGCCAGCTGAGGTGCGCAAACTCTTTGGTGTACATAAGCGGTATTAATACATAGCCGATGCTGCACAACTTGCGCAATTTGGCTATTAAGACTTCATCGCGTGAAATGGCGGAAATTAAACTTTCGTCTTCTTTTTGCTCGCGGGGCATAAACATCCAGTTTTTATGTTCCAGCTTTTTAATGCGGGCCATATAGTTTAAGAAGGCGGGGTCTTTCTCGGTTAATGGGGATACAACGCAAAAATCCCCCGGTTTTAAAAGCTGTATGTATTTAAGCGAGTGGCTTTTTAACGCCTCTATGGCTTTGCTTTTAAATACAAAATCATCCAAGTTTAAAATCCAAACTTTATTAGGCATAGAATTTACCGTTGCATACCGGGCAGAAGCTTTTTACAGAGGTAATGTCATCCTTGTCGGAAGATTTTAATCCGCAGACAACAAAATCAAACCCATATTCTTTTAACAGTGCCGCTACCCGTTTTATGCTTTCCAGTTTAATTTCGTGTTTTAAAGCATAATAGGTGGTTTCCGTTTGATTGGGCAGAAGTTGTCTGTCATCGTGCAGATAGTTTTCTTTTAATTTAGAGAAGAATTCTTCTCCAAATTTGTCCACAATGTTTTTTGCAATGGTGTAATCGTACAATAAATACGAAAACATCACGCGTTTTAATCCGGCTTCTTTTAAAGCGGCCAAGAACGGGCGCAACACTTCTTCCGTGTCTTCCACGCCGGTAATAAGCGGGTCCATATGAATGGTTACCAAAGCCCCGGCTTGTTGGGCCTGTGCCGCGCGGCGGATGCGCTCTTCGCGCGGCGGGACGTTGGTTTCCATACAAATAGAGGCCTCAGGTTTAATGGCCGCGCTGTAAGAAAATTTGGCCGGATATTTGCGGATTAAATCCATAATCGCGTCGTTAGGGACGCCTTTTGTAGTAATAATAATGCGTTTTATTTGCGGATGTTCGGCCAGCAGGGTAAGGACATCCAACGCGTAGCCGTTATCCACAAATTTTTTGCAAAAAATGTCCGTATAGCGGGAAAGTTTTACCGTATGTATTTTAGGGTAGGCATCAATTTCTTTTTTGACAGCCGCCAGGGCTTCGCTGCGCGGCATACCGATTTGCGGGTCTGTAAATGTGCAACCCAAGGCTTTTAAACGTGCCGAAACCTCGCTGCGGGCCTTGGCGTAACAATAAACACAATCGTGCTGGCAGCCGGTAAACGGTTCCAGATAGTGATAGTTGCCGTACCAGCAGGTACCTAAACAGCCGGGTACAAAAAAATGAGTTTTAGAGGTATCAGTATCGTTCATATTTATATCCTTATTTTTATTATATAAAATCCGTCTAAGTAGCGGTATTCCGCTTAGAGGGGCAGTTCAATATCCAGCACCGGGTGGTTGGTTTTCCAGCCGGTTTTATCAAAATGCCACCATTCGGTGCGGGTGTAGGTAAAGCCGGCCTGGGTCATAATTTTTTTGAGGGTTTCCCGCCGGTTTAATACATCGGGGGGAAGGTCGTAAAAATCCATATGTGCGCGTTTGGTAAAGTTATCAAATTCCGTCGGCATAGGGAGGGGCGTGCCGTTAAAATCACAAGGGGTTAAATCCACCGCCATACCGCGGTTGTGGCGAGAGCCTTTGGCCGGCGGCGCCACATAGCTGGGGTTAGGAACCGCTTGCCATAATTTTTTTTGAGCCGAAAGCGGGCGGTAACAATCCCATAAACAAAAAGTAAAAGGTTCTTTTTGCTTAGCGGCCAGTTCTACGGCTTTTAAAAGTGCTTGTGCGGCGTCTTTATGTAAAAAGCAGCGGGGAGAGTCATATATTTTTTGTTTAGTAAAATTGCGGGGGGTAGCGTAGCGAATGTCAAAAAACAGCGGGGCCTGTAAAGCGGCTACATCTACCAACCCCGCTTTTGTTAAGGCGTCTTCCAGAGCGGGTTGTGCCGTTACGCTAACGGCGTTAAAAGCAAAAAGTAAAGTGATTAGCCACGCGCGTTTCATCTTTTGTAGTATATAAAATTTTACGCGCCGGCCAAAAACAAGTACAATACAATATATGGATGAAAAACACTTTAAAAGCGGCTTTGCCGTTTTGGCCGGGCTGCCCAACGCAGGTAAATCCACGTTGCTCAATCAGCTGGCAGGGGGGTTGCTGTCCCCTGTTACCAATAAACCGCAAACCACCCGCCAAAATATTTTGGCCATCAGCGAGGGGGAAGGCTATCAAGTGGTTTTTGTAGATACGCCTGGTTTTCTAAAAGCGCGTTATAAATTGCAGCAAACGATGGTAACCGCGGTTGACCGCGCCGTGGGCGAAGAAGCGGATTTAGTGCTTTTTATGCTGGATGCGGCGGCTCCTTATGAATTAAACGCCGAGCTGGTGGAAAAATTAAAACAAGTGTTTTGTCCTGTTTTTTTAGTGATTAACAAAATTGACTTAATAGCAGATAAATCCCGCCTGGAAGCCTTAGAAGCGCAAGTGCGTAAAGACTTGCCCATCGTGCGCACGTTTTATTTGTCCGCCGCGCAAGGCAAAGGCGTAGCGGAGCTTAAAGCGGCCGTTATTGAGGCTATGCCCGTCAGCCCGGCGTATTTTCCTCCCGGGCAATGGACTGACCGCTGGGAACGTTTTTACGCCGCCGAATTCATCCGTGAGCAGATTTTCCTTTTGTATAAAAAAGAAATTCCGTACAGCACCTATGTAGAAGTGGAAAAATTTACCGAAGATTTAGGCGATAAAAACTACATCCGCGCCGTTATCCACGTAGAGCGCGAAAGCCAAAAGCCCATTATTATCGGCAAAGGCGGCAGCGCCATTGCTCAGCTTCGCAAAAACGCCCAAAAGCGCATAGAGGAATTTTTGGGCCGTAAATACCGCTTGGAGCTAACCGTTACTGTTACGCCTGATTGGCGCAATAATACACAAATGCTGGAACGGTTTGGCTACATTGTAAAATAGTTACTGTTTTTATTAATACGCCCCGCCCCTTTACTGGCGGGGCGTTTTTGTTTATAACATTTTGTGTAGAACAAAAAATTTTTCCGCTAAGGAGTCCAGGTTTGTTTTTTGGTTTAGTAAAAGTTCAGTTTATATGCTGTTTGGCATCATACAATAAAACCACATTGCAGCGTTGTGTTGGCGGAGGTTTGGGCTGACAAGCGGCTGACTAAAAATAAAAAAGTGTTTGGTAAAGTACAGGTGAAAAAGAGGATAATAAAAAACCCCCGCTGTGAAGCGGGGGTTTTTGTGTAGTTAAAACTTATTTCACGCGGCCGGCGGAACCGAATACATTTTCGTTCTTTTCGGCATACATTTTGATAAGTTCTTCGCGGGCCGGGCCCAAGTATTTGCGCGGGTCAAATTCGGCCGGTTTGGTGGCAAATACTTTGCGGATGGTGGCGGTCATTACTAAGCGGCCGTCGCTGTCCACGTTGATTTTGCACACAGCGGATTTGGCCGCTTTGCGAAGTTGTTCTTCCGGGATACCGGCAGTATCTTCCAATTTGCCGCCGTATTCGTTGATTTGTTTGACGGCCCATTGCGGTACGCTGGAGGAACCGTGCAGTACAATCGGGAAACCGGGCAAGCGTTTGGAAACTTCTTCCAAAATATCAAAGCGCAGTTCGGGCAATTTTTCGCCGGGTTTTACTTTAAATTTGTAAGCCCCGTGGGAAGTGCCGATGGAAATGGCCAAAGAGTCCACCCCAGTGCGTTTTACGAAATCTTCTACCTGAGCCGGATCCGTATAGGTGTGGTGCTCGGCGGAAACTTCGTCTTCAATACCGGCCAAAACGCCCAATTCACCTTCTACGGTTACATCGTGCTGGTGGGCATAGTCCACCACTTTTTTGGTAAGGGCCACGTTTTCTTCATACGGCAAGTGGGAGCCGTCAATCATTACGGAAGAGAAACCATTGTCAATGCAGTCTTTGCACAGTTCAAAGGAATCGCCGTGATCCAAGTGCAAGCACAGCGGCACCGGTTTGCCGATTTCTTTCATCATTTCCACCGCACCGCGGGCCATCCAGCGCAACAAGGTAGCGTTGGCATATTGGCGGGCGCCTTTGGAAACCTGCAAAATCACCGGGGAACCGGTTTGCACACAGGCGGTAACGATAGCCTGCAATTGTTCCATATTGTTAAAGTTATAAGCCGGAATGGCATAACCGCCGGCCATAGCGTCTTTGAACATCTGTCTGGTGTTTACCAGACCGAGGTCTTTATAAGAAACGGTCATTAAACAGCCTCCTAAAATAAATTCTGTCCCTCATATTTTACATTATTTAAAAGCGGAATGGTTGCCGTAAATGGGTTAAATGGTTGGGGGCAATATCTGGCTGGTGCGTGTAAAAGGGTAAAAAGCCTGGTGTCGGTTGGCGGGCAGGCTGGTGCTAAATGCACAGCCGGAGGCGCGGAAGACTCCTCGTTCCCGCGCGCGTTTGGGGGGCCGAGTTAAAAAACTTGCCAAAAATAGTTTTTGTGAGTATAATGTATGTACCTTTACTGTCGGATTTAGGAATAAAAATGGATTTTTCTATTCTAAAAACACTTACCTCCATGCCGGGTATTTCCGGGCGGGAAAGCGCCGTGCGGCGCTATGTAGAACAACAGGCTGCCCCGTATGCCGATGAAATAAAAACCGACGCATTGGGCAACTTGATTGTTTTTAAGAAGGGGTCTTCCTCTAAAAATTTATTATTGGCCGCCCATATGGACGAGGTTGGCCTGATGATTCATTATGTTGGGGCGGACGGGTTTTTACGGTTTGTTACCGTGGGCGGTATTGACCCCCGCACCTTGTTGGCCCAACGGGTTACCGTGCACACATCCAGCGGGCCGCTGGTGGGGGTGATAGGTACCCGCCCGGCGCACGTAACAACGGAGGCCGACCGTGGCAAGGCCGTTCCTTTAAAAGATTTATTTATAGATGTGGGCCTAAGCGGGGCCGAAGCGCAAACCCGCGTACAAGCGGGGGATTTTGCCACCCTGCGCCGGGAATATGAGGAATTTGGGGACGGGTTTATAACGGCCAAATCCTTGGATAACCGCTCCGGCGTTTTTGTGTTATTGGAATTGCTTAAGGCGCTTAAAAATCCTTTTTATAATGTGTATGCCGTTTTTACCGTGCAGGAAGAAGTTGGCTTGCGCGGTGCTATAACGGCGGCTTACGGGGTGGAGGCTGATTTGGCTTTAGCCCTGGATACCACCGGCGCGGCGGACATTCCGGGTACGGCACCGCAGGATTATATTACGGTGTTGGGCCGCGGTGTGGGGGTGACGGCGCTTGACGCGCGCACCATCACGCACGAAGGTTTGTTTGCGGCGTTAAAACGTTTGTGTTTGGAAAAACAAATCCGTTATCAGGTGCGTATTGCTCCGCGCGGAGGAAATGATGCAGGGGCAATCCACTTGTCCAAAACAGGGACGGCGTGCTGTGCACTGTCTATCCCCACGCGTTACATTCATTCCAATACGGAAGTACAATGTAAGGCAGACTTAGAGAACACCCTGGCTTTGGCCTTGGCTGTGGCTCAAACCGAATTGGCTTTATAGGAGAATTATGAAACCGTTTACTTTAGGAACCAAAAGAGCCTCTTATTTTGAAGCAACCGATTATTTGCAGCAGTACCCGTTGGACGCGGCTTCCCAAGACGCGTTGGAAAAGCTGGACAGCGCTTACCGTGCTTTAGCGGCGGTAATGTTTAACTTTGTTCCTTCTTCGGGTCACGTGGGGGGGAGTGTTTCCAGTGGGCGGTTTGTCAGCCATCTTATATATAAAGAAATGCAGTATGATTTAAGCTCACCCCGCCGTTTAGATGCAGATATTATTACCTACGCGGCCGGGCATAAAGCCTTGGGAATGTATGCTATGTGGGCTTTGCGCGACGAGTGTGCCCGCATCGCCCAGCCTGATTTGTTGCCTAAAGACATAGCCCAGCGCCTGCGCTTGGAAGATTTGCTCGGTTTTAGACACAATAAAGTACAAGGTACCCCGCTTTTTACGCAATTTAAATCCAAACCCTTGGGTGGGCATCCGGAGCCGTCCGTTCCGTTTGTACGCGTAACCACCGGGGCCAGCGGCGTGGGCGATGGGGCCGGTGTAGGTTTAGGGGTAGCGGCGGCCGATGCGTATGGCGAGAATGCTCCCCGTGTACACATTGTAGAGGGCGAAGGCGGTATGACGGCCGGGCGCGTGAGCGAGGCGCTTGCTACGGCTTCTACGGCGCAGTTAAAAAATGTGGTGTTTCATTTAGATTGGAACGAAGCTTCTATTGAAAGCAACCAGGTTACTTCGGACGGGAAAACCCCTGGCGATTATGCCCAGTGGACGCCGTGCGAGATGTTTTATATACACGATTTTAACGTTATTTTTGTACCTAATGGTATGGATTTTGTCCAAATCCACGCCGCGCAGGAATTAATTAAACAAATTCCCAATCATCAGCCTACGGCGGTGGTCTATCGCACAGTAAAAGGTTGGAAATACGGGCTGGAGGGGAAGGCTTCCCACGGGTCTGGTCACAAGTTTTGCTCGCCGGAGTTTTATGCGGCGTTGGCTGATTTTGAAGGCAAATTTGGGGTTAAATTCCCGGCTTTTGAAGGGGACAAAACGCCTGAAAATATTGAAAAACATTACTGGGCCTTTTTGGAAACGTTCCGCCGCGGGCTGGAAAGCCATAAAGAAGTGGCTGCGTTTTTTGCCAATCAGTTGGCGGCCCGCCGTGCTGAATTGGAAAAATCGGCCCGCCGCGAACGCCCGGGTGCGCCGGACGCCAATGTCTTGTTTACCGGTCAAGACCCCGAAAACCCGCCGGCTTCCTTTACTTTTACGGCGGGGGATTCCCACACCACCCGCGGTGTGTTGGGGGACGTATTAGGTTATTTAAATAAAGAAAGCAGCGGGGCTTTGTTTAGCGCCTCGGCCGATTTGTATGGTTCCACCAATGCCGGCAATGTAGCCAAACCCTTTGAGGCGGGTTTTTTCAATGCGGCTTCCAATCCACTTTCCCGTCGTTTGGCTATTGGCGGTATTTGTGAAGACGGTATGGCTGCGGTGTGCAGCGGTATCAGTGCTTTTGGCAAACAGGTGGGGGTGGCTTCTTCTTACGGGGCGTTTGTAGCGTTTGAACACGTGGCCGCCCGCTTGTACGCCATTGGCTGCCAAGCGTTAAAAGAGGCCGGGCAAACCACTAACAGCTTGATTTTATTTAACGGGCACGCCAGCCTTCCCACCGGGGAAGACGGCCCCACGCACGCGGATCCGCAATCTTTGCAGTTATTGCAGGACAACTTTCCGCAAGGGGCGTGTATAACGGCTACTCCGTTAGAAGTAGATGAAATTTGGCCGTTGGTTACCAAAGCGTTGTCTTTACGTCCGGCGGTTTTCGCCCCGTTTGTGGTGCGCCCCAACCAAAAGCTATCTGACCGCGCCGCCTTGGGGATGGACGCGGCTAACGCTTGCTTGAAAGGGGTGTATTACCTGCACCGGGCCAAACGGCCGGATGCCGGCGCTGTATTTGTACAGGGGGCTGGTATCGGTAAAGTGGTGACGGATGGAGTGTTGCCGCGTTTGGAAAAGGAAAATTTAGATGTAAACATTTTGTATGTATCCAGCCGGGAGTTGTTTGAACTCCTGCCGGAAGAAGAACGGGAAGCATTGGTTCCCGCACGCTTGCGCCGCGTTGGTATGGGGCTTACGGACTTTACCCTGCCCACTATGCACGCCTGGCTGCTGAGCGAAAAGGGCCGCCGCCATACCTTGTATCCGTTTAAACACGGCGGATATTTGGGCAGCGGCAGCGCCGCCAATATTTATAAAGAAGCCGGCATGGACGCCGAAGGCGTAATTGCCGCCATCAAGGCGTACGTGAACGACTTAGAAAGCTCCGCTTGGTAATACCGGCGGCAGAGGAGAAAAAAATGGCAGAAGAAAAACCTTATTTAACCGGAAGAACGTATCTTTTTAAACTCCCGAAAGGAAAAGATTTGCTGGAGACGCTGGCTGATTTTTGTCACGATAATCAGGTAAAGTGCGGTATAGTTACCGTAATTGGTTCTGTGGAAAATGCCACGTTAGGCTGGTATGACCAAACCAAAAAACGCTATGAAAAAACTGTAATCAACGCGCAGATGGAATTGTTAAGCCTGACGGGTAACATCAGCATTCAGGACAACCGCCCCCAGGTGCACGCCCACGCTATGCTTACAGGTAAAGACTACAATGTAATCGGCGGGCATTTGTTCCCCGGCACTAAAATATACGTGTGCGAAGCTTACATCCAGGAAATGGTGGGTGAACCGAAAGTGCGCCGTACGGATAAAGTGACCAAGCTTTCCTTGTGGGCATAAAGCATTTGGTGAACATATTACAAATCCCGCGTTTAAGACGCGGGATTTTTTTGATTGCTAAAAAAAGCGTTTTTAGGCAGGATAAGCTAAAACTGATTTTACGACGGTAAAAAGCATTTTTTGCCCGTTTTAAATAATGTTTTTATTAAAAGGACTGATAGAATACCAGTTATAAGAAAGCTTGTCAAGGCTTGATGTGGGTTAAGGTTGCTAAGGGGTGGAAGGGGTAGGGTAGTTGAAATTATTAAGGAGGACGTAATTAAATGAAGAAACTACTGGGCTTATTTTTAGCCTTTGCGATGGCGTTGCCTGCCAGTGCCTCCCTCGTGGATAATGTAGATGCTATTGGCCGCATTGATGTAATTGGAGCGGATTCCAACAGAACCCCTGTGGGTTATCCGACGGCTGCTTCCCGTGTGATGGCGGGCTTGTCTGCTGACTTGACCGAAGACGTCAAAGCCAATGTGTTGTTTACGTATGCCACGCCGTGGAACGGCGCTGTAAGCGGTACCACGTTAAACAGCTATCAAGATAACATTTATTTGTCTGAAGCCAATGTGGTATTGTCTAACCTGTTTGACTGCTTTGAGCTGACCCTCGGCCGCCAATTCTACGGCGACGAAGACAGCATGACCATGTACATTGGCCCCAAGAGCGGCTATATGCTAGCTACGTTGATGCCCCCTATGAGCCTGGAAGCCGCCAAACTGACCTATGCGGATGATTTCAAGAGTGTAACCGTATTGGCTGGTAAAACGGCGGAAGATGCACTGGTCGTTCCCGGGGTTTCCTCGTATGACATTTATGGGGCGGACATTCGCTTAAACTTAACGGACACGATGAAAGCCCAAATGTACGGCTATGCGTTGAAAGAAAGTTCTGCCGACCCGGAATATACCGGCTTTTACGGTGCTAAACTTTCTTACCTGCCGGAAGCTTTTGGCGTAAGCGTAGAAGCTGCCCGCGGCCATCAAGGCAACCGCTTGATTAAAGAAGGCAAAGATACTCCGTATTTTGTGAAGTTAGATGCGTCTTTGAATATGGATGCGTTTACACCTCGTGCGGCCTTCTTGTATCAAAAAGGTCTCGTATCTGGTTTTAGCACCTATGCGCCTGGTTTATTGGCCGGTAAATACTTAACGGCGGAGTTTAACTATGGTGGCGTAATTGCAAATTCCCGCATTTTTAACGTAGGTGTGGACTATAACTGGAAGAAGATGAAATTTGCCTTGGACGGCTTTGCCTTCCAAGACAGAACGGCTACGTCCGCCGCCACGTTGGAAGCCGATTTGACCGCCACCTATCAGCATAACGAAAGCGTAGAAATGTTTGCTGGTATCGGCTATGCCAAATTAGGAGGCGACTTGAAGCGGATTGAAGACGCCCAAGACGCCACTGTCTATCAACTCGGTACCACCATCCGCTTCTAATCTGTTTTAATACAGAAAAAAACCCGCCTTTACTAGGTGGGGTTTTTTATGGTTACATGGGATTATTTCCTGATTAAAATGCAGTATAAAAAGTAAAAAAATGACCACGCTTATAAAAAGAGAAGATACAGGATAGCACTATTTTTTTGACGTGTCAAGCCGAAGGAAAAATAAATTTGCAAACGTCGTACAAATAAACTTAAATGAAGGGGTAGGGTAGTTGAAATTATTAAGGAGGATGCAATTAAATGAAGAAACTACTGGGCTTATTTTTAGCCATGGCGATGTCTTTCCCTGCAGGGGCCGCCATTGTAGATAATGTAGAAGCTATCGGCCGTATTGATGTAATCGGTGCGGACGCCAACAGAGACGCTGTTGCTAATCCCGGCGCTTCCAATTCTGCTGCTTCCCGTGTTGTGGCGGGTTTAGCTGCGGATTTAACGGAAGACGTTAAAGCCAATGTACAGTTCTGGTA
>CALUUY010000044.1 GCA_944324095.1 uncultured Elusimicrobiales bacterium
TTTAAACAGATGGATTTAAAACTGCCGGAACTGAGCACCGGCTTTTACATCATAGCCGTAGCGCGCGAGCCTTCCTTTAACCCGGACACCGCCCCCGTGGCTGCCACCGTGTTAAACGTAACGGATTTGGCTCTTTTTGTAAGTGCCGCCATAGAGGACAACCCGGACAAATACACCTCTTTACTAAACGCTAAAACCAATGTTTACACGCCGCACATTTTCCGCGTATATGCGGTTAATTTAAAAACCGGCCAGCCGGAAGCAGGTGCCCTTTTAGATATGTTCACGGAATGGAAAGGCACCCGCAAACAAGGCAAAACCAACCAAAACGGCTTGTTTGAAATGGCCCAGAAAATAACGGTCAATTCTTCTAAGGCCAATAATTCCTATTTCATCAACCCGCTGGCAGAGAAAAACGGGCATACGGCGTTTACGTCTTCGGCCGTGTACTTTCATTTCAATCAAGAAGACCCCGTGCGCCTCTTTGCCCAGACCGACCGCCCCATCTACCGCCCCGGCCAAAAGGTGCAGTTTTCCATCAACGCCTTTGAAAACGTGGTACGTGGTATGCGCACGCTTACAGGCCGTTCCGTGCGTGTGGAAATAAGAGACGCCAACTATACTAAAATTTACACCTCTACCCTGGATTTAAACGATATGGGTACCGCTGCCGGCGCATTTACCCTGCCCGGGCAAACGTTGCTGGGTAGCTTTACTTTGCAAGCTACGCTTAATGCCGGCTCCCGCACCTATCGCACATACGCCTATTTTAAGGTGGAAGATTACAAACGCCCCGATTATGAAGTAACCTTCAACTCCCCCCAAATGGCGTTTGAATACGGTAAACAAGCCGAAGTAACCGGTAATGCCCGGTATTACTTTGGCTCTGCGTTGCAAAAAGCGCAGGTAAAATACACCATTTACCGTATGGAATTTATACCGCCGTTTTTCTGGTGGATGCCGCGGATGAACTTTTTTGCGCAAGAAGAATTTGTAGCTTCCGGCACAACCCAAACAGACGAAAACGGCCTCTTTAAAATTCTCTTTACGCCTCAACCCGGCAAAGACATAGGCCAGCCGTCCCGCTACACCATTAAAGCCCAAGTGTATGATGAAAGCGGACGCGTTATTGAAGCCCAGGAAACCTACCAGGCGGCTCAGCAGCCCCACTTCTTTGATGTACAGTTTACCCAAGGCTTCTATGATGCCGATACAGCCGCTCTGTTAGCCCACATCAAATTAACGGACATTAACGCAGCGCCCGTTTCCGGCAAAGTAACAGCCAAAATAGCGCGGCTGGAAAACAAATTAAACGAGGAAGCGCTCAGCTCTCCCGTCCGCACCGATGACGGCAGCTTTTTAGACCGCGTATTTGCCAACAATAAAGAAGAAGAACAAGTATTTGAGCAAGAGCTGGATCTTCGCCAACAAGCACAGGCCGAGCTGAATGTACCCGCTCTGCCGGAAGGCATTTACCGGTTGACTTTATCCAGCCCCAAAGCGCAGGATTTAAAGCTGGTATTTTTGGTAGCTAAGGAGCAATCCTCCCTGGCGCTGCCGGCTGTGGCCATTGCCCAGCACCCGCAGTATTATCCCGGTGCCTACGCCAAGTTCTTAATAGGTGCCGGCCGTTTAACCGGCCCCAAACAGGTGGAAGTATATGCCGGTAAAGACTTTTTGGTTAACAAATTAACCGCCCCCCAAGGCGTAACCGTATTAACCGTTCCTGTGGAAAACGAATACCGCGGCGGAGTAGGCATACGTTGGTTTGGTGCGGCGGATTACCGCTTGTATCAAAGCAGCGCCTTTGCCGAAGTTCCCTATGACAACAAAAAATTGACAGTTGTTTGGGAAGGAGCCCCCTCCGTATTGCCGGGGGAACGCGTTAACTGGAATTTAAGCGCAAAAGACGTTACGGGCGCGCCCGTACAAGGCCAAGCCAGCGTGACGGTATATGACAAAGCGCTGGATTATTACGCCAAACCGGAAACCCGCCTCACGCTGGCCAACCTGTTCCCGGTATTGCGCCCGATGGGCAACTTTGCAGGCAGTGTGTTTAATGCGTCCGTATCGGCGGCTTCCGGCCCCAATGCCCGCTTTAAACAACCGTTTGAAGACAACTACCTGCTGCCGCTACCGCAGTTAAATTTAAGCCCGGTATTAAGAATGTATAAATCGGCGGTAATGAACTCCGCCCGTGCAGTCAGCGGGGCGATGGCTCCGGCCGCTATGCCCACACTGGCGTTTGCCCAGGCTGACAGTGCCTCCGTGCAAGAAAGTGCCGCGCTGGACGCCCAAGCCCCGGTGGAAGACGACGCGCAAAGCGCACAAAATGCCGTACGTACGGATTTTCGCGAGACGGCCTTCTTTGGGCCTACCATACCGGTAAACAACGGGAAAGGAACCGTCTCCTTTACTATGCCGCAATCGTTAAGCGAATGGAATATTTTAGGTTTTGTGCTTACCCGCGCGGCAGATTTGGGCTCGTTTACCGCCCAAACCGTTACCCGTAAAGACTTTATGGTACGCCTGCAGCTGCCGCGCTTTTTGCGCGAAGGGGACAAAACCACCCTGCAAGCAGCCGTAACCAATTTATCCGGCAAAAAAATAACGGCCGAAGTGGAACTGGCGCTTCGCCAAAACGGGTTGGACGCGCTAAAACAGTTTGGCATTAAAAAAGCGCAAAAATCCGTTACGGTACCGGCGGGGGAGACCGTCTTTGCCTCCTGGGAAATCACCGTACCGGCCGGGCCGGAAATGACCGACATTACCGCCACTGCGCGCTATGGCAAAGAGGCGGACGGGGAGAGCAAGTCTCTAGCGGTTTTGCCCGGGCGGGAACGCCTGCTGGCTACCACCAACACGGTATTAAAAGAAGGAGAAAACCCCTTGGCGCTAACCGACCTAAAATCCATCTCGGACGCGCAACCAGAAACCGCCGTATTGCAAATTAACCCCAGTTTGGCGTTGTCGGTCTTTAACAGCGTGCCGAACTTATTGGTTACCAAACATCAAGACTTAATCAGCCTGCTCAACCAATATGTGCCGCTGGCGGTGGTAAACCGCTTTTATGCCCAATACCCGCAAATGCAGCAGGCGGTTGCCCATCTGCCGGCGCGGGGCACGGTAACCCCGGCGTGGGACGCACAAGACCCGCTGCGTTTGGAATTACTCAGCCAAACGCCTTGGCTCAATATTTCCCAAGGCAGAAAAGCCCAAGAGGCGGACTTGGTGAGCCTTTTTGAGCCCGAAACCGTACGCCGCCAACACACCAAAACCGCTGCGGCATTAAAAAAATATCAAAATGCCAATGGAGCCTTCTCTTGGTTGCCGGGCGGACGGGATGATGAATACTTGACCATGTTTGCGCTGGACACTTTTGCCCAAGCGCTTAGTTATGGGGCGGATATTGATACCGATATGGCCAAAAAAGCCTACGCCTTTGTACAAACGGCCGTCTCCAGACGCTTAGGCAACCAAAAAGAGCCTTCCACCGCAGACATTGCCCAAACTTTGTACGCGGCCTACGTATTAAGCGCCTTCCCGGCGCAGTGGAAGGAAGTAAAAGACGCCCAAAGCGACATACGCCGCTGGGCGCAATATGCCGATAAATACGCCCGTTTTATGACGCCGCTGGGCCAGATTTATGCGGCCAATGTATTCCACCGCTTAAACGAGGAAGAAAAAGCGCAAAAATACTTGGATACGGTCTTAGACGCCTTGCAGGAAAACGAACTTACCGGCGCCCACTTTGCGCCCGAAGCCCAAAGCTGGATTTGGTACAACGATACCCTCTCCACCCAAACTGTTACCCTGCAAACCTTGTTGGACTTGCGCCCCCAAGCGCCGCAGATTGCCTCTATGGTGCGCTGGCTGTTATTTAACCGCCAGGCAAATGAGTGGAGCTCCCCGCGGGCGGCTTCTCAGGCGGTATTTACGTTGTTAAATTATATGTCCAAAAAGGGCCTGATGAACCAGGACGTACGCTACCGCATTAAATGGGGCACCGTGGAAGAGGAAATGGCTTTTAAACCGTTTGACTGGACGGAAGACCCGCGTTTTGTGCGCCGCGGCGATGTGGACAGCTCTTTCTATACGGCCAATATTGTAAAGGAGGGAGGGGCGGAAGATTTTGCTTCGCTTTCTGTGGTGTACACCACGGCACGGGCAAAACAGTCCCCTAAAGGCGTCATCAACGTAACCCGGGAATACTTCCTTAAATACACCCAAGACGGCGTAGCAAAATTGCGTCGGCTGGAAGATTTAACCCCTGTTAAACCGGGTGACGAGGTAGAGGTACGTTTAACCATTACCACAGACAGCGCATTTGAATACGTACTCCTGTCTGACCCGAAACCCACCGGTTTTGAAAACGACGCCTTACTCTCCGGTTGGACAGCCAACCCGCTGGTGCTATATCAGGAATACAAAGACGCAGCCACCAACTTCTACATTAACTGGCTGCCTGCCGGTACGGTAACGCTCTCTTATACGCTTTACCCCGGCACGGCCGGAGAATACCGCGTACCGGCTGCAAAAATACAGTCTATGTACGCGCCGGAATTTGGTGCCAACAGCCGCTCTGAATTATTACGGGTGGATTAATTATAAAACAACATAAAAAACCCCGCCAAACGGCGGGGTTTTTTATGGCCCCTATAAATATTAACGCTTCTATCCGCTAGCTCAAACGCTGCTTTATGTGCACCCTAACAAAAAACGTCCCCTAATAACTTTTAAAGCGTGCAACTTTGCTTCGCTTCCGGTTATCCTCTTAGTAGCACGAGCTTCTAACTACCCCCCTTATGCACGCCCTAAAAACCGGTCTTTTTTAATCTGCCGCTTTTAACTTACATTCTGCCCCTTAAAAATAAAAAACCTTACTCCGCCCGTTAGACCCCGAGCGTTTTTTAAAAGCCAAAGCCCTCTTTTTATGGCTCAAGAATATACTATAATAGAGAAAACCTGTTTAAGGAGTTTAAATGTCTTTATTTTTAGAACTTTTATCCCCGGCGGACGGCACCCTTCGCCCTTTAGAGCAAGTGCCAGACCCGGTTTTCAGCCAGCGTATGCTGGGCGACGGCTTTGCCATAGACCCGGTAAACGGAAACGTCTTTTCCCCCTGTGCGGGAACCATTACCAATATTAACCCCAATAAACACGCCTTAGTCATCACCCAAAACGGGTATGAATTATTAATCCACATCGGGGTGGAAACAGTTTCTTTAAAAGGCAAAGGGTTTGAAGTGAAAGTGCAGCAAGGGCAAACCATAGAACCCGGCCAACTGCTTTTACAGTTTGATTTGGATTTTTTAAAAAACGCCGCTCCCTGCCCTTGGGTTATTTGCACGGTTACTACCCCGCAAGACACCCAAATCACCCAAAATACGCTTACCCAGGTTGTACACGGGCAGGCGGTCGGGCACATTGGGCAAATGCCCGCTGGGGCACAAGCCCCCGCTCAACCGGCACAGGGCCCGGTATTACAAAGCCAACGTATTTGCATTGTTAACCCAAACGGGCTGCACGCACGCCCGGCAGCGGTATTGGCTAAGCTAACCGCCCAGTATGATTTTCCTGTATTTTTAGTAAAAGACAGCCAACGCGCCAATGCCAAAAGCATTGTGGAAATTATGGCTCTGGCTTTACAGCCGGGAGACGTGGTACATTTAGAAATCTGCGCACCGGACGAACCGCGTGCGCGCCACGCGCTGGATAAACTCTCTGCCGCCTTACAAGACGGATTAGGAGAAACGGAAAAACCCACCCCGGTTAAAAACGCCATAGAAGCCCCCTCACTGGATTTTTCTGCCCCTGTTACCGTGCAGGCTTTATGTGCGTGTGCGGGCTTAGCCAGCGGAAACGCGTGGAAGTTTACGCCGGGAGAAATACCCTTTGAAGAAAATGCAGACAATCCCTCCGCTCAAAAAGAGGTTTTACAAACCGCTCTAAATACGCTGGAGCAAGAATTGCAAAAAGAATCTGCCCAAGCGGCCAACCACGCGGCTAAAGAAATTTTATCAGCCCATTTATTTTTGCTTAAAGACCCTTTTTTACTGGCACGCACTCAGGAAGTTATTGCACAAGGCAAAACGGCCTCTTTTGCGTTTAATGAAGCCATACGCGCCAGCATTGATTTATTAAAAAAGACTCAAAACCGCTTTTTAATGGAACGCATTGCCGATTTAAAAGACCTTAGAAAACGCGTACTGTTAAAAATAAGCGGCAAAACAGAATCTGCCCCCGCCTTTCCGGACGGGTGTATTGTGTTTGCAGAAGACCTGCTCCCTTCTGACTTAGGCTTTTTTGACGCCCACGTAAAAGGGGTGGTTTTAGCACAAGGTTCGCCCACTGCTCACAGCGCCATTATGCTTCGCAATATGGGCATACCCACCTTGGTTGCCGCCGGGGAAGAAGTGTTAAAAGTACCCGCCGGCAGTAAAACCTATATAGACGCCGCAGCCGGGCAGTTGTTTATCAACCCTTCCCCCCAAGACCAATCCCGCCTAAACGCCAAACTGGCCGAAACCACCCGCAAAGCGCAGGAGTTTCAAAAAGCCGGGCAGGAGCCGGCCCTTACCCAAGACGGAAAAACCATCTTGGTTGGCGGAAACGTCAGTAACGAAAAAGAAGCCGTTTACGCCTACCAAAACGGGGCCGACACACTGGGGCTGGTACGTACGGAATTTTTGTTTTTACAAGGTAAAGCAACGGCGCCTACCCAAGAAGAACAGTATGCCTGCTACCAACAGATAGTGGACGCTATGCACGGACGCGCGGTAACGCTGCGCACGCTGGACATTGGCGGAGACAAACCCGTGGAATTTGTACGCCTTCCCAAAGAACAAAACCCCGTGCTGGGGCTGCGCGGTGTACGCACCTATGAACTAAACGAAGCACTTTTCCGCGCGCAAATACGCGCTATGCTTCAAGTAAAGCCGGCCGGCGTGGTACGCATTATGCTGCCAATGATTTCTTTTATTGAAGAGGCCGCCTTACTGCGCCGATTGATTAACGAGGAAAAACAAAGCCTAGGTTTAAACACCGGGTTGGAAATTGGCATTATGGTGGAAGTACCCTCCGCTGCGTTACTGGCGGAACAGTTTGCCGAAGAAGTGGATTTTTTCTCCATCGGTACAAATGATTTAACCCAATACACCCTAGCCATAGACAGAGGCCACCCCTCTTTGGCCGCGCGGGCAGACCATTTGCATCCCGCCGTATTGCGCCTGATAGACGCCACCTGCCGCGCAGGCAAAAAGCACAACAAACCCGTAGCCGTATGCGGGGCGATGGCGGGCGACAGCCAGGCTGTACCCTTGCTGGTGGGGCTAGGCGTAACGGAGTTGGCCGTTTCGGCCCAAGCCATTGGCAAAATAAAAGCGCTCATCCGCACGCTGGATACGGCGGCTTGCGCCCAAACCGCTCAGCAGGCGCTTAACCTTAAAAACGCCAAACAAGTGCGTGAGCTGGTGCACAAAACTTTTCAAGTATAGGAGAAAATATGACTACTTTTAAACGTTTTTTTTCATCTGCCGGACGCGCCTTGGTGCAGCTGGGCAAGGCCCTTATGCTGCCTATTGCGGTACTGCCGGTAGCCGGGCTATTATTGCGCTTAGGGCAGCCGGATTTACTCAATATCGCCTTCCTGGCTGAAGCGGGAAACGCCGTTTTTAGCAACTTAGCCATTATTTTTGCGTTAGGGGTTGCGGTGGGGTTTGCGCAGGAAAACCACGGCGCGGCAGCGCTGGCGGCGTATGTAGGATACGTGATACAAACATCGGCCTTAAAAGTATTAGACCCTTCCTGCGATATGGGCGTATTGGGCGGCATTATTGCCGGTGTAACCGCCGGGCTTTTGTACAACAAATACAAGAACATACAGCTTCCGTCTTATTTGGCCTTCTTTGGCGGCAGGCGCTTTGTACCTATTGTAACAGGGGCGGCGTGTTTACTGATTGCCTGCGCGGCGTATTTTATTTGGCCACCCATTGGCAAAGCCATTGCCGCGTTTGGGGATTGGACGATCCAGTCCGGCAATATTGGGCTATTTTTTTACGGCACCGCCAACCGCCTGCTTATTCCGCTGGGGCTGCACCACATTATCAATAATTTGGTGTGGTTCCAATTTGGGGAATTTACCGCCCTGCAAAACGGGGTGCAAGCAGTGGTTCAGGGGGATTTAACCCGTTTCTTTGCCGGAGACCCCACAGCCGGGGCATTTATGGCGGGATTCTTTCCGGTAATGATGTTTGGTTTGCCGGCCGCGTGCTTGGCAATGATTCGTACGGCAGATAGCGCACGGAAAAAAGCCATTGCGGGGTTATTGTTGTCTATGGCGCTGACGTCTTTTTTAACGGGCATTACGGAACCTATTGAATTTTCGTTTATGTTTTTAGCCTTTCCGTTATATGTGTTGCACGCAGTATTAACGGGGTGCTCGCTAGTTATTATGAATATGTTAAACGTAAAATTGGGTTTTACGTTTTCTGCGGGCCTGTTTGACTATATACTGGGTTACGGCCTGGGCACAAACGGCTGGTATTTGTTGCCGGTGGGGCTGGCATACGGGATAATTTACTATCTGTTGTTTGTGTGGGCTATACGCAAATGGAATTTAAAAACCCCGGGACGTGAAGACGCCCCCCTTGCAAAAGAAACCCCGCAAGCCAAAACAACCGCCCCTCAAGAAGCCCCCGTGCAAGAAGATTGCCGCGCGGCCCAATATGTGAAAGCGCTGGGCGGAAAGGAAAATTTAACAACCATAGACGCCTGTGCCACGCGCCTTCGCTTGGAACTGGCTAACCCGGCCCTGGCGGATGAAACGGCCCTTAAACAACTAGGCGCGCGCGGCGTGGTAAAAACAGCGGCCGGAAGCGTGCAGGTGGTTATCGGCCCCGAGGCGGATTTGTTGGCAGATGAAATCCGTCAATACACTAAAAGAGGGTAATGGTATGAAACTGGCTCTTGCAAACATCAACTTGGGTTTATGGGCGGCGGCCTACATTAAACAAACCGCACAGGCCTTTTGGGCCAAGCACCCGCAGGAGACCTTTACCTTGGGGTTGCCTACCGGCGGGACGGTAACGGATATGTACGCCAACTTGCGGCTGTTTTATCAAACAGGCGCGTTGGATTTTTCCCGCTTTGTTACGTTTAATATGGACGAGTACGCCGGCCTTCTGCCCGAACACCCCCAAAGCTATCACAGTTATATGCAGCAACATTTATTTTCTGGGGTCAACATTCCCCCGCAAAACCGCCACCTGTTAAACGGTATGACCCAAGACCCGGCAGCCGAATGCGCCGCTTATGAAGAATCCATCCGCCAGGCGGGAGGCATTAAGCTGTTTGTAGGCGGAGTTGGCCGCAACGGGCACATTGCGTTTAATGAACCGGGAAGCGAGTTTACCTCCCGCACACGCTTGGTGGAACTGACCCTAGGCACACGGCAGGCCAACGCCCGTTTTTTTGGCAACCATTTGGAAAAAGTACCCACCCACGCACTAACGGTGGGGATAGGAACCTTGTTGGACGCGCAGGAAATTCTCATCTTGGCGGACGGGCCCCAAAAGGCCCAAGCCGTCAGCACCTTTGTATGTAACGAGCCAACCCTCTCCTGCCCGCTTACAGCCTTAAAATTACACCCCAACGCCACTTTGTTAATAGACAAAGAGGCCGCTTCTTTATTGCCGGATGATTTAAAAGACTGCTTTACAGAGTTAGAAACCCAAAACCCGGAAGCCGCCATTTATTGCTTGGAACTGTAATATGAACAAAATTTTTATTTTAAATGTGTCAGCCGTAACAGGCGGAGAAATAAAACCGCAGCATACACTGGTGATAGAAAACGGCCGCATAGCGGCTTTATTGCCTAATCAAGAGGTGCAGGAACTGCCGGCTGACGCTCAATTAATAGACGCTAACGGCGCCTATGCGGCCCCGGCGTTTATTGATTTACACATCCACGGCTTTGCCGGCTACGGGCCGGAAAGCGCACAAGCGGAAGATTTATTGCAAATGTCACAAGCGTTGGCAAAGCAAGGTGTAGGTGCGTTTTGCCCCACGCTTTATTGCGGTTCCGCCCAACAAATGCTGCATATTCTCAAATCCCTAGCAACCGCTGTAGGCAAAGAAAAGGGAGCCAAAATATTGGGCTTTCATTTAGAAGGGCCTTTTATTTCCCCCCAAAAACCAGGCGTAATGAAACCGGAAGACATACTCACGCCCGACGTAACACTGCTTAAACAGCTTTATGATGCCGCCCAAGGGCATATTACCAATATTACGCTAGCGCCGGAGCTGGCGGGGCTGGAGCCGGTTATCCGCTTTTGCCAGGAACATCACATCCTTATGCAGGCCGGGCACACCAATGCCTCTTACGAAGAGTTTTTAAATACAGCCCGCCAAGGGGTTACCCACACCACGCATTTGTTTAATGCAATGAGCGGGTTTAACCACCGCTCACCGGGCGCGGCGGGTGCGGTGCTGATGCACCCGGAAATTTCTTGCGAAATTATTGCTGACGGCGTACACGTCCACCCGGATGTAGTAGGTTTTTTAGGCAAAATAAAACCGCCTCAACAAATTGCTTTGGTAACAGACGCCTTAAAACCCACCGGCCAAGCTGCCGGCCCGTTTTTGGCCAACGGGGAAGAAGTGGTGTTGGAAGGCGGCGTATGGAGAAGGAAAACGGATAAAGTAATTGCCGGCTCTGCCTTAACTATGTTAAAAGGAGTGGCCAATCTAACCCGTTTTGGGTTTACCCTGCCACAGGCGGTTATGTGCGCTACGGCCGTTCCGGCCCGTTTATTGGGCCTGACTGACAGAGGCGTTTTAGCCCCTGGTATGGCGGGAGACATTGTATTATTTGACAAGCAATTTAATTTAATACAAACCGTATTATCTGCCCAATAACCCCGCTGTTTCTATACAAATCAAAAGGATAAAGCTTTTTTATCCTTAACTATTTGGGTGAAGCACACTAAATACAAAAAACTGCGACGGAAGATAAGAAACCTTCTTCTCCCCAGTACCAACGGTTTATCCGATGTAAACAAATAAAGAACCTGCCCTTACAGGCAGGTTTTTACACAATAACACACAACCAAAAATTATTCCATATAACAAGTTTCACCGCTCAGACATAAAGAGGCTGAAACCGTATTACTACCTACAATAGCTTTGCATGTTTTGCTAGCTTGTGTTCCACCCACTACCCCACAAGTCCGACGCCCTTGTCTTATACCTAAAAAATAACACCCTTTACCCTGACTACAAGAACTAGGTTCTATATAAACAGCTGTCCCAGGTTCATCTATTGGAGTATTATCATTTACCGAATTAGCATAATTGCCATATCGGGTAAGTTTAAAATCATAATCTTTGCCTCGAAAACTATATCCTGTAGCAGTATTTCCATTTTTATCTGTAAAGGACACCGACAAATCCTGAAACGGATAAACTTTACCTGTTGTACCTTTTTCCAAATTAGCTATTTTTTGTGCATCATTAATAGATTTAATCGTTTGAAAGGCATTGGCAGCGCGGGATTTTTCCACCGCTTTTTCATACTGCGGTAAAGCCACACTGGCTAAAATGCCAATAATTAAAACAACAACCAACAACTCAATCAGCGTAAACCCGCCTAAACGCCCCGCTGTAATGTTTTTCATTCTTTGCTCCTTTTTTGAATAAATTTGATTTCTAATCAAATTTATCAAAAAAAAAAAACAAAGCAAGGCCAAACAATATTACCCACCTCAACAAATAAAAAA
>CALUUY010000045.1 GCA_944324095.1 uncultured Elusimicrobiales bacterium
CAATTGATAAGGAGGGGGACGATAATCCCAGTAACGTGAACAGTAAATTACCAGCTATAAAAAAGCCCAAAAAATTGCGGGAGGAATCTTTCAGCTGTTTGGTGTACTTGCGTACGGCAAAAGCCGCCGCTACCGCATATAAGGCAGAAAAAACACAGAATTGAGCCGGGTGTAAGGAGGTTCCACCTTTTGCAAAAGCTATCAGTTGAGCCAGAAAAGTAAAGATAACAGAACCTATTAAAACACTATCCCACTTACGCCACAAGGCGGCTGCGGCAGCGGCTATATTAATAAAAGCGATGTAGATAAAAAAGAAAGACAGATTCCATTGCTCAAATGACAGCAGTAAAGGTGTAATAAAACTGATGATTTCGGCCAAAAATCCAATATATTTAGTGTTTTTCCATACCGCTACGCCAAAAGACGCCAGGGCAACCGTTCCCATTAGCCCAAAGGCAAGAGAGGGGGCCAGCATTTGATAAAACACATACGCTCCATAAACGGATAAATACAAAGCCGTTAAACCCACTCCACACAGCGTGTTGGACGTTGTTTTCAGCGTGTTTTTGTTCATCAATAATCCAATGGCTAATAACACCAGGCCGGTTGCTACTCCTATTCCAATGCGCATAGCGGGGCTGAACATATTGTTGTCAATAGCGTATTTAATCCAAAAGGCAACGGCTAAAACGAAGGTAAAACCCCCAATCCAAGAAAGCAGTTGTATGGGGGAGAACGCAAACAAGGGCTTTTCGGGTTTTGTGGCCGGGGAGTTTGTGGGGGCGGCGGACAAATCCAGCTGGGGTTGTGGCACTTGCGTAAGGGGAGTGGCCTGTTGCGGTGTTTTGGGTAAAGAGGGGTTTTCCGCGTGTTTGTCTGCAGGAGGTGGCGTTTGAATGTTTGCTTGGCAAACGGTTGCCGCAGAATGGGCAAAGGGCGCGTTATTGCTTGTTTGAGTGTTGGCGTGTTGGGGTTGGTTTTCGTGTTGTTCCTTGTCTGGTTGCACAAAGCCCGGGGTCAAAGAAGAAAGTTCTTTTACTTTTTTTTCTAATTTAAATATTTGATTGGCTAAGTTATTGATACGGTTAAATGCAATAATGAGCCCTACTATAGCAATAATAGACAAAAACATATAACACTCCCTTGTATTTTGTTGTAAAAAGCACCGTGTTGCTAAAAGATGAATTATTGTATATAAAAAGACACTCTGTTTCAAGGGAAGTAGAATTTTTAGGTATGCTTACAGCGGGTGTAAAACAGGTAGGTAAAAGTGCAGGTGGCAGGAGTGCTTTACTTAAGGTATATAAAAAAAGACTTTTAGCTTTTAGCTAAAAGTCTTATTAAATACATACCGGGGAAGGGACTTGAACCCTTAAGCCCGAAAGGGCAATGGTTTTTGAGACCATCCTGTATACCAATTCCAGCACCCCGGCATAAAATCTACTTATTTATTTTAGCATATAAATAAAAAAAAATAAATACTTTCTGTTTCCTATTTGTTTTTTGGGCCCAAAGACCCTTGGTTTTTTGCTATATAGGGCCTATAATATAAGTATGAAAAAATATTTTTTATTATTATGCCTTTTTGTTTTTGGTTCTGCCAGTTTGCTGGCAAACACCTTAAATGTATTAATTTTGCGCAAAGCCCCGCTGGCGGATTTGGCTTTTGAGCAAAACTACGCTATTGTGACTGATGACGGCCATTTTTACGGCCCTATTTCCAAAACCAACAAGTTGTTAATAGCGTCGGCCGGTACGGGGCTAAAGCTTACTTTGCATAATCAAAAAACCAACAGTAACAAATCTTTGGGCGTATTTAAACAACCGGTGAATATAGTACGTTCGTTAGGCTCGGTAGATTTTAATGCCGTGCAGTCTGTTAAAAATTTAACCAAACGCAAACTTCCCGCCGGGGGCGTAAATCTAGCCAAAGACGCGCAAAGTTCTACGCCTTTTGTGTCTTTACGGCAGAAATCTTATGCCGGAACCATCGTTTATAATGGCCCCATTACCGCCTATGCCAAAGGCGGGGTAAACTTGGTGGAAACGGCTGAGTTGGAACAATATGTAACCCACGTAGTCAATTGTGAGCTGGGTAACGAAAAATCCCTCAATGCGCTTAAAGCGCAAAGCGTAATGGTGCGCAGTTATGCTTTGTTTACGGTGCAGAGCCGTTTAAACGCATTAAAAAAGGGGAATAAAAACTGGCTGCATTTCCAGCTTTTTGCCACCCCTACCGATCAGGCCTACAATTGCCGCAAGCGTGCTGACGGGCGGGAATTGCCTTCGGATTTGGTTAAAAAAGCGGTTAAAGAAACCCGCGGCCAAGTGGTGCTTAAAAAACAGCAGTTGGCGCACGTTCAATATAATACCTGTGGCAAAGGCTCCGCCCCCAAAGGCGTTATTTGCCAAGAAAAAATGGTGCGTTTAAGCCGGCAAGGTAAACCTTATAAAGAGGTGTTAGCCTATTTTATGCCCGGGACGCACGTTGCACAGTTTGACGCCCGCCACCTCTCTGCTCAGGCCGCACAGCGTATTAAGCAGGAATTACAAACCGCCAAAAAATAAGTTTTTCTTTTCTATTCAAAAACGCCCGCTTTATGGCGGGCGTTTTTTTATTTAGCTAATCTTAGCTGTTTGGGCAGGTTCATAAAAAGGTGTATTAAACCCACTGTTTGGTTGCCTGCGGGTGTGATTTTAAAACCGGGGTTTAGAGCGGCGGCGCGGGGTTCTTTTTTGTTTTTTTAACTGTTTGTTAGCCGGCTGGGGCGGGTAATAAAAATCCATAATCCCCTGGTAAATAGCCTTGGCAAACTTGGCCCGCCCGGCTGGGTCTTGGGCCATTTCTTCCTGTGCGGGCAAGATAATGTAGGCATTTTCTACCAGAATGCTGGGAAACTGCGGAATACGGGGGATGAATAAGATGTCGTTAGCAATTAAACCGTTATCCGGCAGCGGCACATAACGGTTAAACGCTTCATATACGGCCTTAGCCAAAGGCAAACTGTGCGGATAGTTGTAATATACCGAATACCCTCTCGGGCGGGAAAGCGGGTTTAGAGTTTCCGGCAGGGCATTGTAGTGAATGCTTACAAAAATGTGGGCGTTTTCTTTTAATGCTTTGTTATAGCGGCCCTGCAGGCTGATGTGGTTGTTGCCGCGGCGGGTCATAATCACTTCTGCTCCGGCGGCTTTTAATAGTTTTTCTACGTCTTGAGCCAAGGCCAGGTTCGCTTCGTATTCCAGGTAACCGGTGGGGCCCACGGCGCCATCGTACGGAACGGTGCGTTTGGGGCTGTGCCCGGCGTCGATTAAAATGCGGGCGCCTTTTAGGGGTTGGTTTTTTTGCGGGGTTAAGGTGGGCTTGTGCATTAAGTCCAACAGAAGCGTTCCTTTTTCAAAATCATACGCGTGGCCCCATACGGCCGCGTCTTTTTTAAAGCGAATGGTGAATTTAATGGTGTCTTTGGCCGGGTAGTTCCATTCCACAGAGTCCACCACCGGGCTGGTGGTATCCAAACTGTAATTTTCTCCAAACCCGCGGGTATAATAAAAGGTTAATTCAAAACGGTCGTTAAATTCCTGCACTTGAATGGGCACTTCGCGCAAACCTTGAAAGGACAGGCGGGTCTTGCCTTCGGTTACGTTAGATGTCATTTCATTAATGTAATTTTCTTCATAGCGGCCGAAGGAACGTATTTTTAGGCGGTTGGCTTCCAGCCAGGCGGATTCATTTTCATTTAATGCAATACGGTAAAGCCCGTTGGTCAAACCGTTAATTTGTACCAAGCCGTAGGCGCGGTAAAAGGGGTAAAGGTTTTCCCTTTTGACGGGGATTTTGCGCAACTTGATGCCGGGCAGCGTGATTTCAGCTGTGGTAAACGGATTTTTAGAGTCTAATATTTTGATGCGTCCCGGAGCGGTAATTTTGGCTTTTGTGTTGCCGGGGGCGTTTTTCATACGGTAGGTTACTTTTACTGTTTTGGGTTTTTGGTCTTGGTCAATTAAATATTTGGCACGGTAAACACCGGGGATGGATGAGTCCTCTTTCATTACCACATTTTTTGCTTCTTTCAAGCCGGATAGCGTGTAACTTACCTCCGTGTGGGGGGTACCCCTTACGGAGAGTTCTATT
Organism: uncultured Elusimicrobiales bacterium; assembly: GCA_944324095.1. Lineage (GTDB taxonomy): Bacteria > Elusimicrobiota > Elusimicrobia > Elusimicrobiales > Elusimicrobiaceae > Avelusimicrobium. Next base: position 4,136 of record CALUUY010000045.1, read on the forward strand.
AAATCCCCCGGTACCAGCTCCACCGGGGTTTGGGGATAGACTTCTTCCGGGTCAAATTCTGCTTTTTCAAAGAAGTTTTTTATGGAAACCCCCGGCACAATTACCGTGCGCTTGGCTTGATAGGTTTTGCCGTCGCTCTGGGCGGTGAGCAAGAATTCAAAATCTCCGTTTTCCACCGGTAAAAAAGCAATAAAAGCGCCATTGGGGCGGACGGGTACAGCCTCGCCGTTTATGTCCAGTGAAGGGTTTTTAAGATTTAGTTTTCCAAATATAAAAATTTTTTTGGCTCCGCGCGCCACCGTCATCTTTTCGTGCGGGTATTGTACGGTAATGGGGGCGGCATTGTTCGTGCCGGAAGCCTGCGCCGGCAAATAAGGCGCGGTGGCAACTTCCTGCCCAAAAACGTTAAAAAAGCCAAAAAAGAGAAAAAATAATAAAAAAAGTGTTCTTTTCATCTTATAAAATGATAACATAAAATTATGACGGCTTGCGATGAAATAATCGGCTTTTTAAACGCCTATTTAAACGTGTCCCAAATACCGGATGCCAGCCAAAACGGCTTGCAGGTAGAAGGCCCTTCGCAAATAAATAAAATTGCGTTTGGGGTGTCTGCCGGGCAGGAGCTTTTTGTGCGCGCCAAAAATACGGGCGCCCAATTGGTGGTGGTGCATCACGGCTTATTATGGGGCAAAGAGCAGCGCCTGACGGGCGGGTTTGGTAAACGCGTACGTTTTTTAATGCAGAACGAGCTTGCCTTGGCCGGCTATCATTTACCGCTGGACTTGCACCCGGTTGTTGGGCACAACGCCTGTTTAATCAAACGTTTAGGTGCCCAAGACGTTCAGCCCTTTGGCCAATACCACGGCATAGACATTGGCTTTAAGGGGCGGGTGGATTTGCCGGTGGCGGAGGCGTGTTCTTTATTGGAAGAATATTGCCAAGCGCAAGGCCGTTTGCTGGCTTTTGGGCCGCAGCGCATACGCAGTGTGGGCATTGTAAGCGGAGGGGGGTGGAGTATGCTTCCCCAAGCGGCTGAGCAGAAATTAGATTTATATGTAACGGGTTCTTTGGAAGAACAAGTTCAGGAATGGTGCCGGGAAGCAGGTTTAAACTGTTTGGCCTTAGGGCATTATAATTCTGAAAAGCCGGGTGTGTTGGCTTTAATGGAATTAACCCGCCGCCAGTTTAATATAGAAACCGAATTTATTGATGTTCCCAACCCCCTGTAACCGGGAGGAAGCGAGGTAAACTATGCAAGAAGAAAAACAAGTATTTGCCAAAATAGACAGCTATAAAGATTTAGTGGTGGAAATGCAAACCCGTATGATTGCCTGCCCGGCGGTTTCCCCGCATTCAGACGGTGACGGAGAAGACGCCAAAGCGCAATATCTGCTTGGTCTTCTTAAAACAATGAAATTTGATGAATTATACGTTATTGACGTAAAAGACCCCAAATCCAAAACCGGCGTACGCCCCAATATTGTGGCCAAATACTATGGGCAAAACAAAAGCAAAAACCTGTGGGTAATGGCACATATGGATATTGTGCCTCCCGGGGATTTGTCTTTGTGGAAGACGGACCCGTTTAAAGCCGTGGTAAAGGGGGACAAAATATACGGACGTGGTTCTGAAGACAACCACCAGGGCATTATTTCCGGTTTGTTAACCGTAAAAGCGTTTATGGACTTGGGTATCCGCCCGCCGTATAACTATTCGTTATTAATTAATGCCGATGAAGAACTGGGCAGTGAATACGGTATTGTGGCTTTGTTAAAAAAGCACAAAAAAACCTTTGCTAAAGAAGATATGTTCCTGGTGCCCGACGGTGGAAACCCGGACGGCACAATGGTGGAAATTGCCGAAAAGAATATGCTTTGGGTTAAGTTTACGGTTTATGGTCATCAGGCCCACGCTTCTATGCCGCTTTGCGGGGTGAACGCCAGCCGTGTGGGCAGCATTTTGTCCATCAAATTAGACGAAGCTTTGCATAAAAAATTCAATAAAAAAGACAAACTTTTTGCACCGGAACTTACCAGCACCTTTGAACCTACGAAGCACGAAGCCAATGTGCCCAATGTTAACACCATCCCCGGTACGGATGTGTTTTATTTTGATTGCCGCATTTTGCCCTGCTATAAGAATGACGATGTCTTAAAAGAAATTGCCCGTGTGGTAAAAGCAGTGGAAAAACAATACAAAGTAAAAATTAAAGTGGAAACGCCTATTAATGACGTTTCTCTTCCGACGGACAAAAAACACCCCTTGGTCAACTTGGTAGTGCAGGCCGCTAAAGACGTGTACAAAAACCAGCCTAAACCCATTGGCGTGGGCGGTGGTTCTGTGGCGGCGTATTTCCGCAATGCTGGGTATCCTGCGGTGGTATTTTCTAAGCTGTTTGATATGGCTCACCAGCCTAACGAATACAGCAGCATCAAAAATACTCTGGGCGATGCCAAAGTGTTTGCTTTAGCCGCCTTGCGTATGAAATAAGAGGTTTTATGAAGAAGAAAGGCTTTACAGTAGTTGAAATTGTTGTAACGGTGCTTATTTTTGCCGTTCTGATGGGCTTTACGGTACCGCGTTTTGTAAACTTGGTAAACAAAGCAAAAGAAGGCAGCACCAAACACAAATTGGTAAAAATGCGCAGTGCCATTGCCGCGTATTATGGGGAACACCAAGGCACCTATCCTACGGATGACCTCTCCTGTCTAGTGCCAAGATACATAGAGGCGATTCCTATGGCCACGGTACCTGGTTTCCGTCCGTCCACTCACGTTAGCACCGGCTCGTTTGAAGAGGCTTTCAGCAAAACCGGCGGTTGGGCTTATGTGAGCGACCCGGAAGACCCCCGCTACGGAGACGTGTTTGTAAACACGGATAAAGAAGACAGCTACGGAAAAGCCTGGAATACCCATTAATTTACGCCCCGTCTAACTAGACGGGGCTTTTTTATAGTTGTGTATAAACCCCGGCCTATGCCCGGGGTTTTTGTTGTTTATTCGTGGTAATATTTTTCTTTTTTCTTGGTGGTAACGGGTGTGCTTGGCCGTTATGCGGCGGGCCGGGGAACGGGCAAACGGATAAAGTAAGTGCAGCCGGCTGGATAAATATAGTTTGTCTTCCAAACAGGCAATAACTTCCGGCAGCTGTGGGGGTATGGTAGATAGAAAACAGGCAATTATTTGTTGCGCGCTTATTAAAAAGGCGTGATTAATAAAACCAAGTGTTTTAAAGCAAGCACGCAAACAAGCGGGGGGATGGAATCTTTTTGGTTTTTCGGATATTTCCCAAAAAGGAAATCTTTTTACTTGTATTAATTTATTGTAGAGGAGCAGGTTTATTTGGGGTAAAAGAGGGGGGATTGAAACGCGGTACAATAATCGCTCCGTTAAGTATGTTGTAGGTGGATTTTTATAAACCAATATGTAACGCCTCTTAGCCCAGGCGGGCCGATTTAACAAAAAAGGTTTGCTCCAGTGTAAGATTGGTTTTTAGGGTGGAGAATTTTTCCGGGCAGATAAAAACACAATCCGCAGGTTTATGCCTGCGGATTGTGTTTTTGATAAGCAAAATAAAAGCTTATTGGGCCGTATTGCTTGCCACGGGCTTTTGTTCTGCCCATAGCGTAATTAAGCGCATTAGCGTGCGGAAGGAGGCTTCCATCACGTCCACATCCGCGTATTCCAGCTCACTATGGATGTTGTACATACCGGCGAAAATATCCGGGGTGGGAATGCCGGCCGCCGCCAGGGTGGCGCCGTCCGTCCCGCCGCGGGCGGATATTTCTTTAGGGGTGATTTCTTCGGCCTGCATAGCGGTTTTGGTTAACGTAAGCATAGCAGGAGGAAGCGCGTTTTTCATATTTTGGTATTCGTCTTTAAACTCAATGCTAGCCCCTTGAGCGCGCGGGTTCATAGCTTTTACCGTATTAAAAGTATTTTGTACGGTGGATGTGAGCGCGGCAAATTCTTCGTCAGAAAAGGCGCGTATAATGCCTTTAATGGTGGAGGTGTCGCCTTGGTTGGTGATTTCGTCCACATAAATAAATCCGCGTTTATCAGCCGTCGTTTCCGGGCGTTGCTGGCGGGGGAGCAGGGTGTGAAAGTCAGACGCCATTAGCAAATTGTCTGCAAAGGCGGAGTTTTGGGCATTGCCCGGGTGTACGGCCCGGTTGCCGGTAAACACAACGGTAAAGGCGCGGGCATTAAAGTTTTCTGTCATTAGTTCGCCCAGGTCTTCCCCGTCAACCGTGTACGCGTAATCTACACCTAAAGAAGCAATGTCCAGTTTTTCAATTCCGGCACCGGTTTCTTCGTCCGGCGTAAACACGATGGTTATGGGGCCGTGGGAGATTTCCGGGTGGTCATACAGGTATTGCACCATCGTCATAATAATGGAAAGGCCGGTTTTGTCGTCCGCCCCCAGCAAGGTTCCGCCGGAGGCAACAATTAAGTCGTGCCCGTGTGCTTTGGTTAACAGCGGGGCCGTGTAGGAATTTAATACCAGTTTTTTATCGGCATTAATGACGATGTCTTTCCCGTCATACTGGCGGATGACACGCGGGGTAACGCCTTTGCCGGAAATTTCCGGCGCGGTATCCATATGCGCCAAAAAGGCAATAGAGGCTACCTCTTTTTTGATATTGGACGGAATAACCCCGGTAACAATGGAATATTCATTTACTTTAACGTCTTGTACGCCGTATTTTTTAAGTTCTTTTGCCAGTTGTTTGGCCAATTTTTTTTGGCCTTTGGTGCTGGGTACTTGTGTGGTATCGGCGTTGCTTTGGGTGTCTTCCTTTACGTATTTTAAAAAGCGTTCGGTTAATTGTTCTTTAACGGGGGCTTTTTCGTAACGGGTGATGGTTTTCCAGTCTTGGGCGTACAAGGCCAGCGGGCCGCACACCAGTGCGGCCCCAACCAGGGCGGGAATAAGCAGTTTGTTCATTAGGCTAAATCCTCCAATGACGCAGTTACCTGAGCCAACGCCAGTTTGGCGGCGGCCAATTCTTCGCGTGTTTTCTCCACTTGCTCTTTGGGCGCGTGTTTGATAAAGTTTTCCTGCGCTAAACGAGCCTCGCGCGAGGCGATGTTCGCTTTGGCTAAATTTAAGTCTTTTTCCAAGCGTTTTCTTTCTTTTTCGAAGTCAATCAGCCCGGTTAAAGGTACGTATATGGTGATGTTTTCATACACGGCCGTGGCGGTTTGTTTGGGGTTTTCCATATTTACGCCAATGCGCAAATCATCCACTTTAGCCATAAGCGTGATGTAGTTTTCATACGCTCTTAATACGGTTAATTCCTCTTCCGTTTTGGCGGAAAGTACAGCCGTAATTTTTAAAGCGGGCGGTACATTAAATTGAGAACGTATCGTGCGTATTTGGCTAATAACGCCTTGTAAAAGCGTCATTTTTTCTACGGCGTCTTTATCGGCTAAATCCGGGTTAAACTGCGGGTAAGCTTGGTTAAGCAAGAATTCTTCTTTTTCACCCACATAAGGGCGCAAAGAAGCGGCAATTTCTTCCGTGATAAACGGAATAAGCGGGTGCAACGCTTTTAACGTGCCGTATAAAATATTGACGCAAAGCGCCATTACTTTTTCTTTTTCGGCCGTTTGGAAGCGCTGTTTGGCCAGCTCTACATACCAGTCGCAAAAATCGCCCCACAGGAAGTGGTACAGCGTGTTGGCGGTCAGCGCCAGGTTGTATTTTTCTATGCCTTCACGGGCGGTTTTGACGGCTTGATTATAGCGGTCTAAAATCCAGCGGTCTGCCAGTTCAGTAATGTCTTTAGGCATAGGAAGCGGGCCTTGAATACCTTCCATATTCATTAAAATAAAGCGGGAAGCATTGTAAATTTTATTGCAGAAGTTGCGGGCACCGGTAATGCTGTCTTCAGAGTAGGGAATGTCTTTGCTGGGTACGGCCTGCATCAAGAGCGAAAAACGCACCGCGTCCGTACCGTATTTGGCCGTCATATCCAGCGGGTCAATAACATTGCCTTTGGATTTGGACATTTTTTGCCCGTGTTTATCGCGCACGATACCGTTTAAATACACGTCTTTAAACGGCAACTTGCCGGTAAACTCCAGCCCTGTCATTACCATACGCGCTACCCAGAGGTACAAAATTTCGTAACCTGTTACCATCACGCTGGTGGGGTAAAAGTGTTCCATTTCGGGTGTTTTTTCCGGCCAGCCGAATACGGACATCGGCCACAAGGCGGAAGAAAACCACGTGTCTAACACATCCGGGTCTTGCACCAAATCGTGCCCGCCGCATATAGGGCATTTTTCCGGTTTGTTGTAAGATACAATGGGTTTGGCGCCGTCTTCAAAAGAAACTTTGGTGAGTTGCTCGTGCCCTTGCTGGTCAGTGGCAAAGGTAAGGCCGTTTTGGCTGCAATGGCAGCAATACCAAACCGGAATGCGGTGCCCCCACCAGATTTGACGGGAAATGCACCAGTCTTGTATGTTTTTAAGCCAGTTTAAGAACGGGTTTTTCCAGTTGGCGGGGTGGAATTGCAATTCGCCCGTTTCGGCCGCTTTGATGGCCGGTTTAGCCAGTTCGTCCATTTTAACAAACCATTGTTCGCTCATAAACGGTTCAATGGCGCTGTGGCAGCGGTAACAGGTGGAAACGGCGTTGTTGTATTTTTCTTCTTTTACCAAAAGGCCGGCGGCTTCTACGTCTTTAACGGTTTCTTTACGGCAGAGTTCGCGGTCCATACCCAAATATTTTTCGGGGCAGTTAATCATCTTGCCTTTGTCGTTAATGACGGTCATAATGGGCAGGTTGTGGCGTTGGCCTACTTCATAGTCGGTCGCGTCGTGTGCGGGGGTGATTTTTAATGCACCCGTACCAAAGCCCAGTTCTACGGCTTCGTCTGCAATGACGGGAATAGCCCGGTTAGCCAATGGGATGATTACTTTTTTGCCCACCATCTCTTTATAACGTTCATCTTTGGGGTTGACGGCGATGGCGGCATCTGCGTAAATGGTTTCGGGGCGGGTGGTGGCGATGACAATTCCGTCGGATCCGTCTTCCCCTTTATAACGCAAATACCATAATTTGCCGGCGTGTTGTTCGTGTTCCACTTCAATGTCGGACAAGGCTGTAGAACAGCGCACACACCAGTTAATTAAGCGTTTGCCGCGGTAAATGTATTTCTTCTCCCACCATTGGCGGAAACATTCATACACAGCTTTGGCGCGTTTTTCGTCCATTGTAAAGCGGATGTCGGACAGATCCAAACTCCATCCCATTTTGCGAAACTGGTTAAAAATAGCGTTGCCGCAGTCGTTATACCAATCCCATACGGTTTTTACAAATTCTTCGCGGCCTAAATCGTGGCGGGATTTGTGTTCCTCTTTAGCTAGTTTTTTTTCTATTACGTTTTGGGTGGCAATGCCGCCGTGGTCGGTACCCGGTACCCAATAGGCGTCTTCCCCAAACATACGGTGGGCGCGGATGAGTACATCCTGCAGCGTGTTGGTGGAGGCGTGCCCCATATGCAGGGCGCCGGTAATGTTGGGTGGAGGAATAACAATAACAAAGGGTTTTTTATTTTTATCGAAAAAAAAAAAAAAAAGTTTTTTCTCTTGCCATTTTTCTGCCAATTTTTTTTCTACT
>CALUUY010000046.1 GCA_944324095.1 uncultured Elusimicrobiales bacterium
GGAGAGTGCTACCCGCGCTTTGCACACGATTGCACTAGCCTTCTTATTTCCAGCATCTTATTATGAGAAATATAATTTACAGATGATAGGGACAAAAGCCCTAATCAAAACTACCCCTAAAGGCCTAGTTTGGGGGCAGTCTCGTGTACTGAAAAGGGTGACAAAATCCCCGAGTGTATTCTTATATAAATTTGGGTGTTTGGTAGCTTTTTAATGTAGGAAATTATATGGGATAAGACTTGTAATTGTTGATTCTATCGGCCTGCTAATTGCGTGATGTAAGGAACAATATAATTGTATGAGGAAGGACGGCCTCTAAAAATTTTCAGAAAAATTTTTGACCGAACTTTTTATTCGAAAAGTTCAAAATTTATTTTTGTGATGTTATCTTCTGCTCTTGGCGGACTCCGTTCGCCGTCCTTATTTTTGGCAAGCGAAAAATAGCGGATACATCTTTACTTTGACTGGATACAATCTTTATAAATATCAAAAACCTACATAAATCATTTTTTATTCTCTCTTTTAAGTTGCATATATACAGGAGAATCTTTTTTCCACTTAACAGTAGTTAATTTAAAAACTTGATTTTCCATAATATCAAAGAAAAAGACTTCATCAAACTTAGAAAAAAATATTTGCTTTGGCAAATTTTGATCAAAAGACACACATTCCGACTGCAACATCCGGTTAGCAGTAATCAACAGATAGGCTTTATCACAATATTTTCGGTAATGAACTATTTTCCGGCTCTTTTTCTCAATAATTTGCTGAAGTAGTTGGTACGGGTGCTCCCACACCCAACAAGGGGAAGTTCTCTTCCAATTAGAAGTCATTTCGGCACCCACGTTTCTGACATACAGGATTGCTTTAAGGTTTCCAATATACACTCGCAAAACTATTTGTTTTGAAATATCGGATTTTAGAATTTGGTTTTCATTTGCCAGAAGTGTCTTCGTTATTCTCTTTGACAAGACCTCTCCTTCAGCTTTATTAATCCCATCTGTATGCATGAAAAATACATTAATGTGCAGATTTAGAGAACTCTGTTTCTGAAATAACAATAAAGCATTCTCTACAATCGAGTCCAAAAAACGCTCTTCTTTAACTCGGAGACTTCCTTTACCATAAATACACCGAGTTAATTCTACTCCAATGGTCTCATTTTTTTCTTTAAAGAGGAAATCAATGACACGATCCGGATTTTCCAACAAGTGTTCCCAGAAAACAATTGGATATTGGCGAAGAAAGAAACCCAGCATCCTTTTTTCATAATTATATTTATCACTATCCTGTTTGGAGAACATTAATCTTCTCCTAATTAAATTATTTTAAGCAGTCTTATGATATTAACCTATATCTACCGGAGGAAGAACCGGCTGAACAGGAACGAATCCTTTTGTTTTAGAAAATTTCATATTACAAATAAAATTCTTCATACAATCCGAGGGGTCTATAAGATCAAAATTAATCTTATCAAGTGTTTCTCGTGGTATCCAAGCGGATACTATGACTTGGGGTTCTATCTTGCCTGTCGCAGTGTTCAGGCCTTCTATCTTTGCATTTGCTAATACAGCGGGGACTGGAATGGCTGCAAAAATCGTCCGAATCACGGCTAAAAAATAACTGCAAATATAATCTTGGTATAATTCATTACGCTTGCTGATAGGCATATTTTTACGGGATAATTTCCCAGTAGAAGTGAGTGATAGAACATATGTCGGTATTATATTATCTATATTTTTAACCATTATGTTCACCAAAAGATATTGTTTTTGAAATTCCCCACGTAGCGGACTTTCTTTTTCTTCTGCTTCTTTAAAACAAGGCAGGCATAACTCTTCAAAAACTTGCTGATATGCTGGTATATTCCCTGTTAAAATGGCTGCTGAAAACTCGTGCATTTCTTGCCATTTTGCGTATGCTTGCTCATATTTGCCCATTTCCTCATCAAAAATGGCCTTATCTTTGGCGGGAGCGTCTTGGATTTCTCGTTCCATTTTATTTATTTTTTTAGAAGTTAATCCAAATAATTTATCCCAAAAAGAGGGAACATAATTTTTCAACTTGGCTTTGGCTACTTTTTCTGTTTTATTAGAGAATACAGGCTTAACAGGTGGCTTTTTATTATTTATTTCCTGCCAATTAATAGCATTGGGGATTTGTTTATGTAAAGATTTAATTGCCTGAATAAACTCCTGATAATTTTCAAATTGCTCTTGTGCATTTAACCATTCCTGCTCTTTGAGTTGCTGTTTACGAGCCCGCTCTTGTTCCTTAATGGCTTGTCTCTGAGCACGTTCTAATTCTCTTAAAAATCCTTTAAATGTCATAATTTCTCCATTGTCTATACTATAAAATAATTATATCAGGCCTCATTTACCAAAAACAAGTTTCTTTCTCTTCTGGCAAAAAATAGAACTAGCCAACAAAAAGAAAAGTTTTTATAATAAATTATATTGTGACAGGAGTATTTTTGTCTTTCATAAGCCTTAAACGTGGCTTATATACAATTTGAATCTGTTTTTGGAACCGTATGAAAGCATACGGTGCGCTGTTGGGAATTCCAACGGCACATTCTGAGTCCAAAAACAACCGTTTTTAGGCACAGTATGCCCGAGCTGATCCCTTGGGTGTACCGTGCCGAGTGTTTCCTGCCCGTCAGGGCAGGGAACCACGGCTGTTTATATTTTGGGTTACTCAGAATGGCTCAAATATAACAGCCGTTTTTTGTTTCTCCATATTTGCTTCTTGTTATTCTTGAGCCTGGCAAACGAAAGGTCAAAGAGAGGTACAAGGAGCAGTTCATTATCCATAACAATAATCCTATACCAACCTGGGCGTATTTATCGTTAATACACCAAAGTAATACCCAAACTTAATTATCACAAGACGAGGATAAGATGAGAAAAATCATTGCAATTTGTTGTATATTGTGCGTTTCTGCTAATTTGGCTTTAGCAGAAACCATTGTTATAGATTCGCCATCGGCTACTTCTGTGATCGGATCGGATTCGACAGGTAATACGATTACAGTAAATGCAAAAGTAGATGGCCATGTTTTTGGAAGTGAAACAACCAATGCGGTTTCTTCCGAAAATAATGCCGTAACGATTCATAGCGAAGTAACCAGCGCAGTGCATGGCGGGCAAGTATCTGCTATGAACGGGGGGACTGTAAGCGGATCGGTAGCTAATAATACCCTCACAATTGGGGCTGACGCCAACCTGTCAGGTTCTCTTCACGATGGAAAAGAAGGCGCCATCGGGGGAGAAATAAAAATAGGCCCCGCCTATTCACTGACAGATGCCGCTGTGTCTGGGAGCGTGTATGGCAATACCGTTGAATTCCAAGCAGGTTCTTCCCAAGAGCAAGTGATAGGAGGACAACTATTAGTAGATGCCAACAGCCAGCTTAACTCTTTAGACATCACCCAGGATGCCGAAGTAAAAAACAATGCCATTAATATTTCTGGCGGCTCTATATCAAGAGATGTATATGGCGGAAAAATCCGAGTTTCCAACTTGGCGGGGAATGGAAATTATGCTGTAAACGGGACAATAAGCAATAATAATGTCACGTTTACCGATGGTATTCTGACCGATCAAATAGTAGGCGGCGCCTTGGAAGTGCATGATATTGATGGAAGTGGAAATTTTAATATAGACAGCGATGTTACAGGCAATGAAGTAACGATTGCGGGCGGCAGCCTTTCTACGCCGGATAACAAAGCTTTTATGGGCGGGAATGTGTCTGTTTCGTTTGCTGCGCGGGATAATCAAAGCTTAAATATGGATGTAGCCACTAATAACAATACGCTGTCTGTTACTGGAGGCACTTTTTATTCTCCCGTGTTGATGAGTGGCGGCCTGGTGTTTCTGCAAAATAAAGGAGATTCTGCCCTTGCACCCGATCAGACGCTTATTACTGCAGATAACAACTCTCTTAATATCTCCAATATGTCCTTAAACGGACAATTTTTTGGGGGATATTTAAGCGCTGGAGAAACGCAATACGGTGGGAACTCCATGCCTGATTATAGTGTAACCGGACACGCAGATGGGAATAATATTACGATTGCTTCCAGTAATATAAATGGACAAATTGCGGGCGGGGCTTTTTTCGGTTCACTCGCAGAAACATCTTCTACGGCCACGAATAACACGATTAACGTCTCTGGAAATACACAGTTTGGAGCAGATACGGTAATTTATGGCGGATTAATAAATAATTCATCTGCTGATTCCTTTAGCGGTAATACATTAAATTGGCAAAATACTACATCTCAAACTATTCACGGGTTGAATAATTTTGAGAATTATTCTTTTGATTTGTCCTCCGCAAAAGCCAATGATACTATCTTGACAATTACCCACGGAAATGGCTTAGATGTATTTGGAGAACAGGCGGGGGCCATTAATATCAATGGTTCTTCTGTTGATATTACCAATGCTGTCCCTTCCTTAAATATTGGGGAAGGCCTCACTTTGCTCAAAGAAACCGGAGGATACGGTTTTAGCGGTACTCTGGCCAATACGCAAGATACGACTACAGCGGGGGATATTACCTACCATTACAAAGTTAATCAGACGGAGAATCAAATTGACCTGTTCCATAACGGAGCAGAAACAACCGGCAATTGGACGGATAATGTGAATTTAATTGCCGGAAACAAAGTGGGAGAAGACGTTTTCCTCTTTGTAGATGGCACTCTCCAAGCAGAAAACATATCTGTAAACAGTTCGGAAAATGCTACGGCTTCTTTAACCGCGGGCACTTTAGATGTGACCAACAACAATACCTTGCTGGCCTTAAACAATACTACGGAATGGAATGGCACAAGCGGGGTGTATTTTAATACCATTAAAATCGGTAATGGTTACGAATTAACAAAACAAGGAAATGGTTTTTATAGTTTTGAACAGTTAACCACCGAAGGTGAATCTTCCTTGGGCAGCTTGGATGCTGTACAAGAAGGGGCTAATTCAGTCTTCACGGTAGAGGCGGATTCCCATGCCAATATATCGGATGTAAATATCGGTTCTGGCTCCACCTTAACCATCGATACTTCTTCCGGTGGGACGTATAACTTTGACCAGTTAACCATATGGGGCACAGACGCCACCCTGGATTTAACTGACGATATGGACGCTTCTAACAAAACGTTAACTTTCGTGTTGGATAATGTCTCCGCTGGGAATTCTATGCTTAATGTAACCAACGGCAACATCAACATAGAAGGGGCCAATATCGCCATATCCAACAATCCAGCCTTATCGTTGGGAGAAGATGTCACGTTAATCGCCAGCAGCAATGTAGTAGGCACGGCGGCAAACGACCATTTCTCTTTCCAAGAAGGGAACACCTCCTTCCGCTATATTCTCTACCCGGGTTCTTTGCATCTGTTTGCCCAAGAACAGGTAGTAAATGGCGACTATGAAGACGATGATATAACAATCAAGGCGGGCGACAGCGCTGGTTTAGACGTAAATTTCACTGTGAATGGGGAATTGCGTACAGATAATTTGTCTGCCGCATCTACCGCCCAATCCTCAGCAAATGTAAACGTTCAGGCGTTAGATGTGACTAATCAGGACACCACCGTTACTTTAACGGATACCTCGGCTTGGAACGGGGCGAAAGGGGTGCTTTTCAATTCTATTAACATCGGCCCCAACCGCACCTTGGCAATGGCCGGAAACGGCCAGTATGCGTATAACACGTTAAATGTGTACGGAACGAATGCTGTCTTTGACGGAAATTTGGACGCTGCCAATAAACAAATGAATTTCTACCTGTCTGATAACACGACAGCCGGAGAACAAGTCTTAAATGTAACTGGAACTGCCGATATCAGCAACAGCATCGTAAAGGTAGGAGTTCAAGGTGATTCCTCTTCTTTAAACGAAGGGGATAAACTTGTACTCATTAATTCCACTTCTTTAGCCGGAGATCCTGCCTCTATGACAGGAGTTGGAATGCAGGGGTTGACCTTGCAATATGATTTTGATTTGCAAACAACGCCTACCCAGCTGATCGCTTCGGTGGCGGAGGTTAGCGTTCGGCCGGAAAGCAAAGCTTTTTCCGAAGGGAGCGCAGCTTCTCTAGCATTCTTATCGCAAGGGAGCGATTTTGTTGCAGACAATGCCTTGCAGGCGGCTGCAAATGCTGTTCAACTGAAAGAAGATGTTGGTGTTTTTGGCACTATCAGCGCAGGTAAATCTCGCTATCAAACCGGCTCTTATGTAGACATAAACGGCTTAAATACCGCCGCCGGATTAGCGCGAAAATTTGGGAACCTGACGGCCGCTTTCTTTGCAGAATATGGGAACGGCAGTTATGATTCAAACAATGACTTCTCAGTCTTGTCCATTAAAGCCAACGGCGATACCACCTATGGCGGGAGTGGATTATTAGGTCGTTTCGACTGGAACGATTCTTTCTACGCGGAGGCCTCTGCCCGTATTGGACAGGTGGACACGGATTTTTCCAGCCAGGATTTCACCGGCGGAGCCGATTACGATTATAACTCGCTCTATTATGGCTCCCATATCGGCGGCGGGTATCTTTGGCAGGTAAATCCCAGCGTCAAGTTAGACCTGTATGCAAAGTATTTATGGACGCATACCGACGCGAAAGACGTAACCGTTTCCAGCGGTGATCAGCTCTCTTTCCAAGCGAATGATTCCCAACGGGCTAAAATTGGCATTGAAGCTAATTTTATAACGGATAGCGTGTGCTCCCCTTATATCGGAGCGGCCTACGATTATGAGTTTGACGGGGATGCAAAAGCTAAAACTGGCGGATTGGATATTCAGGCCCCCAGTTTGAAAGGCGGAAGCGTGATGGGAGAATTGGGCCTTTCTTGGAAATATAAATATATGACGACTATGAGTCTGGCAGTGCAAGGATATGCCGGCCGCAGAGAAGGTTTTAGCGGAAACTTCCAGATATCTTATATTTTCTAAGATATAACACTAAAAAAGGAGAAATTTTCTTTTAAAACAAATAATTTCAAGTATCTCTGATTAATAGTTCTAAAACAGCCCTGCTTCGGCAGGGCTGTTTGGGGTATCTACCAAGTTAAGTCATTTCTCCATGAACCTAGTAGGCCGAATTCCTAACCCGAATTAGATTGTTTGGTATTATGGGTCCTCTTCCAAAGAATAAACCTCACCATTGTTTCTGAAACTTCAGGTTTTCAATAAAAATCGCTAATACCTATTTATTGTTTTTCCCTTTCCCGCGCACCAATCAATCTTTCGTCGGGAAGCGGTTGGCAAATTGCCAAAATAAGGCTCAGAAAGCGCCTGTTTGTATAGCTAAGAATATTGCCAAAATCTTGCCAATAAAACTACAAAAACCTGCAAAAAATAGCAAAAAAGACCGTTTGGAGACTTGTACCTGCAAAGTCTTAAAATAGGGAGAAAATAAAAAATCCCCGTCAGAAGACGAGGATTTGAAATGGTGCCCAGTATAGGGATCGAACCTATGACCTTTCCCATGTCAAGGGAACGCGCTACCGCTGCGCCAACTGGGCTTAAATCGGTTTCAATACTTATTTATTATAGCAAATTGCGGGGGGTTAGCAAAGTTTTGGTGTACTTTTGTTGCTTTGTTTGGTTTTTGCCCGTATAGAAAAACTAACCATTTATTCTTTCCCCTTGTTTTTCTGGTAGGAGATTGCCCCTTTGGTGTATTGAGCAAAGTATTGGTGCAAGAAAAATTCCCCTTTGTTTTGACCCAGGGGGAATTGTTATTTATGCTCGACTGTTCTTTAGGAAAGAATAAATAGCCAGAATTACTTAAAAGACCAGCTGGTTCCCAAAGTGTTTTCTATAAAGTCCAGCAAGGCCCGGTGTAGAAAAATATGCTTGTGTGTACGCACACGCAGCGTTTTGTGCGGGTCTTGCTTGGAGGGGACTTCCAAAAATACTTGGGTAACGCCTTTGGTCATATCCAGGTACGAGTTTAATTTTTGTAACTGGTCTTTGGTGTATTTGGCGGGGAGCTCGATAGTAAACTCTTTAGCGGCGGAACCCAGGGCGTCTGTTACACTGGCAACAGATTGCAGGTTAAGCTCACAGCGCGCGCTTTCATCATCTACGCGTATGTCCCCGGTAAAATTTAAAATGGCGTTTGGCCCCAATTTGTGGGACATTGTTTCATACGCCCGCGCAAAAGCGTTTACCGGCAAAGAGCCTGTGCAGTCTTCTATCACAAACTGGGCCCATTCTTTTTTTTGTTTGTTTTGGCGTTTTTTAAATAAAGTGATAATACCCAATACGTTTAAATGTCCGCTGGCCTTGCCTTCCAAAATGTCAGCAATGGGGGTGCAGTTAAGTTGTTTTAAATGCGGCTGGTATTTGGCCATAGGGTGCCCGTTGAAATAGAGGCCCAGTACCTCTTTTTCGTAGTTGAGTAGCTCGCTTTGAGTAAGCGGGCGGATGTTTTTGGGCTCTTCTTTCTTTTTTACACTCATTACTACGGACAAATCATCTCCAAACAGGCTGGCCGACGCGTTTTGCTTTTCCTTGGCCACCATGTGGGCATAATCCACGGCGTCTTCCATAGTGGCAAGCAAGGTGGCGCGGGCTTCTTTGGGGTCTTTATCCGGCAGTAGGCTGTCCATAGCACCGGCTTTAATTAAACTTTCTATGGTTTTTTTGTTGGCTTGGAAAATATCTACCCGGTTGCATAAATCGGTTAGCGTTTTATAGGGGCCGTCTTTTTCGCGTTCTTTTACAATGGAGATGCAGCCTTCTTCACCGGCGTTTTTGATGGCTTCCAGCGCAAAGCGGATGTATTCTTTTCCGTCTTTTTGCTCTACGGAAAACTCCGGCTGGGAGGCGTTTACGTCCGGCGGCAGAATTTCAAAACCCATATTGCGGGCTTCTTCCAAATAGGTGACGATTTTGTTTTCCTTGTCGTCCGCCCCAATAGCGTTGTGGCCGATTTCGTTGGTTAACGCCGCGCACATAAATTCAATGGGATAATTGGCCTTTAAATACGCCGTTTGATACGACACCAACGCGTACGCATAGGAGTGGGACTTGTTAAACCCGTATCCCGCAAAGGCTTTCATCTGTTCGTAAATATGTTGGGCGGTTTTTTCGGGTATGTGGTGTTGTTTGCAGCCTTCCACAAATTTTACGCCGAATTTTTCCATCACTTCCAGCTTCTTTTTCCCCATAGCCTTACGCAGGGTGTCAGCCTCGCCGGGGGTAAAGCCGCCCAGCTTTTTGGAAATTTCCATAATCTGTTCCTGGTACACCATACAACCGTAGGTGTCTTGCAGGACGGATTCCAAAAGCGGGGTTTCGTATTTTATTTTCTCTTGCCCGTTTTTGCGCCGCACAAACATATCCATCATTCCGGATTCCATCGGCCCGGGGCGGTAGAGGGCTACCAAGGCGGAAACGTCACTAAATTTGGAGGGCTGCAATTTTTTAATTAAGTCGCGCATACCGCCGCTTTCCAGCTGAAATATACCCAATGTTTTGCAGGAAGACAACAAATCGTAGGTTTTTTTGTCATCCAGGGGGATGTCGTTAATATTAAAATTAGGGTCGTGGCGTTTGCGTATCATTTTTTCGGCATTGTCTATAACTGTTAAAGTACGCAGGCCCAAAAAGTCCATTTTCAGCAGCCCCAGGTTGGAGCAGGGTTCCCCTTCAAACTGCGTGGTTACGGCGTCTTTTGCGCCGCGCGCCAGCGGAACGTATTCCGACACAGCGTCCTTGGTAATTAACACCCCGGCCGCGTGTATGCCGGTGTGGCGTTTTAAGCCTTCCAGTTTTTGGGCCATTTCAAACAGGCGTTTGCTTTGGGGGTTCTTTTCAATTTCGTTTTTAAGTTCGTTGATTTCCAACGCTTTTTCCAAGGTCATTTTCGGGTCGTTGGGAATCATTTTTGCGATGCGGTTGGCTTCGGCCACGGGCACGCTCATAGCGCGGGCTACGTCTTTTAAGGCCAGTTTGGCTTTCATTGTACCAAAGGTGATGATTTGGGATACGCGGTCGTGCCCGTATTTATTGCGCACATAGTCAATTACCCGCCCGCGCCCCGCGTCGGACATATCAATATCCAAATCCGGCATACTTACGCGGTCCGGGTTTAAAAAGCGTTCAAACAGAAGCTTGTTTTGTATAGGATCCACGCGGGTAATGTCTAAGCTGTACGCCACCAAAGAGCCGGCGCCCGAACCACGCCCCGGCCCTATGGGAATATCGTGTGCGCGGGCCCAGTTGATAAAATCTTGCACGATAAGGAAGTAACAGTCAAACCCCATTGTGATGATGACGTTAAACTCAAATTCCAGCTGTTTCCAGTATTCTTCCGGCACGTTGCCGTGCATTTTTTTGGTCAAGCCTTTGCGGCAGAGGTCTTTAAAATACTCGGCCGAGTTGGGGTACTGGGGGGGAATTTCAAAATTAGGCAAAATAAACCCGTGTTTGGGGAATTGCAAGTCACACTTTTCAGCGATAGCCAAGGTGTTGGCGCAGGCCTGCGGCGTGTGGGAAAACAGCGCACACATCTCTTCGGGCGACTTGAAGTATAGCTCGTGCGACATTTTCATACGGCTCTGGTCGCTCAAAGTTTTGCCGGTAGCTATACACACGTGTACGTCGTGCGCTTCCCAGTCTTCTTTTTTCTCATAGTGGCAGTCGTTAGTGGCTACCAGTTCTATGCCGGTTTGTTTGGCAATGTCTTTTAAAACGGGGATGGATTCCACCTCTTCTTTAATGCCGTGATCCATCAGCTCTATGTAATAATTGCCTTTACCGAAGATGTCTTCATACTCCTTAGCCAAGGCGCAGCATTGCTCAAAGGATTTCTCCCGCGTGTATTGGGACAAAAACCCTTTTAAGCAGCCGGATAGACAAATCAGCCCCCCTGCGTGGGCGGCCAGGATTTCTTTGTCTATGCGCGCGTGGTAATAAAACCCGTTTACCCAGGCCAGGGAGTTTAATTTCATTAAATTGAGGTACCCTTCGTGGTTGCGTGCCAGCAGGGTTAGGTGGCCGGTGCGGGATTTGTCTTTTTCAGTATATTTGCCTTCGGTAATGTAAAACTCACACCCCACGATGGGTTTTATGCCGGCGGCGTTGGCGGCGTCATAAAAGTCCAGCGCGCCGTACATATTGCCGTGGTCGGTTAATCCCATAGCTTTGATGCCCTGTTCGGCCAGGCTTTTTAAAAAGCGGGAAGGTTTATGGTTTTCCGATATGCGAAGCATACCGTCCAACAAAGAATATTCGCTGTGGTTATGCAGCTGTACAAATTCAGCCATGGTGTAAAATCCTTAAAGTGTTTAAAAGGGCCGTATTTAGGGTGCGTATAGGCCAAAGGCCCCGCCGGGGCCAAAATTTTATAATATGAACTATATGAAACATTATAGTAAATTAAAAGAGACTAAGACCTCCAGCCAGACTTTGTATAAGGGCGTTTTAAAAGTAAAGTTGGACGGCGTGCGCCTGCTTAACGGCAAGACGTCCACCCGCCTGTATTTAGACCACCAAGGCGCCAGCGGCATTTTGCCGGTGGAAGACGGCTGCGTGTACCTGGTTCAACAGTACCGCTACCCTATCGGCGCCCCTACCTGGGAAATCCCCGCCGGCAAGCGCGAAAAAAACCAAACCTTTCTTTCCTGCGCGCGTGCAGAATTGAAGCAAGAAACCGGTTTAACGGCCAAAAAATTAAAACAAATTATGGTTTTTCACCCCTGTAATGCCTT